>NZ_JAMYKZ010000014.1:0-145957 GCF_040317735.1 Mesorhizobium sp. M1399
ATACCTACCCCCTTGAGTGGGTCGGCCTCGTGATTTTTGTATAAGAGCCAGGTCACCTGGGGTATGGTTCTGTGTTTTGCGGCTTCTACTCCGTTTGTTTTCGCTGCTCCCGGTCTGGGCGCGCCGGCGCCGGCGCGCTTCTCAATCAGCTCGGCAACCGCATCAGGATTGTCGGCCAGCACATAGTGGCTCGCATCGGGGATCTCGGCGCGCTCGACATGGCTCATGCCCTTGGCGCGGTAGCCGGCGAGGAAGGTCGGCAGCAGCGCAACAAAGGGGGACTTCTGGCCGAAGGCGATGACGAGCGGAACGGTGCTCGGCGCCGTCTGGGCGGCGTTCCATTCGGCATCGCTGGGGAAGGCGCGGTAGATCTCGAACGCGGCATGCAGTTGAGGCGCTCGATAGATGCGAAAATAGTATTTGCGTTCCTGCCTGGTGAACTTGCCGAAGTCGAGGAACCAGCCAAGCACGGCGGCCTGCCGACCGGGAACCACCTTTTCGGCGAGGCCGCCGGGCGCCTGGATGAAACCGATATGCCACGTGCCCGACATCGCCTTGTCCCAGCCGTCGATGCCGGGCATCGGAACATCGAGGATCATCGCACCGCGCAGCGTGTCGGGAAAGCGCCTGACATAGGCATAGGTGACGATGCCGCCGAGGTCGTGACCCACCACATAGGGTTTTTCCAGATGCAGAGCGTCGGCAAGCCCATGGATCTGCGCCGCAAGATTGGCGGCTTCATAGCCGCCCCTGGCAGGCTCCGAGCGGCCTATGCCCGGCAGGTCGACGGCAACGACGGTGAAGCGTTGCGCCAGTCTCGGCATGACGGCCTGGTATTCGTTCCAATCTTCCGGAAATCCATGCACCAGGATAAGGGCTGGTCCGTGCCCGCCACGCAGGTAGTGCATGCTGCTGCCGTTCACCGCGGCTTTGGCCGAGGTGAACCCGGGCGGCACCTGACCTGCCCGTCCAGCAGGCGCCGCATGAGCCGCCGCTACAACGAGCACCGCGCAGACAGCCACAGCCATGAGCGCCGCGCGATGAAGTATCCGGTTCAACATGTTGCTCTCCTCTCGTCTTCGATCCAGGCCCCGCGTTTGTTGCTTCTGACGTAAACTAGGGCGGGAGTTCGAATGGTCAGAGTTACAAAATGCGGCGCGAATGCCTCGAGGCGGACTGCGCGATTACCGGAGTTGCGTTGTTGCCCTCATTCCTATTTTTTTTCAATGAAGCCATTAAAACCGGTCAACCGGTCTGTTTAAGTCGCGCAAAGAGAAGAAGGCTCCCGAAGAACCAGTGTGACGGGCATTTCGTTGGCCGGATCTGTCTCCACAGCCCGTCCTTGGTCAGGGCGATGCGGCCGTCATGGCTCATATCTGTGCTCCGTCTTCAGCAACGCCGGACGTGACGTTTCTGAGCGCCGCCGGCTTGGCTACTTTCGTGACGAAGACGATGAGCGCCAGCGTCAGGAAAATCGCGCCGAGCAGGTAGGGTGCGCCGCCGAAGGTCACGGGCGCGTTCGGCCCCGTGAACCAGGAAAAGATCGCCGTATAAAGCAGCGGCGTGATGATCGAGGTGATCGAGAAGATCGACGTCATCGCGCCCTGGAGTTCGCCTTGTGCCGAAGGCGGCACCTTGGCGGCGGCAAGGCTCCTGAGCGGCGGATCGGCCAACGCCTCGAGGCAGCCGACGACGATCACTGCATAGATCATCCAGCCTTGCGACGCGAATGCGTAGCCGAAGGCGCTGAGTGCCGTAAATGCCAGACCGATTACCGCCGTCTTCCACTCACCGAGCTTGGGGATCACGCGCGGCAGGACCGTCGCCATGACGATAGCCCCGCACAGGCCGAAGGCACCGAGCGAGAAGCCGATCTGTTGTTCGCTCCAGCCATAGCGATAACTGGAGACGAACGACCAGACCGCAGGATACATCATGTGCCCCAGCGTCATCAGAAAGAAGACAAGCCCGATCCAGCCGATGCCTTCGTAGTTGCGCATCTGGACGAGCGTGCCGACCGGGTTCGCGCGTTTCCACTCGAAGCGGCGACGATGCTTGCTATCAAGCGTTTCCGGCAACAGAAACAGCGCGATCAAAAAGTTTACGAAGGCAAGCCCGGCAGCGAAATAGAATGGCACGCGCGGCCCGAACGTGCCGAGCAACCCGCCCAGAACCGGCCCGATGACGAAGCCGACGCCGAAAGCGATGCCAAGCAGGCCGAAATTCTTCGCACGGTTCTCGTCGGTCGAGATATCGGCGATGAATGCCGATGTCGTGGAATAGCTGGCGCCGGAAATGCCGGCCAGCACACGCCCGATGAACAGCATCGGATAGGACCAGGCGATGGCACAGATCAGATTGTCGATGGAAAACGTCAGCACGGAGGCGAGCAGAATCGGCCGTCGTCCGAACCGGTCGCTCAACCCGCCCATCACTGGTGCGAAAATGAACTGCATCGCCGCATAGGCGAAGAACAGCCAGCCGCCCTCGATAGCCGCCTCACTGATGCCGACGCCGGTCAATTCTCTGAGATAGGCCGGCAGCACCGGCATGATGATGCCGAAGCCGATGATGTCGAGCAGCAGGGTGGTGAAAACAAGCGCAAGGCCCCGCCTGGCGGTTTTGGGGTCTATCATGATGGTATCTCCTCGGGCCGCCCGGGGCGAAGGCGAACGCACCTTATAGGCGAACACATCGCTGGGAACAATGAGGGAACGGGCAGGGTGTTTTCATCCTGACATCCCCTGACTGCTATCCAGTCTCTCGGATTCGCGAGAAAACCGTCGGCTCAGATCGGATTGTTGAACGTGTCGCAGTCCGAAAGCTTGCCGTTCTGGAAGCCTCGCGCCAGCCAGGCCTGCCGCTGCTGCGACGTGCCGTGGTTGAAGCTTTCCGGCACGACGTAGCCCTGCATCTTCTTCTGCAGCGTGTCGTCGCCGATCTGCTTTGCGGCGTTCAATGCCTCCGCCATGTCGCCCTGTTCCAAAATGCCCTTCTGGCCGGTGAAATGTGCCCAGATGCCGGCAAAGCAGTCGGCCTGCAGCTCGACCTGCACCGACATGTGGTTGGCGTCGGCCTCGC
This sequence comes from Mesorhizobium sp. M1399, assembly GCF_040317735.1. Classification (NCBI taxonomy): domain Bacteria; kingdom Pseudomonadati; phylum Pseudomonadota; class Alphaproteobacteria; order Hyphomicrobiales; family Phyllobacteriaceae; genus Mesorhizobium; species Mesorhizobium sp. M1399. Next base: position 3,082 of record NZ_JAMYKZ010000014.1, read on the forward strand.
TCATATTCTGCCGCATCTGGTTGAATTTGGGCAGGATGCCGACGAGGTTCTGCACGTGATGGCCGACCTCATGCGCAATAACATAGGCCTGTGCGAAATCGCCCGAGGCACCGAACTGCTGATCGAGTTGCTGGAAGAAGGTGGTATCGAGATAGACCTTGCGATCGTTGGGACAGTAGAATGGTCCGGCCGCTGACGAGGCCGAACCGCAGGCGGAGCGAATCTGGCCGCTGAACAGGACCAGTTTTGGATCTTGATAGGTCAGGCCCTCGGACTGGAAAATACCAGTCCAGGTATCCTCGGTCTCGGCCAGCACGGTCGACACGAACTGCTTCATCTCGTCGGAGGCCGGCGCACCGGTACCGCCGCCTTGCTCGCCGCTATTGTCGGTGATCTGGCCGCCGCCGCCGGGCTGCAAGCCGCTGTTATCGAGGATCTGACTCGGGTCGAAGCCGAAATACCACCCTGCCAGGAAAATCAATCCTACGATGATGATGCCCGACATGCCGCCGCCGCCGGCGCGACCTCCGATCGGGATGCGAAACTGCCCCGGCCCGCCGCCAAGCCCGCCGCTCTGGCCGCGCTCGTCCTCGACATTGTCACTCTGACGACGGCCCTTCCAGAGCATGGCAACCCCCGTGATGCATGTTTGCAATCAACCCGCCGATGTCCTGGCCGGTTCCAACCCAGCAAACAATTATCCCAATGGTTACGCCAAGTCACAGTATTTTTCGCGCTAATAAGCAATGCCGGCTGACGCGGGTCTGCTCTGGCTTAGACGTCGCAAGGTCTGTAGCATCCACCGTGGCTGTGGAAGCGAGGGGGCGCTTGCGGATGATCGGGCGGGTTCTGTTGCTGTTTGCGGCATTGTCTTGCCTAGGCCCCGTGCCGGCCAGCGCCGTCACTCTCGATTCCAGTGTCGCAATCACCGATCCCGAGACCTTGCAGGCGCTCGAGCGCGGCGGGCTATCGATCAGCCGTCTGCTTGGGCCAGCGCTCGGACTGACACGCGACGTCGACAATCGCGGGCTGTTTTCGGTGCGCGCGCTGAGCCCGGTCCGCAACGCCGTCAAACAGCAGATCGTAGACGAACCAAGGAACAGCCCCGACTCCTATGTAACCGCTCTGGCAAACTCGAAAGACATCACCCAGAAGTTCAATCCGAAATACATCGACGACGACGGTTCGACGCTGGACCTGACCGGCATCGTCAATCGCATGGATCGCGGCTATCTCGGCCACACCGAATGCGGCGAGATCAGGCTGATCTACCGCTTCCACTATTCGGTCGAGGAGAAGCCTGGGCAACGCATCTCGTCGCGCCTGCCGCTGACCCTGAGCCTGGTCTTCAACGCCATACCGGCTTCGGCACAGATTCGCGCCTCGAAGGACCGTCCGCGCTCGGCTAACGGTTCCTGCGCGGACGTGGCGAAGCGCTGGCTTGTCGCCGGGCAGAAGAATCTGGAGCCGGATCAACTGGCGGCCTGGCTGCGCTCGGAAGAAGGCCCGCTTTCCAGCGCGATGTTGAATTCTTCGCAGATCATGCGGCTCGAGCTCAACATGCAGGTCGTGCGCCTATCGGCTTCGAGCCGGCGCGATTTCGGCGGCCACGCTGAGTATCTGTTGAAGATATTCAAGTGGGACCCGGCCAAAGCCATTTTCCAGGAAGCGAAAATGGAGAACCAGATCGACCGCAAGCTGGTGCTGGCCGACAGGCAAACCTTCGAAAGATGGCTGCTCACCGATCGCAACATCTATGATCTCGACCGTGGCCGCCTGGTGATCGACGAAAAATTCCTCGCGACCACCGCGGTTTCGGTGGCACCCGGCGGTATGAGCCGGTCGCAAAACAATTTGGCTTTTGGGCTGCTCGACGACGATGCTATCGACAAAGCGCTCAAGGACTATGTCGCAAAGGGCAATACGCTTCGCACCGTCAAATCGGTGGCCGGCTTCAATCTGCGCCTCAACGAGATGACCTGCACCGGCTGTCACCAGACGCACGGCATCGCCGGGTTCCATTACACCGGCGCCGACCCGGCCAGCGAACCGCGCCGCAACGCGGTGTTCGTGCCGGGCTCGGCTGTGTTTTTTGCCGACCTGCCGCGCCGCCGCGCCATTGTCGAGTCGTTCGCCGCTGGCAGACACCCGGATTTCAGCCGCGGCTTTGCCGGCCGTCCGGAGGCAAAATACGCCGAAGCGCTGAAAGGCACCGATCTCTACAATGGATGGGGCTCGATCTGCTATCGCGGCGCCGACCCAAGTTTCGTGGACTGGACCTGCGACGAAGGCCTGCGTTGCGCCGGGGTCCACGAGAGCGCCATCCATCCGGGCTTTGGTACCTGCGTCAGCGAGGCCGGCACCGCAGTCGGCGATCCGGTGGAGTTCGGCGAGATCAGGATGTCGAAATGGGGCAACGACCAATATTGCCGTCTGTCACCGGCAACCGCGAAGGCCTGCGCCATCGACCCGGCCAGGGACAGAAAACCGCCGATAAAGCTCGCCGGCTATGGCGCGGCGCGCCAGCGTTACGATAATCCCGAGCAGAAGACTGGCGGCTTTCCCGGCGGCATGCTGCGCAAGGCGACCTGCGAAAAGCTGCCCGACGAGGCAAGCTGCGGCCGCCTCGCCAAGACCGGCTTCAACGACTGCATAGGCTCCGGCAAGGACCACGAATTCTGCACCAGGGAATTCACCAAGACCGCTGGCCTGCGTGCTTGCGACAAGGCCCATCCCTGCCGCGAGGACTATATCTGCACCGCCGGTTTTGACGATCTGCCGGAAGCAAAGCCCGGCAAGGGCACTTGCATCCCACCCTATTTCATCTTCCAGTTTCGCGTCGATGGTCACCCGCGCAACTGGGTGCAGGATACGAACGAGTGAGCAGGTCAGTCGCACTGCATATCGCTTCGATCAATCAGCGGGCGGCGATTATTGCCTTGCGAAAGGCTTCGAGCGTCTCGGCGCTGACATGGTGCTCGATGCCTTCGGCGTCGATGCGCGCCGTCTCGGCGCTGACGCCGAGCGAGCGCAGGAAAGCCTCGACCGTCTGGTGGCGAATGCGGCTCTCTTCCGCAACCTTCCGCCCGGCATCGGTCAGGAACACGCCGCGATAGGGTTTCCGGGAGACCAGCCCGTCTGCGCACAGCCGCGTCAGCATTTTCGCCACCGTCGGCTGGGCGACGCCGAGCCGTGCCGCGATGTCGACCTGGCGCGCCTCGTTGCCGTCCTCGATCAGGTCGGCGATGAGCTCGACATAATCCTCGACCAGCGCGCTGCGGCGCGCTTCACGCGTCTGCCGGAACCCTTCCGAGTGGATTTCTGCGTCAGGCAGCGGCTTTTCGCGAGGAACCGGTCTTTTCTTCAGCGCCAATACGCGCTCCTCCCGGCAGTTTGAATCGGCATTGCAGTCATAACACGGAACCCTATTGGTTCTGGCCGTTTATTTCCATTCGGTGGCCGGCGCAACCGGCGTTCACTGCCGTTCCGGTCGCACCGTCAAGTGGGCACACGAAAAAGCATGAACAATGAAATATAGCATATTGCATAATGTTCAGCCGTGGCATAGATAAGGAGACAACATCGATCGTTCCAGTGGAAAGCCATTTCATGTCGGAAGCCGAAGCCACCTCAGCCCCCCGATCCATGTGGCGATTTGCCCGCCCGGAAGACGACGAGCAGCCCAGCCTTCGCGAAGTCAACGCAACGATCGCGGTGCCGCACTCGGGGATCTGGCTTCGCCGGCTGTTCGCCTTCGTGGGGCCGGGCTACATGGTTTCGGTCGGCTACATGGATCCGGGCAATTGGGCGACCGACCTCGCCGGCGGTGCCCAGTTCGGTTACACGCTGCTATTCATTATCATGTTGTCGAACCTGATGGCGATCCTGCTGCAGGCGCTCGCCGCCCGGCTCGGCATCGCCACCGGCCGTGACCTTGCGCAGGCGTGCCGCGCCTATTACCCGCGGCCGGTCAATTTCATGCTGTGGGTCGCTTGCGAACTGGCCATCATAGCGTGCGACCTGGCCGAGGTCATTGGCACGGCGATCGCCTTGCAACTGCTGTTCGGGATTCCGCTGATCGGCGGCGCCATCATCACCGCGCTCGATGCCTTCCTGCTGTTGTTGCTGATGAACAAGGGCTTCCGTTTCCTCGAGGCCTTCATCATAGCGCTTTTGATTATCATCTTCGGCTGCTTCGCCATTCAGATCTTTGCCGCCGCGCCGCCGGTCGGCTCCATCCTGCACGCCATGTTCGTGCCGTCGTCCGAGATCGTCACCAATCCGGCGATGCTTTACATTGCCATCGGCATCATCGGCGCCACAGTGATGCCGCACAATCTCTATTTGCACTCCTCGATCGTGCAGACCCGCGCCTACGAGCGCACCGATCGCGGCAAGCGCGACGCCATCAAATGGGCGACGACCGACTCGACCATCGCGCTGATACTGGCGCTGTTCGTCAATGCTTCCATCCTGATCGTGTCGGCGGTGGCGTTCCACGGCACTGGTCATCATGACGTCGCCGAGATCGGCCAGGCCTTCGAGCTGCTGTCGCCGCTACTCGGCCTCGGCATTGCTTCCATTCTGTTTGCCGTGGCGCTGCTTGCCTCCGGCCTGAACTCGACGGTGACGGCGACGCTGGCCGGCCAGATCGTGATGGAAGGCTTCTTGCGGCTGCGCATCCCGCAATGGGCGCGCCGCCTGCTGACGCGCGGCATCGCCATCATCCCGGTGGTGGTCGTCACCGCCCTCTATGGCGAGAAGGGCACCGGCCAGTTGCTGGTCTTCAGCCAGGTGATCCTGTCGATGCAGCTTCCCTTCGCGGTCGTCCCGCTGGTGCAGTTCGTCTCGGACAAGCGCAAAATGGGCAATTTCGCCATTTCCCGCGCCGTCGCCGTGCTGGCCTGGGTGGTTGCCGCCCTCATCCTGGTGCTCAACTTCAAGCTGCTCTACGATACGGTCGTCGGTCTGGGCTGAGCGTCTGCTCCAAACTGACGCAACTAAGGTCGGCAGTCATCCGCCCTTCCAGCCCTGGAAATTTGCCGGCCGCTGTCGGACAAATGTCCGTTCGCCCGTCCTTGGCTCGAAGTCCGGCCATGACGGCACGGATCAGGGAAAGGGAGCTCCAATGAGGAAGATCATCGCCGCAACATTCGTCAGCCTCGACGGCGTCATGCAAGCGCCCGGCGGCCCGCACGAGGACCCGGTCGGCGGCTTCAAGTTCGGCGGCTGGACGTTCCACTACTGGGACGATGTGATGGGCGCCGCCATGGGCGAGACGTTTTCAAAACCGTTCGCGCTGCTTCTCGGCCGCAAAACCTACGACATCTTCGCCGCCCACTGGCCTTATCAGAAGAATGACCCGATCGCCGACAGCTTCAACGCCGTCACCAAATATGTGGCGACGCACAGGCCAGATACGCTGTCCTGGCAAAACAGCCAGCCGCTCGGCAGCGACGTCGTGGCGACATTGCGCCGGATGAAGCAGGAGGACGGCCCGGACCTGCTCATTCAGGGATCGAGCGAGCTGATCCAGACCTTGCTCGCCAATGACCTGATCGACGAGATCAGCCTGCTGATTTTCCCGCTGGTGCTGGGCAAGGGCAAAAAACTGTTCGGCAGCGGCACAATACCTGCCGCCTTCAAGCTGACCCGCTCGCAGGCATCGACCACCGGTGTCATCATCGCGAGCTATGAACGCTCCGGCGAGATCAAGACCGGGTCCTTTGCCACGGAGCAGCCGTCCGAAGCCGAGATCGAGCGGCGCAAGAACTGGAAATAGAGGCTGCCGAGGCGATCAAGGACGGCTGAACACTGGCCGTCCTTTTTGCTGTTTTCTAAGCCGCCTCCCGTCGCCGTGCCAACCCATCGCGGAGGTGGCCCGCGAACGCCAGTGCAGCCGGCGCAAGGCCGTGCTTCGGCAAATGCAGATTGATCGAAAAATTCGGCAGCGACGGCAGTTCCGGATCGTTGGCCAAAATATCGAGGTCGGCAGGCACGGTCGACGCCAACCAGGTGGTGACGGCCAAGTCCGAACGCACCGTCGCCGTCGTCGCGTCGATGCTGCCGTTTTCGAATACGGTGCGCCATTCCAGGCCGTGCTCGTTAAGCGCCTCCAGCACCACCGGGCGGAACGCGCAGGTCTCGGCCACCATCGAAACCGGCAGGGGGCGCTTGCTGCGAGCCCCGCCGCCTTTGGCGCCGACCCAAACTAGCCGGTCGACAACAAGGCATTCGCCGGCCGACCGACCGATCGGCTCCTCGATCACCGCGAGCTCTATCGTGCCGGCCGCCAAGGCCGCAGCCAACTCCGGCGACGAAGCACAGATCAGCGAAATCTCGACCTGCGGATACGCCTCGGCATAGGCCTTGAGCACCGGCGCAAGCAAGGTGCCGACAAGGTCATACGGCACGCCAAGCCGCACCTGACCGGCAACCGCATCGCCCGCCATCTCCGCCAGGATCTCGTCATTGAGGGAAAGCAGGCGCTTGCCCTTGCCGAGCAATCGCTCGCCGGAGCGGGTCAACCGCAATGCACGCCGGTCGCGCTCGAACAGGCTGCAGCCAAGAACCTCTTCCAAGCGCTTGATATGTTGGCTGACGGCGCCTTGGGTCAAATGCAGCGCGTTGGCCGCTGCCGTCATGCTTGCCTTATCCGCAACGGTGACGAAGGTTCGGATCAAGGCGGTATCGAGATTGCGAGCCATCTGACTATTATGCTTCTTAATAGCAACCATTGCAAACATTGCATTTACTGATGAGCCAAAAGACCTACCGTGCAGGCTTCAAAGGAAGCAGCATGCTTGAAACCGTCCTTCCCCTCGTCCTGTTCGCGCTGGTCTCAACCTCAACGCCCGGCATGGCCACGACCTTGTCGACGGCGTCCGGCGCGCAGTTCGGCTTTCGCCGCTCTATCCCGCTGATGGCCGGAAGTGCGGCCGGCCTGGCCACGGTGGCTGCGGCAGGTGCTGCCGGGCTCGCCGGTCTGCTGGCCGCCGCCCCTTCTTTGCAACTGGCAATGAAAATAGCCGGCACCCTCTATCTGGTATGGCTTGCCCTCAAGATCGGCCGCAGCGGCCCGCCCAATCTGAACGTGACCATGGCAAAGCCGAACAGCTTTTTGGGCGGCGCCGGCCTGCAATGGATGAACCCAAAGGGCTGGGCCATGGGGCTGGGAGCGGCGGCATCTTTTGCCGCGCTCGCCAGCGGGCCACTGCAGCTCGCCTTGCTGCTCGGCACGGTCTTCGGCCTTGCCGCGGCGCTATCGCTGGCGGCGTGGTGCGTGGCGGGCACGCTGCTCGCCCGGTTGCTGCGAACCGAGCGGCAGTGGCGCATCCTCAACGCCGTGCTTGGCTTGCTGCTGGCCGCCTCGATCATTCCGATGTGGCGGACAGCGTAAGACCAGTTATTTCAGGCAGCGTAGCGTGCCGCCGGCTTGCCGGCCAGCAGGCTACCGAAGAAGCCTTGTCGGACGCCAAGAAAGGCATCCACCCCGGCAACGTCGGCAAGACCCGGTGCCGTGAACGCTTCACCCTTGGCCAGGCCGGCAAGCGCGGCATCGACCAGATCGTCCGCAGTCATGACAATCTCTTGGGGCACATTGGCAATATCGCTTCCGGCGACTTCCCAGAACTCGGTCCGCGTGGCCCCCGGCAGCACGACCTGTACGGCTACACTGCTGTCGGCGACTTCCCGCTGCAGGGCCTCGGTGAAGTTGACGACATAGGCCTTGGTGCCGCTATAGATGCCGCCGAACGAGGTGTCGAAGGCCAGCACCGAGGCGATGTTGACGATGGCGCCGCGGTTGCGCGCCAATAGTCCCTGCAGCACCGCGCGCGTCAGCCGGGTCAGCGCCACCACATTGACCTTGATCATGCGCTCGGCGACATCGGCGTCGGCCGTTGCCACCACCTGCGCGCCGCCAAGGCCGGCATTGTTGACCAGCAGCGTCACGCTGTCGTCGGTTGATATCGCCTGTTCGACCCGTCGCAGATCGGCGTCGTCGGCCAGGTCGGCGCTGATGACGCTGACCTTGATGCCATACGCGTAGCGGAGCCTCTCCGCCAATTCCTCCAGCCGGTCGGCGCGCCGCGCCACCAGCACCAGATCATACCCTTGGCCGGCGAGCCGGTCGGCATAGACCGCCCCGATGCCGGAAGAGGCGCCGGTGACGACCGCCGTGCCTTTGTCCTGATTGCTCATTGTCTTGTTCCTTCTGGTTCGATCCCAAATGCCGGTGCCGCAGCGCAACACCCTTGCTTCGACTGGCAGATCGATTAATGGCATATGCCACTATCGATACGTAGGCATATGCCACCATCTTGTCAATCCGCGGAGCAAGGACTATTTCTGGTTTGCATCGAGGGTCCCTTCCGGTCCCCTCATCGGAAATCCGCCAATGTCCCAAACCACCCTGCCCGGCCTGGTGTTTTGCAACAACGCCATGCTACGCCGCGCAACGCGGAAACTCGGCCAGTTCTATGACGATGTGCTCGCGCCCTCCGGCATTAAGGCCACGCAGCAGGGCCTGCTCTATCAAATCCACGTCGGCAATGAACCGACCATGGGTGCCATTGCCGCAGCCCTCGTCATGGACCTGTCGGCCCTCGGTCATACGCTGAAGCCGCTGATCCGGGACGGTTATGTCGAGGCCTTCGCCGACCCTGCCGACCGCCGCATCAGGCGCGTCAGGCTGACACCGCAGGGCCGGACCAAGCTCGAAGAAGCTCTGAAGCTGTGGCAAGTCGCACAGCAGCGCTTCGAGGAGATGTTTGGAAAAGAGCAGGCGGCAAGCCTGCGAGCGGCGCTGGACGAAATCGCCGCGCTGGATTTTGACGCAGCGCCGGCCGCGAGTTGAATTATCGGCGGCCGGCAGCCAAGCTTTGCTAACAAGCCTTATTCGGCCGGCATCGCCACCGGACGTGCGGCCAGGTGTCCCGCCAGCATCACGCCCAAACCAATGATCGGGAATGCCGCCGCGACCACGCCGAGGTCGGCCGGTGCGCCATAGCGCAGCACCGCGGCGCCGACCACGGCCCCCAGTGCGACGCCGAGATAGAGCGCCGAAGCGTTCAGCGACAGCACGATGGGCGCGGCATCGGGCGCCAGCTTGATGATGCGGCTGGCCTGCGCCGGTGGGAACGCCCAGCCGACGATACCCCACGGCACCATCATGGCCATCAGTGCCGGCCCGGCGATCTCGCGCGGCAGGAATGTCGGGATCAGCGAAAACGTGACCAGCATGGCGGCACTCAGCGCCAGCGACCAGCAGACGGTGCGCGTCGCGCCGAAACGGTCGGCGGCCTGCCCACCGCCGATATTGCCGATGACCGCGCCGACGCCGAAGGCGAGCAGCATTCCGGGTAGCGCGATCGGGCTCAGGCCGCCGCCTTCGATGGCGAGCGGCGCGACAAAGGCAAAGACAGTGAAGGCGCCGATCAGTGCCAGGATCGTCGTCACCAGGATGGGCATGACGCCGGGGCGGAGTGCCGCTGCCAGCCGCATCCGGAGCGGTAGCCTGGTGCCGACGATGCCGCGCGGCAGCCGGTACCACAGGATCGCGCCGGCGAGCGCGCCAAGGCCGGCAATGGCAAAGAATGTGCCGCGCCAGCCGGCGACCGTCGCAACAAGCGCGCCAAGCGGCGCGCCGACCGCGACCGCAACCGTGGTGCCGCCGACGACCACGGCAATGGCGCGGGCGCGATGATGGTCGTCGACAAGCGCAACGGCCGTTCCCTGCGCGGTCGCCGCGAACAGGCCTGACGACAGCGCCATGACGATGCGCGCGATCAACAGCAATTCGAAGGAGGAACTCAGCGCCGCGGCGACGTTGCCCAACACGAAGAACACCAGCGTCCACAGGATGACGCGGCGCCGGTCCCATTCGCCAGTCAGCGTTGCCAGGATCGGCGTGCCGATCGCATAGGCGAGCGCAAACGCCGTGATCAGCGTGCCGGCGAGCGGAACGGAGATGGCGGCATCCTTTGCAATGTCGGGCAAAAGGCTGGAGATGACGAAACCTTCGGTCGAAATCGTGAATGATCCGAGCGCAAGCCAGATGAGGCGCTTATCCATGGCAATTTCCTTAGTTCAAAGGTTATTGAACAATTGGACATAACAGGGCATGATGTCAATGAGCTTGTGCAGACTAATCGAACCCTACTGACAGCCCTGTGTCAGGACAGGCCCGAATACCACCAGAACCGCGAAGGATCAGATGCGTTGAAATCGGCCCCGAATGTGCTTAATTCCTGGTCATGACCTTGCCCCATCCCACCGCCGACCAGATCAGCCTGCCGAACGTGCTTGCCGTGCTCGGCGACCCGACGCGACTGGCCATCGTGCGCTATCTCGCGAGCAAGGAGGGCGTGCCGCTGAATTGCAGCCGGTTCCTCGACCTCTGCTCGAAGACCAATCTGAGCTACCATTTGGCCAAGCTGCGTGAGGTCGGCGTCACGCGCACCGAGGCGGTTGGCACCAGCCGGCTGATCACGCTGCGCCGTGACGATCTCGACCGCCGCTTCCCGGGCCTGCTCGACAGCGTGATTGCCGCGGCCGGCGACGATGCATCGTTGCCGGCGGTCGGCGACCATGAGATCGAAGTCCGCGCCTAGAGCGACCCCGAAGCTGCATTCCGCTCTCGCCCGCTTCGCGAGGTGAGGAAGATAATTGTCCTCCAGCCATTCCAACAAACGGAGCCTGCCATGCGCATTGCCGTCCTCGCCGACATCCACGGCAATGTCCTGGCGCTCGACGCCGTGCTCGATGATCTGCGGCGACGCGGCGGCGCCGACCTCATCGTCAATCTCGGCGATTGCGTTTCCGGCCCTCTCTGGCCGCGCGAGACTATGGAGCGGCTCGAAGCGCTCGAGCTGCCGACGGTGCGCGGCAACCACGACCGCCGCGTTGCCTACGACACCGCCGACGAGACCATGTGGCCTTCCGACCGCTACGCGCATGAACGGCTGGCGGCAGCCCAGCGCGAGGCGCTGTTCGCGCTGCCCGTCACGCTGGAGGTGGCGCCTGGCGTGCTCGCCTTCCATGCCCGGCCCGACCACGATGAAAAATACCTGGCTGACGCGATAGTCGACGGCCGGCTGGTGCGCGCCCCACTGGCCGCCATCGAACGGCGACTCGGCGCGATCGATCCCGCCTGCCGCATCATGCTTTGCGGTCACAGCCACCGCAGCGAGCTGGTCCGCATTCCCGGCGGTCCGGTCATTTTCAATCCAGGCAGCATCGGCTGCCCGGCCTATCACGACGACACGCCGCCGGCGCATGTCTCCCAACAAGGCTCGCCGCACGCCCGCTATGGCATCGTCGACCTGCATCCCGATCGCTTCGAGGCCATCGCCGTCGATTACGACCATGAGGCGGCAGCGCGTCAGGCCGATCAGGCGGGACGGCCGGAATGGGCTCACGCGCTACGCACCGGCTTCATGCCGGGTTGACCGCGTTCATACCGGGCCGAACGAGGAACAGGCTGAGCTTGCCCATGCCAGGCTGAACGGATGACCGCCTTCGAGCGGCAGGCAAGCAGCCTAAATGGCCGCGACCGGTCCAATCTTCACTTGTCGGACGCGGATGGCTTCGATCGCCTGGCAGGACGTCGGGTTCTGGCCGCCGAAGTCTTGGCCGCCGAAGTCTTGGGCGATGAAGCCTTTGGCCGTGACGTACTGGGCGTTAGATGCCTTGGGTTGAAAGTCTGTGCGGGAGCCGATTCGGATCCGGCCCGAATGTCGGCGTCGCGCACCTGCTGGCCAAAGTTCAGGCCAGTCAGTTCTTCAATCTCGGCCACCGTCGAAAGGAACTCCGATACCCTGGCAATTTCAAGCGGGTCATCGAACGCCTCGGCACGCTCGCCGAACGCTTCGGGCATCACTTTCAAAACCGGCTTCTGGTCGGCCAGCAGCGCGATGGCGCGCAGGCCAGTTTGATCGGACCACAGCGCGATCTTCCAGAACTTGAGCGGAATATGGCTGTCGAAGCGGTAAGGAGGATCGTCCTCGCGGAACAGTGGGCCTGCAAACACCGTGACACGGCCTCGCGTCGTATAGGCGTTGCGCAGCACATAGGTTTCCACCGCGCGCCATCTCAGTTTCCCCTTGGAGCCGGGATGGTCAAGCGAGCTTCCCTGATTGAAAAAGCCGACTTGCGGCGCAGCATTGGGATAGAAGAACGTGTCCCGTTCTGCCGCGACCGCCTCCTGATCCACTCCCCATGCAGGGTCGCCGCGAAGCGTAATATGGCCCTTCTGGAACATTCGAGCTATTCGTTCCTTGGATTTTGGGACGGGAAATCCAGGCACATTCTGGCTCGAATAGAATTCCTGGGTCATCTGCTCGCCAGGGTCGATGCGACGGTCGGGCCGGAAAGCGTCGCTGGCTTCCGAACCGGAAATCGACTCTACCCCCAATTGGACAAGCGACGGGTTGTCGATGACGGTCTTGTCCTCACGATTGACCGCCTTGGTGCGGGATCCATCGATATTGCAGGCGGTGACGAAGGCAAGCCTGCGATCGGCGTTCATCAAGATCGAAAAATGATGATAACGCAATTCGTGTGGGTCCTCGCCCGGTTTGGCAAGGAGGTTTCTGGCCAACCGGTAGGGTGAATTGGCAACCGTCGGCATTGGCAGGACAAAGCCCGGTATGAAGCCGGGTTCATACCCTCCGCGATCGTCGAAATCCTCCGTTTTCCAACCCGCGGCCTCGGCGATGGCCACCTTCGCGGGTTCGCTTGCCGGGCCTTTGCCGTCGTTTCGTCTTGCATCGCCTCCGTCGCGGTCGATCAAGGGCGCCCGGACATTTATCTCGACGGGAAAAGTCCAGGTGACCGAGCCATCGGCGTTGTGTCTCGTCGCCGGTGGATTGTCATCCGGTTCCGGCCGCTGCACCGACTTGTCCAGCACATCTTCGCGAATGTCGGCGTTCAGCCGAACTGTCTCGTCCATCATGCGCGGCGTGCCGGCCCAAATCGCCAGAGCTTGCGAAACCGCCGATGCCGAGGAGCCCGGCAGCCTGGACTTTCTAGCGCCCAGATCGTCAACGATGGCGCTGATCCTTATGCCTTCGTTGATCTCGCGCGTCAGCGCATAGCCACCTATGCCCGTCACCTCGTGGAATGGCCCTGCCCAATGGTGCAGGGCAATTGGCTCCCATTCATTGTTGAAAACCGGTGAACCGGACGAACCCTGTTCGGTATCGGCAACATAGTGCAGCACTTGAACCGTTTCGTCGCGGGCCACCAGCCGGTTTTCACGCAGCACCAGTTCCTTGAAGCGGCCATCGGGGTGCTGAACGATGTTGGCGATTTCGCCAAGCATATGCTTGTCGCGCGCATCCGACAGCGAGATAAAACCGAACTCCCCCAGTTCCTTTGGGCCGGAACGCCGCTCGCCGACCCCGATCAGCGTATAGTCCAGACCCTCTATGCTATCGGTCACGAAACAGAATTCAGGATCGAGCAGGAACGTCGTCGGCGTGCGCACGGCATTCGCACCGTCCTGCTCATAATCGAACTGGACCTGGAAGCGCCGGGAATCTGCCGGCGACGAAATCACATGGTTGTTTGTGAGGAACAGCCTTGGCCCGACCAGAAAACCCGATCCTTGTGGATTGCCGTTGAGAAAGGCAACGCGGCCGACCGCATCGGCCACACGGCGCCCACGCTCCAGAAATGCGACACCGATGAAATCGAGCGTTGGGCCGAGAATTGCCTCCGGTCCTGGCTGTTTGGCGGCGGCCTTTCTCTCCCCGGCAGACCTCATGTCGATTGCTGCCGATATCATCTCCGCTTCGGTGCGGCTGAGCGACGCTTTTACCTGCAACCTGTCGAGTCGCCTGGAGAGGGTCTGTTCGGCGGCCAGCGGATTGCCGTTGGCGATGTGACCAAGTGAAGCCTCAATTTCCGCGCGCGTTTTCTTGATACGCTGGCGAACTATGTTTTCCACTTGCGCGAATATTTCAAGGTCGACCATCTTTCCCTCCCAAACCTTACTTGAGAGAGTGCATATTTACATGAAATGTGCAATATTTTGCCGGCTTTCAGCTCACGGAAGTGGCCTGCTCCGCGATTCAACACGCGGCACCTTACTCATTTTCGGGGCTTACACAGCGCCGCCTCGTCGCCTATAAAAACCGGCTGGCGTGCGATGGCGTTTCCGTGCCTGGCCGCGCCTTCGGCAATGCAACCTACCGCCCATGGCAGATGATTAGGCGCACAGTAACACTCCCGACGACGCTGCTTGCGGTGATTGCCGCTCCGCTGATGCTGGCGGGCCCGCCGGCCAGTGCCCAGGAGCCGGAGCCCATCATCTCGATTGTGACTGGTCTCGCTCCGGGTGATCTCCTGAACGTGCGCGCCACGGCATCGGCGATGGGCAAGATCGAGGCGCGGCTGCCGATTGGTTCGAGCTTGAAAAATCTCGGCTGCGGCGACGTCAGCGGCCATCGGTGGTGCAAGGTTGAAGACATTGACGACCCCAAGCTGAGCGGATGGGCGCCCGCGCGCTACCTCGACCCTATCAATCCCCAGCAAGTGACACCCCAGGCGGCGGCCAATACGGAGAGCCCTGCCTCTCAACCGCTGCCCGATCTGACAACGCGCCTCGGCGCGACCGCTCCCGAAACGGAGCTGAACTCCGCTGACGCAATCGGCAGGGTGGCGATCGAGGATGCTTACCGCCTGGCCCTGGCCGCTGGAAACCCCTCGACCGGACAGGTTGATGGATCGGCGCCCGCGGCAATGGGTCCCGTCCAAAATTTCGGCGCGGCCAACGCGGCGCCTCCGCCCGACGCACAGACCGTTGCGCGGCTTCAGCCGCCGGGGACACCGGTCCCTGGTGCTGGCAACGCCATCCCTTGCGCGCGCTATCTCGGCCAGCCGATGACCAACTGCAAGGCGGCGGTCGTGCGCACCGGCGACAAGACCGACGTGACCGTGACATGGCCCGATGGCGGCACGCGCATCATCAGCTTCAAGGCCGGCAAGCCGGCCGGCTCAAACGGGCCCGGCGAATTCCGCTTCACGCGCGAAGGCAGCCTGAACATGATCCGCATCGGTGCTTCCGAGCGGTTCGAGATCACGGATCAGTTGGCTGGGTTAGGGAATAAGGCAGTAGGGCAGTAGGGCAGTATGTTTAAAAGGGCCTACTCCCCTACTCCCCTACTCCCCTACTCCCCTACTCCCCTACTCCCCTACTGCCCTACTGCCCTACTCCCCTACTCGCATTTTAGGGGGTTACATCCGGCAAAACTCTTCCCTATAAGGCCCTCCTAGCCTGATACCAGAATCGCGAGCACAACCGGCCGGGTCATCCCGTCCGGCTTTTTGTGCAAGCCGCCCGCCGAACGGACCCTCGACATGCCAAGACGCACCGACATCAAGTCGATCCTGATCATCGGGGCCGGCCCCATCGTCATCGGCCAGGCCTGCGAGTTCGACTATTCCGGCACCCAGGCCTGCAAGGCGCTGAAGGAAGAGGGCTTTCGCGTCATCCTGGTCAATTCCAACCCGGCCACCATCATGACCGACCCGGAACTGGCCGATGCCACCTATATCGAGCCGATCACGCCCGAAGTGGTGGCCAAGATCATCGCCAAGGAGCGGCCCGACGCGCTGCTGCCGACCATGGGCGGCCAGACCGCGCTCAACACCGCTTTGTCGCTGCGCCGCATGGGCGTGCTCGACCGCTATCAGGTCGAGATGATCGGCGCCGACGCCACGGCCATCGACAAGGCCGAGGATCGCGCGCTGTTTCGCGAGGCGATGAACAAGATCGGCCTGGAAACGCCGAAGTCGATGTTGGCCAACGCCACCGACGTCAAGAATGCCGACCGCAAGACACACGAGGCCGAGCGCGCCGCGCTGAAGGCGGAAAAGCCCGAAAATCTCGACGCCGCGCTCGACGCGCTGGAGACGCGCTGGAACCTCGGCGAGGGCGACCGCAAGCAGCGCTACATCAGCCACGGCATGGCGATCGCAGCACAAGCGCTCGACCATGTCGGCCTGCCCGCCATCATTCGCCCGTCCTTCACCATGGGCGGCACCGGCGGCGGCATCGCCTACAACCGCGCCGAATTCTTCGAGATCGTCCAGTCCGGCCTCGACGCCTCGCCGACCACCGAAGTGCTGATCGAGGAGAGCGTGCTCGGCTGGAAGGAGTATGAGATGGAGGTTGTCCGCGACAAGGCCGACAACTGCATCATCATCTGCTCGATCGAGAACATCGACCCGATGGGCGTGCATACGGGAGACTCGATCACCGTCGCCCCTGCCCTGACGCTGACCGACAAAGAATACCAGATGATGCGCAACGCCTCGATCGCGGTGCTGCGCGAGATCGGCGTCGAGACCGGCGGCTCCAACGTGCAGTTCGCCGTGAATCCTGCCGATGGAAGACTCGTGGTGATCGAAATGAACCCGCGCGTCTCGCGCTCCTCGGCGCTCGCCTCCAAGGCGACCGGTTTTCCGATCGCCAAGATCGCCGCCAAGCTCGCCGTCGGCTACACGCTGGACGAGCTGGAGAACGACATCACCGGCGGCGCGACGCCGGCCTCGTTCGAGCCGAGTATCGACTATGTCGTGACCAAGATCCCGCGCTTTGCCTTCGAGAAATTCCCCGGCGCCGAGCCGGTGCTGACCACCTCGATGAAATCGGTCGGCGAGGTCATGGCCATCGGCCGCACCTTCCAGGAATCGCTGCAGAAGGCGCTACGCGGGCTGGAGACCGGCCTGACCGGCCTCGACGAGATCGAGATCCCCGGCATCGGCCACGGGAACGCGCCCGCCAGCCATGTCGACGACCGCAACGCTATCCGCGCCGCGCTCGGCACGCCGACGCCGGACCGGCTGCGCATGGTGGCGCAGGCGATCCGCATGGGCACCTCGCTGGAAGACGTGCATGCAATGTGCAAGATCGACCCGTGGTTCCTCGAGCAGATCGCCGGCATCCTCGACATGGAAGCCCGCATCCGCGAGCACGGCATTCCCGAGGATGCCACCAATCTGCGCATGCTGAAGGCGATGGGTTTCTCGGACGCCCGCCTCGCGTCGCTGGTCAGGAAAGACGTCGAAGAGATCCAGAAGATACGCGACAAGCTCGACGTTCATCCCGTCTACAAGCGCATCGACACTTGCGCCGCCGAGTTTGCCTCGCCCACCGCCTACATGTACTCGACCTACGAAGTGCCCTTTGCCGGCGCGCTCGCCAACGAGGCGCAGGTCTCGTCGCGCAAAAAGGTCGTCATTCTCGGCGGCGGCCCCAACCGCATCGGCCAGGGCATCGAGTTCGACTATTGCTGCTGCCATGCCGCCTTTGCGCTGCGCGACGCCGGCTTCGAGGCGATCATGGTCAACTGCAATCCCGAGACCGTGTCGACCGACTACGACACTTCCGACCGGCTCTATTTCGAGCCGCTGACGCCGGAGGACGTCTTGGAGATCCTGCGCGCCGAACAGGCCTCGGGCGAACTCGTCGGCGTCATCGTCCAGTTCGGCGGCCAGACGCCGCTCAAGCTCGCCGATGCGCTGGAGAAGGCTGGCATCCCGATCCTCGGCACCTCGCCCGACATGATCGATCTGGCCGAGGACCGCGACCGCTTCCAGAAGCTCTTGCACAAGCTCGGCCTCAGCCAGCCGAAGAATGGCATCGCCTATTCGGTCGAGCAGGCCCGCCTCGTCGCTGGCGAGCTTGGCTTCCCGCTGGTGGTGCGCCCGTCCTATGTGCTCGGCGGCCGCGCCATGCAGATCATCCACGACGAGAGCATGCTGCAATCCTATCTGCTCGACACCGTGCCCGGCCTGGTTCCGGAGGACATCAAGCAGAAATACCCCAACGACAAGACCGGCCAGATCAACACGCTGCTCGGCAAGAACCCGCTGCTGTTCGACACCTATCTGTCGGGCGCCATCGAGGTCGATGTCGATTGCCTCTGCGACGGCAGGTCGACCTACGTCTCCGGCATATTGGAGCACATCGAGGAGGCCGGCATCCATTCGGGCGACTCGGCCTGCTCGCTGCCGGTGCACTCGCTGCCTTCGGAGCTCGTCGACGAACTCGAGCGCCAGACGGCGGCCCTTGCCCGCGCGCTCAATGTCGGCGGGCTGATGAACGTGCAGTACGCGATCAAGGACGGCACGGTCTATGTGCTGGAGGTCAATCCGCGTGCGTCGCGCACCGTGCCCTTCGTCGCCAAGACCATCGGCCGGCCGATCGCAAAGATCGCCGCCCGCATCATGGCCGGCGAGAGCCTGGAAGACGCCTTCGCCCATTACGGCGCCATGCCCGACCCACGCAATCCCGGCCACATCGCGGTCAAGGAAGCGGTGTTCCCCTTCGCCCGTTTTCCGGGCGTCGACATCTTGCTTGGCCCGGAAATGCGCTCGACCGGCGAGGTCATGGGCCTCGACCGCGACTTCGCGCTGGCCTTCGCCAAGAGCCAGCTAGGCGCCGGCGTCGACCTGCCGCGCTCCGGCACGCTGTTCGTCTCGGTGCGCGACGAGGACAAGAAAGGCATCCTGCCGGCGGTCAAGCGGCTCGCCGGCCAGGGCTTCAAGGTGCTCGCCACCTCTGGCACCGCCCGCTTCCTCGCCGAAAACGGCGTCGCCGCCGAGAAAATCAACAAGGTACTGGAAGGCCGCCCGCACATCGAGGACGCCATCCGCAACCGCCAGGTGCAGATCGTCTTCAACACCACGGACGGCCAGAAGGCGGTATCGGATTCGAAATCGCTGCGCCGCGCAACGCTGATGCAGAAAGTGCCGTACTACACGACGCTGTCGGGTGCAGCTGCGGTGGCGGAGGCGATTGCGGCGCTGCGGGCGGGGAGTTTGGAAGTGCGGCCGCTGCAGGAGTATTTTGCGTAAGCTATGGGGATTGGAAATCCATCATGAGTGTGCCGTCTCCCCGCCTTTTCCAGACGTACATTGTTACGTCACGCTGATTTCGATCTCCCTTCGCGTCGAAGGTCAGGTTCCCCAACACGGTCGGAATTGGCTGGCCGGATTTTATAGAAGCCGCAACAGCCCTTGGCGCCTGACCACCTGCCATTTCGATACCCTTGGCCGCCACTTGGACTGCCGCATAGGACTTCAGCGTGTAGTCTGCCGGCTCGAATCCTTGAGAACGAAAGCGCGCGACAACGTCGGCTGCGGCAGGATTGCTCCGGTCCTCGAGCGAAAATGCTATTAGCACGCCTTCCAATGCGGGCCCCGCTTTCCCGGGCAGATCGTGAACTAGAGCTCCATCTCCGGAGATGAACTGAACCTTCAGCCCAGCTTCCTTGGTTTGGCGAACGAGCGGACCAAAATCGTCGGCAAGCCCCGCGAAGAAGAGAACTTCGATCTTCATCGATTTAAGTTTGCTGATGAGGTCTGCAAAATCGCCTTGGCCGGGTTTGATCTTTTTGGCCAGCTTTTCAGGATGCCCCTTTGCTCGCAGCGCTTTTCTTGCCTTGTTCGCTAAGCCATCACCATAGGGCGTACCATCGCTAACGATGGCAAGATTTTGTGCTGAGAAATGATCGGCCATATACTCGCCGGCAAACATCCCCTGAACATCGTCACGACCGACCGTGCGAATGACATTCCAAAGTTTGAATTCGGTAAGAGCGGGATTTGTCGACGCGGGGCTGACCATCAAAGTGTTGTTCTTGGCATAGATCATCGCGGCAGGGACAGAACTGCCTGAGTTGAAATGGCCGATAACAAAGCGAACCCCCTCTTTTGCCAATCTCTTGGCGAGGGCTATCGCGGTGGCTGGTGTATACTGATCATCGAGCACGGTGAGTACTATCTTGCATCCTCGTACCCCGCCCTTGGCATTAATGTCGTCTACTGCAAGTTGAGCGCCCCGCCGCATCTCCTCACCGTCGTACGCCCAATCGCCGGTCATAGGACCGACCACTGCCATGGGAATATCGGCGCATTTTGCAGTGGCGGGTTGAGGCAAAGCCATAAAAGCGACGAACATCGCCAGCGGCAGCCTGATCCATAAAAATGTCTGGTACTTTAGTAGGCTAATCCACAACATCGACGACGGCTTCCTTCACGATTTTGTTCTTTGTTCTCTCCAACTTGCTTGCAGCCTTGCGCATCCTAGTTACAGCTTCCTTCGCCTTGTCGCCGTCAATTGTGTCGCGTTTGATCACTTCATTTTCGACAAGCTGAAGCGACGAATTTTTTCGGCAGCTTGTTCATGACTCGCCCTCCCTATCCCCAGATGGATTTGGGGACGACTTTACTTTAAAGACAAGCGGAAATTATCCTGGAAGGGCAGAAGTTGACGCTTCACGCCACCGCCACGCACTCGATCTGGATATCAAACTCCATCGGCCACGAGGCCACCGGCACAAAACTCCGCGCCGGCGAGTTCGTCGAAAAATACTTCGCATAGACGCGGTTGATGGTTTGTAGAAGCCGGAATTGACGGCGTAGATGCGCACCATGACTATGTTTTCCAACGAGGTGCCGGCCGCTTCGAGGCAATGTTTCAGCGCCTTTCAGCCACGCCTCGGTCTGCGTTTCGAGCCACGAACCATCTCGCACGTTGCGAACGCCAGCGCCTCGCTCGCCTCAGCCGAGAAACCCAATAAACCGCCCGGCGAAAAGCACAGACGTCCACAGCATCAGCGAAAGCACAGCCAGCACGGCCGTGCCCCCACCAGCCGGCTCGTCACCGCCTTTTGCGCGGCGCATGAAGACGAGGAAATTGGCGCCGGCGAGGAGGATGAGTGTCATCTTGGTGAGGAAAATCGGCATCGCCGCATACTCGCTCGCCCTGACCGAAAACAGCAGCGAGCCCGTGACAAGCGCACCGCCGAACGCGCCCAATGCGGTGCGGCGCAGCAGCGCCACGAACGCCGCCTGCGGCAGCGACCGGAAGGCGCCCAGAATCCTGAGGTCGATCAGCCAGACGCTGGTCAGCAACGCGCCGATCGACATGATGTGCAGCGCATTGATTATGGGGTAGGCGACGAAGGAGGCCTTCAGCCCCCGCACCAAAGCGAGTTGCTCGATGCCGGCGAAAAACCCGTCCATTCAGGCCGGCGGCACGCGGTCGGGATAGACATCATAGGTCTTGCCGCCGACGATGATGCGGACTGCCTTCATGCGCTTTTCGCTCTCGTCGCGCGAGCGATGGCCGATCGCCGTCACCTCGTCGCTGACCTTGGCAACACCTTCCGTGAAGCCGGCAGCGATCGTGCGGGAGGGCGGAGCCATCTCCACCCGCCAGACCGCGCCCTCGGCGTCGACATCCAGCGTGGCGTGCGGGTTGCCGATATAGATGGCCGTGATCCGGCCCTTGAGTTCGAAAAACCCGTCCTGCGTCCACGACCAGCCATGATGGGCATAGGCTGCGGTGGCGGCGACAAGGATCACCGCCGCGGCCAGCGCGACGCTCCGGTTGAAAGGTGACTGCATCGCTCGTCTCCTCGGTTCCGGCATTAGAGGGTAGGTCAGCGCGCCGCAGCGTCAAATCACATGAGGGCCTTTTGGGCGCTGCGCTCCACAGCCATGGTAACGGCATGGATCCTAGGGTCTGCGCTCCGCGTTCGCTCCGCCCTAGGATGACGAAGCGAGGGGAGGTTTCCAGCCAATCTCCAACGTCCGCGATTGGCCTTATGCACTGTACCTTCGTCATCCTAGGGCGGAGCAGGAGCGAAGCGACGTCGCGGAGACCCTAGGATCCATGCCGTTACCTTCGAGCGTCGGAGCCTCTGCTGAACATCGCCGCACTTACCAAGGCGCTTGCCCCGACCTCTCACCCGCCCAGTCCACCTCGACCATCCCCAGCCGCTCATAAAGCCGCACCGCAGCCGCGTTCTCCACCGTGTTGGTCTTGAGGTCGACATGCGTCGCGCCCCTTGCCTGAAACACCGCGAAGGCGTGCCGCATTAGCGCCTCGGCAATGCCCTTGCCGCGCGCCTCGGGATGGACGGCAAGATCCTTGACGAAAGCCCGCGTCCAGCAGAGCGCGGCACCCGCCAGCCGGCCCTTGCGATCGATGACCAGGAAACACAAAGCCGGGTCGAATTCCGCGTCGCCCGAAATGCGCGGCCACCATTCGTCGAACGGCCCGTCGGCGCCGTCGTCGAACACCGCGGTCAACAGCGTATGCAAAGCGAGTGCATCGGCGGCTTCGAAGGCGCGCATGAAGAAACCTTCCGGCCAGCGCGGCGCCAGAAGCGTGTCGTCGAGGATCTTGCGCAGTCTTATTTCGTTTGGCGCCGGCGGACGCGGCTCAGGCATCGGGCTGCATGCGGCGGCGCAGGCGGTCGCTGCCGAGTCCGGTTTCGCCCAGCATCCCCTTGCGCTTGGCGTCGTAGTAATAGCCGCTCTGGTAGAGCCGGTCGGCGCGCTTGGGGTTGCCGCCTGAGACTAGCCAGGCGCCACGCAGATATTTCACCGCATATTTCAAATTGGTCTCGGCGTCGAACAGGCCGCTTGCCGGTCCATCATAACCCATGCCGCGCGCCGTCGCGTGCTTGATCTGCATCAGCCCCCAATGGCCGCGATTGTAGGCTTTCGGGTTGAAGGTGCTCTCGCGGTTGACGACGCTGCGCACCAGATCGACCGGTACCTGGTAAAGCGCGGAATATTTCTCGATCAGCCGCTCGATCTCGCTGCGGCCGCCGGCGTTCGACTGGCCCTCTGCCAGGTCGGTCGCGGCCAGAGCGGCCGGGTTCTGCGGCACGGTGTAGGAAACCGGCTGAACGCCGGGCATGGCGGCGGTCTGTTCGGTGACCGGCATGGCGACAGCGGCCGTTGCGATGGCTGGCTGGGCATTGGCCGTCATGACGGCGGGCGCAGAAGCCGCCAGCGGCGTCGCCCCGGCAAAGGCGGCGGCCGGCTCGACCGGCAGCGCTGCCGTCTGGGCGAGGCCGGACGGTTCCGGCAGGACCGAAACCGTGTCGGGCAGCGCCAGCGTGAAGCCGGCATCGGTGTTGGCAGAGTTTTCCGTGAAGGCGGGCGCCGAGGTCACCGGCGAAGTCGAGGTGCAACCGCTGAGAGCGGCCACGGCCAACACCGCCGCAAGGACGGGAAAGAGGAATTTTGCTGGCAAGCGGCGCTCGGGTCCGGTTCGTCGGGTGTTAAGAAGTCCTTACACCAGCATCTTTCCCCCGGCAATCCGCGGTAGACGGTGGTTTTCGGGTGGCGAGCCGGGCCGGGAAATGCGATATTGTTCTGGATTTGTACTTCGAAGGATTCCGGAAAGGAGCACGCCATGGACGCCTCTCATGCCACCGCCGGCCACGCGGTCTTCGAAACCGTGCTCGGCTTCATGGGCATCGCCTGGAGCGAGGCCGGGCTGACCCGGCTCTGCCTGCCGCAGCGCAATCGCGACGCGGTCGAGCGCCGGTTGCTGCGCCATGCCGCCGCCGACCAGGCAGCGAAGCCCGAGCCGCAATGGGTTGCCGAACTGATCGCGTCGATCAAGGCCTATGCCGCCGGCGAGGACGTCGATTTCTCCGGTGTGCCGGTCGATCTCAGCGGCGTCGACGAGTTCCGCCTGGCGATTTATGACGCGGCGCGAAAGCTCGCCTTCGGCGAAACCACCACCTATGGCGAACTGGCCAAACGCGCTGGCCATGCCGGGCTCGCGCGTGAGACGGGCGCGGCGCTCGGCGCCAACCCAGTGCCGCTGGTCATCCCTTGCCATCGCATCCTTGCCGCCGGTGGCAAGATCGGCGGATTTTCCGCGCCCGGCGGCTCGGCCACCAAGGAAAAGATGTTGGCCATGGAAGGCGTGCGGGTTGGCCCGCCGCCGCCCGCGCAGGTGTCGTTCGGGTTTTAGGTATGTCGATATTCAGGTGATGCCGGCACCCTGGGACGTCAACCGCCCCTAATCCGGAAGCAGGCGCCGGCGGAAACGCCGGTCGATCTCCACCCGCTTGCACTTGTAGACGGTGCAGGAATTCGTATCGGCGCTCGGCACCGAGGCCCGCGCCCTGACCTCGCCGATGTCGCAGAATTGCTGGCTCCGCACATAGCGGTCGTAGAGCGCCAGCCCCGGCACGCGCGCCGATCTGTAGCGCAGGATGACCGCACCCTCGCGCGCGATCGTCGCCTGCACCTTGCCGCAGCTCATGCGCGTCGGGTCGTAGCGCGAGACCGCCTGCGCCTCGGCGGCCACCAGCGTCAGGCAAGCGGCAAGTAGAACGATTTTCATGGCCCTCTCCCCAAACCCGGTCGCGCCTGAAGCCGGCGCGATCCTCTCGCGTCAGGCGCGCAACGACGACGCTCTCACGCGATTGGGGCGGCCGTTGGGCAGCGTTGCCGCGGCGCCATTTTCCGCCCCGTCTTGTTTTTTGTGCGGAAGCATATTATATGCGGTCCATTGATATTTCGGCCGATCGATCCGGGCCTCGCGATATTCGCGTTTGCTGACGTTCTATCTCCAAAATCTCGATACAAACCGGCTGGGTTTCGGTCCAGTCAAACTAAAGCAAACGTAAAGGACTATCGAAATGGCAACAGGTACGGTCAAGTGGTTTAATTCCACCAAGGGTTTTGGCTTCATCCAGCCTGACAGCGGCGGCGCGGACGTTTTCGTTCACATCTCCGCAGTCGAGCGCGCTGGACTGTCGACCCTGGTCGAAGGCCAGAAGATCAACTTCGAGATCGAGCAGGACCGCCGCACTGGCAAGTCGTCCGCTGGATCTCTGAGCAAGGCAGCCTGATTTTGCGAATGGTGCGCGCCGGGCGATAGCCCGGGGCGCGCGGCAAGTCACGGATGTACTGGCGGTCGCGCGAGAAGCGCGCCGGAGCGAAAGACCCCGACAAGTCGACGCAGCAGATTGCTGCCGGCCCGGCCAAAACGCTCCCGATCAGGCTACCAAGCATGGGAAGGCGGGATTTTGTCCCGCCTTTTTGCTGTCTGGATTCCGATGAACCACCGCCTTGGTCCTATGGGACCACTTTGTGGTGTTTTTACCCCGGTCATGGTATCATCAACCCATGAGCAAGCTTGAACAGATTGAGAAATCCGTCGCCGAACTAAACCCCGAAGAGCTCAAGGCGTTTGCCGCATGGTTCGAGGCGCTGCAGGCCGACATGTGGGACCGTCAGTTCGAAGCCGACGCCAAGGCCGGCAGGCTGGACAGGCTTGCCGAGCAGGCCTTGGCTGATCATCGGGCCGGCCGGACTCGGCCGCTGTGAAGCATTTTGCCACTCCCTCGTTTTGGGAGGCTTACGCAAAACTGCCCTCGTTGATCAAAGCAAAGGCGAACAGACGTTTCGCCAAACTGAATTCTGGGCCGTTCCACCCGTCGTTGCTTTTCAAACAGGTCGGGCGCTGTTGGTCGGCGCGGGTTGATGTCAATTACCGCGCCGTAGCTGTTCGCGACCACGATGACGTGGTCTGGTTCTGGATAGGCACCCATTCCGAATATGATCGCCTGCTGAAATAGCCGCGCGACCATTCACGCCACGGGCCGAAGCCACAAGCGCGACGTCCGGAGCGAGCCGCGAAGCGGCGACAAGCGTGAGCACAGAACTAAGGCAACCACTCCAGCGGCACATGCCCCGGGTCGGCCTCGACCCGTTGCAGCCAGGCGGCGACCGCCGGATAGGCGTCGAGCTGAAAGCCGCCCGTCTCGGTCGTATGCGTATAGGCATAGAGCGCAATGTCGGCGACGCTGAGCGCACTGCCGGCGAAGAAGCTGCTCCCGGCTAGGTGCTTATCCATGACGCCGAGCGCCTTGTTGCCGCGCTCCAGCGTCAGCGCCAGCCGCTCGGGCGTCGCGTCCTTGGCTCTTTCAGGGAAGGTCAGCAGCGCTCTGCGCACGGCGATATAGGGCTCGTGGCTGTATTGCTCGAAGAACAGCCACTGATAGGCCAGCGCGCGTTCGTATCTGTCCGCCGGCAGGAACCGCGTGCCTTCGGCGAGGTAGAGCAGGATGGCATTGGATTCGGCCAGCCGGCGGCCGTCGTCGAGTTCGAGCAGCGGCACCATGGCGTTCGGGTTTTTCGCGACATAGTCGGGTTTGCGCGTGTCGCCGGTGTGCGAGCTGACCTCGACATTGGTGAAAGCGATGCCGAGCTTGGCCATCAACAGGCGCGGCTTGTAGCAATTGCCGCTGTCGATCATTCCATAGAGTATCATCGGTGCTCCCCCTTGCTCGCAACCACCCGTCTCCGGGCTTGATCCAGCCTCTATCGCGGCAGCGGCGGCTTCATCCAGTGATTTGTTTTGGCGTAACCATCAGCGCCGCTGATGCATTTCAGGATATATCGAGATTCAAGTCAGGCCGAGCCGGAGTCGAAGACGGGCGCGAAGCGACCAGACTGGTGGGTTCCGAGAACCGGAGCGGAGCGTACTTTGGGTACGTGAGCACCGGAAGCGCAGGAAACCGCCGTTCGCAGGCCGGCATCACTTGAATCTCGACATATCCTAGCCGAACAAGGGAATGACGTTGCTATCCCTGCCAAGCAGCCCGTCGATCGACAGCGGCTCCTCGTCGAACAGCGTGCCGGCCAGCGCCGGTCGGGCGAGGTAAAAACCCTGCAGCAGGTCGACGCCGCCATCCAGCGCGACGCGCAGATGCGTGGCGTTCTCGATGCCTTCGACCAGCACCTTGGCGCCACGGTCGTGCAGCGTCGAAACCAACGGCCGGAAAAACCGCTCGGCGGCGGCATGGCGGCAGAATTCGGCGAACCAGGTGCCGTCGATCTTGACGATGTCGGGCTGCACCAGCGCGACCCTTTCTTCCGTCGAATGCCCGGTGCCGAAATCGTCGATGGCGATACGGACGCCGTCGCGCCGCATCTCGCGCGCCAGGCTGACAAGCACCTTGTCGCCGGCAGCCTGCTCGGTGATCTCGCAGACCAGCATGCCGGGATGCAGGCCGAAATCCGCCAGATGCCTGGTCATCAGCCTGATTTCGGCCAGCGCCCGTGCGGGGTCATCGTTGATCAGCGGATTGTAGTTGAAGAACAGGTCGAGCCCGTCGACGCCGATGTTGCGGAAGTTGCGCAAATGCAGCACCCGACATATGGTTTCGACAAATAGCCGATCCGCTGCCGGCACGCCTTCGAAGAACATTTGCGGCGCCACCGGCCTGCCGGCACGATGCGGCTCGATCAGTCCCTCGACCGCGAGGGCGGCGAGAAATCTGCCGCGCGACGCGAAGACCGGCTGGTAGGCGCTCCTCAGCCGGAATGCGCCGTAGACGCCATATTCGATGCCGACCTCGTCGGCAAAGATCGCCTCTCCGACCTTGCGCCGCATGTCGGCTTGCCCGGTCACGATGCCACCCTGCGGCCAAAGGGCCGCATCGGCCGTCGCGATGGCGGAACCGCCGCAGGCACCTTCTCCGCATCGGCCGACACCGCGGCCGCCTGCCCGCTCGTGTCGAAGACGCGGAAGCTGGTCGGCGCGAGCTCAGGGCGCGCCAGCACGTAGCCCTGCACCATCGAGGCGCCCGACTTTTCGGCAAGCTCGAGCTGCCAGCCCGTCTCGATGCCCTCGAATACCGTACGGATGCCTTGCTCTTCGAAGCTGGTCACCATGGCGGTCAGCAAGGCGAAGCCGGCACCGGATTCCATCAGCGTCATGATCCAGTCGGCATCGAACTTGACGATGTCGGGTCTGAGTTCCTTGATACGATTGATGTCGGATTCGTCGGCGCCGTAATCGTCGACTGCAATGCGCAAACCGTTGCCCCTGAGCGCCTCGACGAAATTGTAGAGCGTTTCCTGCGACGCCGATTTCTGCTCGGTGACCTCGCAGACGACGCGGCGCGGATCGATGTCGGCCTCGTGCAGCACCAGCCGCATGTCGCGCAGCGCCTTGTCGGCGATGCCGCGGTCGGTGAACACCGACGGATCGAAATTGATGAAGATCGAGGCGTCTCGCGGCAGGCAGGCGCCGGCGTTCAGAAGGTGCAGCGTCCGTGTCAGCGCCTCGATATGCAGGCGGTCGACCGCCGGACAGCTGTTGAAGAAACTCATCGGCTGCTGCGGCTCGCCGTCGCGGAACGGCCGGATCAGCCCTTCGAAGGCGACGACGGAAAGCTTGCCCTTGTTGAAGGCGAAGATCGGCTGGAAAGCGCTTTGCAGCGTATAGAGCCCCCAGACACCGCTGGCGGTGCCGTCATCATGGCGGATGATATGGGCAAGCTCGATGCTGCGCGTCACGGTTCCTCGCTGTACGAGACTGGCAGACCGGCCACGGTCCTGCCGTTCAAGCTTTTACCGATCGTTGATGAATTTATTGTTGCCAGCATTGCGCGTTGGCTCATTCGACAATGCCTGCGCTGGGCTTGCGCCGGGGCTTGCGCTTGACCAGATGATGCGACATGAGAGGCGCCGCGGCGCCTTCGCCGCGCCGGTGCTTTCTGGAGATATCTCTCATGGCCTTTCTTGCCGACGCCCTTTCCCGCGTAAAGCCTTCCGCGACCATCGCGGTGACGCAGAAAGCGCGCGAGCTGAAAAACGCCGGCCGGGACGTGATCGGGCTGGGCGCCGGCGAACCGGACTTCGACACCCCCGACAACATCAAGAACGCCGCAATCGAGGCGATCCGCCGCGGCGAGACGAAGTACCCGCCGGTCTCCGGCATCGTGCCGCTGCGCGAAGCAATCGCGAAAAAGTTCAAGCGTGAGAACAATCTCGACTACCGGACGGAGCAGACCATCGTCGGCACCGGCGGCAAGCAGATCCTGTTCAACGCCTTCATGGCGACACTGAACCCCGGCGACGAGGTGATCATCCCGCGGCCCTATTGGGTGAGCTATCCCGAAATGGTAGCGATCTGCGGCGGCACCTCGGCCTTTGTCGAGACCTCGATCGACAACGGCTTCAAGCTGACGGCGGCCGTGCTGGAGAAGGCGATCACGCCGCGCACCAAATGGCTGTTGATGAACTCGCCGTCCAACCCCTCGGGCGCCGCCTATACCGAAGCGGAGCTCAAGAGCCTGGCCGACGTGCTGTTGAAGCACCCGCATGTCTGGGTGCTGACCGACGACATGTACGAGCATCTGACCTATGGCGACTTCGTCTTCAAGACGATCGCCGAGGTCGAGCCTAAGCTTTATGAGCGCACGCTGACCATGAACGGCGTGTCGAAGGCCTATGCCATGACCGGCTGGCGCATCGGCTATGCGGCAGGCCCGGTGCCGCTGATCAAGGCGATGGACATGATCCAGGGCCAGCAGACCTCCGGCGCCTGCACCATCGCCCAATGGGCGGCGGTCGAAGCGCTGAACGGCCCGCAGGATTTCATCCCGAAGAACAAGGCGATCTTCCAGGGCCGGCGCGATCTCGTCGTCTCGATGCTCAACCAGGCGCGCGGCATCACCTGCCCGTCGCCGGAGGGTGCTTTCTACGTCTATCCCTCCTGTGCCCAGCTGATCGGCAAGAAGACCAAGAGCGGCAAGGTGATCGACAGCGACGAAACCTTCTGCTCGGAACTGCTCGAGGCCGAGGGCGTGGCGGTTGTTTTCGGCTCGGCCTTTGGCCTCGGCCCGAACTTCCGCATCTCCTACGCCACATCGGAGACACTGCTCGAAGAGGCCTGCACGCGCATCCAGCGCTTTACTGCCTCGCTGGCCTGAGACGTTTCAGCCGCCATACTGCTCGTCGCTGACCTTCTCCAGCCAGTCGACATGCAAGCCGTCGAGCGCCTCCTGCATGGCGATGTGGGTCATCGCCGATTTGGCCGCGGCGCCGTGCCAGTGCTTTTCGCCGGCCGCAAAGGAGACGACGTCGCCGGCCCTGATCTCCTGGATCGGCCCGCCCCAGCTTTGCGCGAGGCCGGCACCGGACGTGACATAGAGCGTCTGGCCGAGCGGATGCGTGTGCCAGTGGGTGCGGGCGCCGGGCTCGAAGCTGACCAGCGTGGCCCTGAGCCGCGCCGGCGCCTCTTTCTCGATGATCGGCGTCTGCAAAACCCGGCCGGTGAAATATGTCTCCGGCGCAACGATCGTCGGCACGCTGCCGCAGGCAATGATCTTCATCGTCGCAATCCTCGATTTGATTCCTCGGTGTGCGGACTTAGACCCTACCACTTTCGTCCGATGCCGGCTGCATGTCCTGCCCGGCTACGGGCAAGGCGAGGCCAGAACAGGCCGGTGCGCGTGCGGTAGGCGTTGTAGGCATCGGCCAGCCTTGTCCGCGAAAATTTTCGCTCTTCGTCCAAGGCCGCGATCACATAGATCGTAACGATGCCGGCGACCGGCACCACCGCCCACACCGACCAGGTCGCGATGCCCCATCCGATCCAGAAGATGATGTAGGACGTGTAGAACGGATGGCGGACATGGAGATAAGGGCCTTCGGTCACCAGGCTGTCGGGATTGTCCGGATCGAACGCGAAACGCAGCCGCGCCTTGCGTGAGACCGAGATCGCCCACCAGAAAAGCGCCGAGCTTGCCAGTTCGATGGCGAGCCCGACGATCTTCGCTGCAACCGGCTGCCGCTCGATCCACAGCAGTGCAAGAAAGAACAGCGCCGTGCCGACCACGACGGCCGAAATGATCATGGCGCCTTGAGACATGCTCGATGACTGGAAATGCGCGCGCATCGACCAGGCATATTGGCCGAGCGTGGCGATGCTGCTGATCGAGAGGAGAAGGTCGAGTGTGGATTCCATCATCAGGGTCCCGGGGTTAGCTGTGGTGGATTCGCTACATCATACTCGGCAGAAACCGAGAAATCATTTCTTAACCACCGTTCTAAACAACATGGTGACCTCGGCATGCGATGTTGACCTCGAGACAATCCGAAGGTCCAACCAGCTATGGCCGTTTCCCACCGCACGATCCGCACGCCGCAAGCGGATTTGCGCCTCAGCCAGTCGTCGGGACCAGGCATCCCGCTTGTCCTGATCCACGGCTCGGGCAGTTCGCGCGCCGTATTCGCCCGCCAGTTCGACAGCCCGTTGGCCGCTGCCCATCGATTGATTGCTTTCGACCTGCCCGGCCATGGCGAATCGTCTGACGCCCGCGATCCGGCGACGGACTACACCATCGCCGGCCTTGCCCAGTCGGCGGCTCAGCTCCTCGATGCCTTGGGGATCGGCCGCGCCGTCGTCTTCGGCTGGTCGCTTGGCGGGCACGTGGCAATCGAGCTCGCGAGTTTCCACCGCGCCGTCGGCGGGCTGATGCTAACCGGCGCGCCGCCGGTATCCAAGGGCCCTTTCGGCATGCTGCGCGGCTTCCATGCGCATTGGGACATGCTGCTGGCGTCCAAAAAGACGTATTCCGAACGCGATGCCGAGCGCTTCGAGGCGCTGTGTTTCGGCGACACGGCAGATCCGTCCTTCCGCAAAACCATCCTGCGCACCGACGGCCGGCTGCGCGCCGCGGTGACGCGCGGCATGCTCACAGGCAAGGGCGCCGACCAGCGACAGGTGGTCGAGCAAGCCGCATTTCCGGTCGCCATAGTCAATGGCGAGAACGACCCCTTCGTCCGGCTCGGCTATTTTGAGACGCTGGCCTACGGCTCGCTGTGGGAGCATTGCCACATCATCCCCGGCGCCGGGCATGCGCCTTTCTGGGAGCGTGCGGACCTGTTCAATCCGTTGCTCGCGCGCTTTGCCGAGACGGCGGCAGTGCAGCGCGTGGACGCAACCCCGCTGGCGTCGCGGCGCACCGGCACCGGCTGAACGTCAACTTCCAATCCCTTCAACTTCAAATCCCTTGCCCTCCCGGCCTGCCCGTGGGACGATGCCCTTTGGGTAGGTGGCAAATTGAAAAAAGCCTCGCCCGCGACGGCCGACAGGCCGGCCGCCGCTCACAGGGAAACGCCTGAGTGGAGGTCAGCCATGGGTACTCGCGCCGGAGGACGACGCACGGGACCGAAATGCATTGCCATAGTCGGTCCCTTCGCAAGCGGTAAGACGACACTTCTCGAAGCCATACTCGCCCGTACAGGCGCCATTCCCCGCCAGAATCCCGTTTCGTCGGGAAATACCGTTTCCGATCATTCGCCCGAGGCGCGTGCCCATGCGATGAGCGTCGAGGCGACCTTCGCTACCACCGAATTCATGGGCGAGCCGTTCACCTTCGTCGATTGTCCCGGTTCCATCGAATTCTCCTTCGAAGCCGAGCCGGTGCTGGCCGCCTGCGACGTCGCCGTGGTCGTCGCCGAAGCCGACGAGAAGAAGATCCCTGCCCTGCAGCTGATCATGCGCAAGCTCGATGATCTCGGCGTGCCGCGCATCCTTTTCCTGAACAAGGTCGACAAGGCGATAGCAGGCGTGCGCGACACGCTGAAGATGCTGCAGCCTGCAAGCTCGGTGCCTCTGCTGCTGCGCCAGATCCCGCTGCGCAAGGACGGTGTCGTCATCGGCTCGATCGACCTCGCCCTGGAGCGAGCCTACATCTATCGCGAATATGCCGAGAGCGAGGTCGCGCAGATCCCGAGCGACGACAAGGCGCGCGAGCTCGAGGCGCGTTTTTCCATGCTGGAGACGCTCGCCGACCATGACGACCGGCTGATGGAGCAATTGCTGGACGAGATCGAACCGCCAAAGGATGCGATCTTCGACGATCTTGCCGCCGACCTGCGCGACGGCATAGTGACGCCGGTGCTGATCGGCACCGCCGAGAAGGGCAATGGCGTGCTGCGCCTGTTGAAGACAATCCGTCACGACGCACCCGACATCGAGGCGACGCGCCGGCGTCTCGGCGCGCCCGATGGCAATGCCACCGTGGTCCAGGTGATGAAGACCGTCCACACCCCGCATGGCGGCAAGCTGTCGGTGTCGCGCATCCTGTCCGGCCAGGTCGCCGACGCCGCCGAGCTGTTCCTTTCCAATGGCGAAACGGCAAAGGTCTCCGGCATCTACAAGATGCTCGGCAAGGACCAGTTCAAGCTGACTTCGGCCAAGGCCGGCGACACGGTCGCGCTCGGCAAGCTCGACGCCGTCAGGACGGGCCAGACGCTGAGCTCGACCAAGGGCGGCATCAAGCCGCTGGTCACGCTGGCGCCGCCCCAACCGGTCTTCGCCTTCGCTCTGCGGCCGAAAGAGCGCAAGGACGAGGTCAAGATGTCGGCGGCCATCCAGCGCCTGGCCGAGGAAGATCCCTCGCTCAACCTGCATCACAACCAGGATTCGGCCGAAACCGTGCTGTCTGGCCATGGCGAGATGCATCTGCGCGTCGTGCGCGAGCGGCTGGAAGGCAAGAACCAGATCCCGGTCGAAGGCCATGTGCCGGCCGTGCCCTACCGCGAGACGATCCGCAAAGCGACGCAGCAGCGCGGCCGCCACAAGAAGCAATCGGGTGGCCACGGCCAGTTCGGTGACGTGGTGATCGAGATCAAACCGCTGCCGCGCGGGTCAGGCTTCCAGTTCACCGATACGATCACCGGCGGCGTCGTGCCGAAGACCTACATCCAGTCGGTCGAGACCGGCGTGCGCGATTACCTGAAATCCGGGCCGCTCGGCTTCCCGGTCGTCGATGTTGCCGTCAACCTTTCCGACGGCTCCTACCATGCCGTCGATTCCTCCGATATGGCCTTCCAGATGGCGGCGAAGCTGGCGATGAAGGAAGGTATGGCCGCGTGCTCGCCGGTGCTGCTCGAACCGGTGATGAAGGTCGAGATCGTCACGCCGTCGGATGCGACGTCGAAGATCATCGCGCTGATCCCGCAGCGGCGCGGCCAGATCCTCGGCTACGACGCGCGGCCTGATTGGCCGGGATGGGACGTTGTCGAGGCGACCATGCCGCAGGCCGAGATCGGCGACCTCATCATCGAGCTGCGCTCGGCCACTGCGGGTGTCGCCAGCTACCGGGCCGTCTTCGACCACATGGCCGAACTCACCGGCCGGCTGGCCGACGAAGCGCTGAACGCCAACGGCAAGGCCGCCTGAAACGGCAGCTTGCGGCCAGAACACAAGGAAGCACACAAGGAAACGGCGCCCGGATCATCCGGGCGCCGTTTCGTTGCGGACCGTCTTCGTGGGAGGCGAAACGGCAGGTCCGCCGCATGCTTGCCGCCGATGCGTGGCGGCGGAAGAAGGTTCGGACGCGGTAGCTGCCTGAGCCCGGTCGTCCGAGTGATGCCCCCATCCCCCGGACGAGCCACACCGCGTCCTATGTTCTGCTTAATCGATTTGGCGCGCCCGCGGCATGTTACCCGAGGTTACATGTCACTGTTACGCGACCGTTCCGGCCAATTTTCTGGCGATGTGTTGGTTTCGGGCAACAAAAAAGCCGGATCAATGAAGACCCGGCTGAGTTTGATTGGAAGTGCCTGTTAAGGCTAACCTCCAGAGGGGAACACTCGAGAGCGCTAATGGGAGGAGAACGCGCTCAGGAGATGATCTATATATGTGCTCTTCATGCCCAAGAAACAAGCATCTATTTTGCAACACACACATGCAAAAAGGCGCCGGCTGTGGTCTAATCCGTCCCGAAGCGCAATAGGACCAGTTGAATCGCTGAAATGCGGCGTGCGGCAAGGCAAAAATCGATCTGCAGCCGCGAATCAGCAGCGATTCTTGCTCCGAAAGTCGAAAAACACAGGATGACGTGGAATCGTGCAGCACGCGTTTGTTTTTTCGGCAGCCAGACCTTGCTGGTGCATGTTGCCTAAAATCCCGCCTCGGACTTGACCCGAGGGTGCAGCGGTTTGTGATGCATGAATAAGGACAAGACCTGAGGAGCGTTGCAGGAAACCGTTCAAGGGCGCGCCTTAGAGCATGATCCCGGTCGAACAGGAAGATAGAGCCCATCCCGATTTCATCGGGATGGAACAGGCTCTAGGTAAGGAGACCTCCATGCGGCCCGCTTCGGCGATCGCCGGCAGCGTCATCTTCCTTGCTGTAGCGCCCGGCGTGGTCGCCGGACTGCTGCCTTGGCTGCTGACCGACCGCTATCGCCTGCCCTGGTCGAGACTGCCCGGTTTCGTTCTTGTGGGCTGGCTGCTGGTTATCGCCGGCACAGCCATACTGCTGCACGCCTTTGCCCGTTTTGCCCTGGAGGGCCTGGGTACGCCAGCCCCGGTCGCGCCGACCGAAAGGCTGGTGGTCGGCGGCATCTACCGCCATGTGCGCAACCCGATGTATGTCGCTGTGCTGTCGATCATCCTCGGCCAGGCACTGCTGTTTTCGAGCTGGGCGGTCGCCGCCTATCTAGTCATCGCCGCGGCCGCCCTGATCTCCTTCGTGAAACTATATGAGGAACCGACGCTTGCCCGCCGCTACGGCGCCGAATACGAAGCCTACCGCTGCGCCGTGCCCGGTTGGCTGCCCCGCCTGACGCCTTGGCGCGGGTAATTTCTGGACGCCGACAATTAGCGAAACCGGCGATACGGCCCCCTTCTCCCCGTCACTATACGGGGAGAATGACGCTTTCACCGAAGCTTTCGCCAATCGCCGGCGCTGCTCGGAAAAGTCGACGAGCTGCACTAGAAACTAAAACGACCAGCTGCGCGCCTTGGCGATGATGAAATCGCGGAAGACATGCAGCTTCGCCTGGTTCTTCATCGCGTCGGGATAGGCGAAATAGGTGTCGAAGGACGGCACCTCGGTCTCGGGCAGCAACTGCACCAGCCCCGAATCCTTGCTGACCACGTAATCCGGCAGCATGGCGATGCCGGCGCCGCCTTGCACCGCCCGCTTGATCGACAGGATGTCGTTGATCTGCAGCGTCGGCACCCTTTGCCCGCCTTCGAAATCGCCGACCGTTTCCAGCCAGTTCAGTTCCGACAGATGCGCCGGCACCGGCACGCCGAAGGTGACGATGCGATGGGCCTTCAGCTCGGCGATCGAATTCGGCTTGCCGTATTTGTTCACATAGGAGGGCGCCGCGTAGAGATGGAAATGCACGGTGAACAGGCGGCGCTGGATGAGGTCGGGCTGCTGCGGCTGGCGCAGCCGGATGGCGCAATCGGCCTGGCGCATTGTGAGGTCGAGCTCCTCATTGGCGAGGATAAGCTGCAGGCTGACCTCAGGATAGAGCTCGATGAATTCCTGCACGCGCTCGGTCAGCCAGCCGGCGCCGAGGCCGACCGTGGTCGTCACCCTGAGCACGCCGGAGGGCCGGTCCTTAGTCTCGGTCAGCCGCGACTTGATGGTTTCGAGCTTCATCAGCACGTCGTGCGCCGTGCGGAACAGCATCTCGCCCTGTTCGGTCAGCACCAGGCCGCGGGCGTGGCGATTGAACAGCGGCACGCCGACGTCATGCTCGAGCGCGCTGACCTGCCGCGAGATCGCCGATTGCGACAAATGCAGTGTTTCCGCGGCATGGGTGAACGACCCCGCTTCTGCTGCGGCGTGAAACACGCGTAGCTTGTCCCAATCCAACGCCATGATTTCCCCTCGTCCTGTTTTCTGGCGTCCGCCTGTTTTGGCGTCTGAATGAAAAATCAGGCTTTTGCGCGGCTTTTCTCAGCCGCTTGTTCAACAATCACTCCGCCGCTTCGCGGTGAACCTCGATCCCCGCCAAATATTTTTCCGCCTCGAGCGCGGCCATGCAGCCAAGCCCGGCCGCCGTCACCGCCTGGCGGTAGATATCGTCGGTCACGTCGCCGGCGGCGAACACGCCCGGCATGTCGGTGCGGGTCGAATCCGGTGCCGTCCACAGATAACCGTTCGGCTTCTGCTTCAGCTTGCCGGCAAACAGCTCGACCGCCGGTGCGTGGCCGATCGCCACAAACACGCCGTCGACCACGAGATGCATCTCCTGCCCGGTCACCACATTGCGCAGCTTCAGCCCTTCGACCGAAGGCGGCATCGGCGCCTTGCCGGGCCGGCCAGTGATCTCGTCGACGACCGTATCCCAGATGACGCGGACATTGTCCTTCTGCAGCAGCCGCTCGCGCAGGATGCGCTCGGCGCGGAAATCGCTGCGCCTGTGGATGACGGTGACGCTCTTGGCCAGGTTGGAGAGATAGAGCGCTTCCTCCACCGCCGAATTGCCGCCGCCGATCACCGCGACATCCTTGCCGCGATAGAAGAAGCCGTCGCAGGTGGCGCAGGCCGAGACGCCAAAGCCCATGAAGGTGTGTTCGCTCGGGATGCCCAGCCACTTCGCCTGCGCGCCGGTGGCGATGATCAGCGCGTCGGCGGTATAGGTCGTACCGGAATCGCCCTTGGCGCGGAACGGCCGCACATTGAGGTCGACCTCGGTGATGATGTCGTTGACGATGTCGGTGCCGACATGCTCGGCCTGCTTGAGCATTTCGCTCATCAGCCATGGGCCCTGGATCGGGTCGGCGAAGCCCGGATAGTTTTCGACATCGGTGGTGATCATCAGTTGCCCGCCCTGCTGCAGGCCGGCGACCAGCATTGGCTTGAGCATGGCGCGGGCGGCATAGATCGCCGCCGTATAGCCGGCAGGGCCGGAGCCGATGATGAGAACAGGCGCGTGCTTGGTGATCATGAAAAGCCTCTGCGGGGGAGCAGCCATGGATTGTGGCATGAACTCTCGTCGATTGTTGCGCGTAATGTAAGTGTTGCCTGCGACGCCAGCAAGGCAAGTTGCCGTTCGTCCCCGGAAAGCTTCCGCACCGGCGACGGCGACAAGCAACCGGTAGCAAGATGATGCGAAAATCCTCGATCCACCGGATGGAATAGACAGCAAAGTCGTTTAACTACAAAGTCGCGAAAGATTCTTTCGCGTCACCACGGAAGCCCGCACGGAAGCCGCCATGCCGATCAAGGCCGATCTCGATGCCATCGACTGGAAGATCCTGCGCGAGCTTCAGCAGGACGGGCGCATGACCAATGTCGAACTGTCGAGCCGCGTCGGCATTTCGGCGCCGCCATGCCTGCGCCGCGTCAGGCGGCTGGAAGAAGCCGGCATCATCCGCGGCTACCGCGCCTTGCTCAACGCGCCGGCGCTCGGCCTTGACGTCGTCGCCTTCTGCCTGATCGGCCTGCATCACCAGGCCGACGCCGAGCTCAAGACCTTCGCCGAGCGCACCCGCGGCTGGCCGATCGTGCGCGATGCCTGGATGGTGTCGGGCGAGTCCGACTTCCTGCTGCATTGCGTGGCGAGCGACCTCGGCACCTTCCAGACCTTTGTCATCGAGGAACTGGCCTCGGCAGCCAATGTCGATACGGTGCGAACCGCGCTGACCATCCGCCGGGTCAAGGATGAAGGGCTAGTGGCGTTTTCGGCTTGAGGAGGCCCCACAGACGGCGCCTTCGCCAAAATTCTGTCTTCGGACCATGACGATTTCTCTTGGGCTGCCAAGCGGAACGAAATGCGGCGGCAGCGGCAAGCATCACGCAGGAAACCGGCTCCTTGACAATTCGTGGGAATGATCTGCGCAACGTAGGCGATGGACGCCGAACAAAGCCGCAGTCGGTTAATGGTGGCTGGAACGTCCTCGTGAGCGCCTCGCCCGGATATCGGGTCCGACTAGGGCACGACTTTCGGTTTCTTTAGAGCGGTCAACCGCGCAACCAGGGATGTGTACTGGTAGACTGCTTTCAGCAATTCCTTGGCAAGTTCTATCGCCAATTCGGACTCTTCCTTGCCTATGGCGTCATAATCCTTAGCCTCAATATGTGCGGCATCATTACCAAGAATCCGCAACTCGTCAGCCGCGGTGAGTAGCTCGGAAGGCACTACGGCGACTGAGCTCAACGCAGCCAAGCGACCTTTGAGATCTTTTCCAGCCGCTTTTTTGTCGTCGCATAGCTCTTCCAAAGTGCGCCGGACCATCAGAGCGGCCGCTCGGTAGCAGCCCGCAGCGTGGCATTTTATTGACTCCTCCAAGGTGGAGAGGATGTCTGGCGGGAGGTTCGTCGCATCGAAGTCGATGACTTCTGGTGGGTATGAGACCACTTCGTTGTTGGACGTAGCGACAAACACAAGCGACGAACACGCTGGGTTCGGGCACCTTCGCATGCCGGCCGCTGCCGACTTGGCAACCCTACGCCCATTAGGATCCGCCCATGTTATTAGCCATGTGACATCTGGGCAGTTAGAGTATCCATGAAACGATCCGGTATGACGGCAATGAGGGCAGCGAAGAGAGACTACTTGCGGATGGTGGTGACCCAAGTTCTCCTTTGGATTTAAGTCCAAATGCGCACCTCCAGTATGAAGTTAATCCAAGGTAATCAGACGTGGGTATGGTGGCAAGCGGCGCCTGACCCGCGTCCGAGGAATATCGAAGCGAGGGGCCTACTAGCTGGCCTGAGGTTCAAACCATTTTGCCGCTTGCAGGCTGTTCATTACCCTATCAGCGATGGCCTTGTAGCGTCTGGCATCGTCGACGCTAAAATCATGTGACGTTTCATGCGCAGCTCTATTGCCTAGTACCCGGAGATCATCGAGCAAAGCAGACGTGCCAGCGTCTATGAGTTCGTTGTCGCGAAGAAGTCGGATCATGTTGCCGAACGGAAGTTTACGGGCTTGCCCCGAGCTTTCGGCCAGCCCGTAAACAGCCGACTCCAATTCGGCACGGACTTCAAGGATAGCTGCGCGTGGGGATATTTGGACGATTTTGTCAAACCGAGAAATCTCTTCCGGTGTTGGTGGAGGGATCTCGATATTCTTGTGCGGCAGGTGCTCTGCCGTTTTTTCGGCTTCGCTGAGACGAAACGATATCTCCGTATCCTTGTGTTTTAAATGAAGCCGAGGAAGCAAAGGGCGGAGCTCTCCGCGGAAGATCCAGACGGCTGCCACAATGGCGGCGGGCCATGCCAAGGAAGTCGCTGATGCGAATAGGGAAGCAAAGAAATCCAAGTAATTCATTCTACCCCTTATTTGCCAGCAGCAAACCCGATTGCAGGTAATCATACATGGCGCTCACCGGCAAGCAGCGCCGCAACGCTCCCTGCAAAATGCTCCTGAGAGCCTAGGGCCATCTGTCATCAATCACCGTCGGCGACTATGAATACTCATAACGCCCGAGATCAACGTGCTTCCCGCAGTTCATGCAGTTGTATCGTCTCCGCCCTGAGTATTTGTCGTCATACTGAAGGATGGATCGCTTCCTTTGTTGAAAACAATTCGGGCAGACGAGATGGCTCGGTTCATCGCCCGGTTTCCCCGCTATCAGTTCATAAGCGTAAGTCTGGTCGCCAAAGTCTTTCAAAAGGTAGCGATCTGCTGTTTTCTCCCATCTTTCAAACTCGGCGATCTTTTCTTGTAGCTCGCGCATGGCGTCGCGCGATGCAGAGGCAGAGTGCTGAGCATCTGCGATCTTCTGCTGGAGCTCTATGACGGCAGCATTCAGTTTTACCTGGTCGTCAACATTCTTCAGGCCCTTCGCGATTTCAAAGGCTGCTGTGAGGGCCGAATAGCCACTCGCAATCACAGACAGATCCATTCGATGTCCCTCCGTCTAAAATAGATGGAAAGTAGATCAGGTTAGATGACTGCCGGCAAGAAGACTGGCGAACGAGCAAACTGATGTTGCAGAGCGAAGGTCTGCCGGGTTTGCTATAGTCCCATGGCCTTCTTCGCGGCATCGGTTGCGATTGACACCACGATATCACGAATGCCCTTTCCAAGGATTGGTCCCGCTTTTGCGATCAGCTTGTTCACGCGAGTAGCAGCGACGGTTGTCTGAGCTGTGTCTGAAGCGAGGGCGATGAAGCTGGACTTAGCCTTCTCGCGTTCATCGGTCTCGATACCCTCTACTTCGTCGACGAGTTCTTTTGCAGCTGCGACAGCACGTTCAGTCCAGGGAAACGGCTTCCCGCATGCATGGCAGAAGGCAGGAATGTGCATCCCGGAAGAGATGTTGCCAAAATCGCTACGAATTATTCGGTTGCCGCGAATTGATGCACGACAGGAGGGGCAGGTGACGATTGTCTCTTCCCCACACCGAGGGCAAAATTTGCTGCTCGCGGCCGCCTCGACATTCCCGGTAATCGCATGGCCGTTAACGCATACTTGGCCCACCTTGTAGATTTGCAAGCGCTCCTCCAGGTGAAAAACAATCAAACTAGAAACAGAGAAATCAAATATGTCTCGCCGGGGCAATAGACCTGGTGCTGGCTGCAAGCGTGGTACACCGAATAAAGCGAGCGTAGGGCGTCAAAAAAGTCGCTGCGACCGGCGACACCTCTCTGGCGCGACAGCAAAGCGGACGCCACGAGGCGGGACGACATGGCCAAAGCGCCAGCCCCGTATCCCAAGCTCGCCTCCATGCAGCACACCGGCCGGGGTGGCGGACCGATCCAGACCGTCGAACTCACGAAGCTGAGCGGTGATGACTTCGCACGTCTCGAATCCATCTTCGGTCCGCTTGCCGGACCCGGCGACGATCATGCGCCTAATCAGGGCGGAGAAGGCGAAGCGGCAGCTGAACGGCGTCGCATTGAGCGAGACGCTGAGAAGATCAACGCCAAGCGCCGCACGCTTGCTGGCTTCGTCAGGAGGCGTTGGCGGCTCTGGACCCCGGAACGCCATACGTCGCAGCCGGCATATCCACGCTATCTACGTGCACCTTGCCAAGCGCCTGACATCAAACAACCCGCCTCAACGGCGGGTCTCGGCGCGAATCAGCACCATAGCTGAATTAGTAGCATAGCTGCCGGCACAAAGCAAGAACAAAATGTGGCGGCATCGACGAAGCTGCCGATCTCCCCCCTTGCGGGGGAGATTGCAGCTTCGCCGACGGCATCAACTCCGAATGCACAATCACCCTGCGTCGCAGAGGCGCGTTTCGACCATTTCGCACAAATGGTGATAAAGGCACAAATGCCCCTGCTGGATGATCGGCGTCGAGGTCGAGGGTACGTTGAGCAGGATGTCGGATAGCGGCTTCAGCTTGCCGCCGGTGTCGCCGGTCAGGCTGATGACCGTCATGCCCATCATGCGCGCCTGCTGGGCGGCGGCGAGAATGCTTGGCGAATTGCCGCTGGTCGAGATGGCGAGCAGCACGGCGCCCGCCGAGCCATGCGCCTCGACCTGGCGCGCAAACACCGTGTCGAAGCCGTAGTCGTTCCCCCAGGCTGTCAGCACCGCCGCATTGGCGGGCAGCGCGATGACGTTGTAGGCCTTGCGCTCCCTGAGGAAGCGGCCGACCAGCTCGCCGGCAATGTGGATGGCATCGCTGGCCGAGCCGCCATTACCGGCGATCAGCAACGCCTTGCCCTGCGAAAGCGCGGCGACGACGGCGCTGACCGCCCGCTCCATCTCGCTGGTCAGGTCGCGCTCGACCATCGCCAAAATCGCGGCCGCCGAGCGGGCCAGGTAATCGTTCAGTTCGGACATGAAATCCTCAGTTCCCGGCGCGCAATCTGCCGATGGTGCCGGTGGTGCTCTTGCCGGCAACGAGATCGACCAGCACGACGCGCCCGCCGGCCTTCTGCACGACATC
Source organism: Mesorhizobium sp. M1399 (assembly GCF_040317735.1). Taxonomy (NCBI): domain Bacteria; kingdom Pseudomonadati; phylum Pseudomonadota; class Alphaproteobacteria; order Hyphomicrobiales; family Phyllobacteriaceae; genus Mesorhizobium; species Mesorhizobium sp. M1399. Next base: position 45,322 of record NZ_JAMYKZ010000014.1, read on the forward strand.
GGCGCCAACCACCTGATCGACCGTATAGTCGGCGCCCTTGACCAGTATGTCGGGGCTCAGCGCCTCGATCAGCGAAAGCGGCGTATCCTCCTCGAAGATGACGACAGCGTCGACGGAGGCAAGTGCTGCCAGCACGCAGGCCCGGTCATGCTGGTCGTTGACCGGGCGCCCCGGCCCTTTCAGCCGGCGCACCGAGGCATCGCTGTTGAGGCCGAGCACCAGCCGGTCGCACAGGCTGCGCGCCGCGTGCAACAGACTGACATGGCCGGCATGCAGGATATCGAAACAGCCATTGGTGAAGCCCACGCTCAAGCCCTCGTCCTTCCAGCCCGCCACCAGCCGCGCGGCGGCGGCGGCATTGAGGATGGCATCCTTGTGGGCAACCGGACCATGCGAGCGAAACAGCGCGCCGGTGAGTTCCTCGATCGTCAGCCGCGCCGTGCCGCGCTTGCCGACGACAACGCCGCCGGCGGCGTTGGCGATCGATCCGGCCATGACGCGATCCGCCCCTGCAGCAAGCGCCAGTGCAAACGTCGCGATCACCGTGTCGCCGGCGCCTGAAACGTCGAACACTTCGCGCGCCTGCGTGGCGATATGCCGGGCGTCGTCCGCACCGATGACGCTCATGCCCTTTTCGCTGCGCGTCGCGACGACGAAATCGAAACCGTGCGCCGCAATCAGCTGGCGCGCCGCCGCCTCGATCTCGTCGTCGGCGAACACCGCGCGGCCGACCGCCTCGCCGAGCTCCTTACGGTTGGGCGTGATTGCCGTCGCGCCGGCATAACGCGCATAGTCGCTGCCCTTCGGATCGACCAGCACCGGCTTGCCCGCTTCCCGACAGATCGAGATCAGCTCGCCGGCGACGCCGTCGAGCAGCACGCCCTTGCCATAGTCGGACAGGATGACGATGTCGGCGCGCGCCAGCGCGTCGCGGAAATGCCCGACCATCATCGCCCGCTCGGCATCGCCCAGCGGCTTGATTTCCTCTTCGTCGAAACGCAGCACCTGCTGGTTGAGCGCGCTGAAGCGGCTTTTCGACGACGTCATGCGATCGGCATCCTGCGCCAGCCCGCCGGTGTCGACGCCAAACTCGTCGAGCATGCGCATGAGGTTCTTGCCGGCCTCGTCAGCACCGATCACTGAGACCGGTATGGCGGCGGCGCCGAGCGAAACGATATTGGCGACGACATTGCCGGCGCCACCCATCGCCAGCGTTTCGCCGCGCCCGTGCAGCACGGGGATCGGCGCTTCCGGCGAAATGCGCTCGATTACGCCATTGACGAAACGGTCGAGGATGAAATCGCCGACCACCAGCACGGTGGCGCTGCCGAAGCGCGAGATGGCGCGGTGAAGAGGTTCGGGTGAAGGCAGCTTGATCATGTCAACGCGCGGGAGAGCCGATTTCAGTGACAGGGAAATTCGATTGGCAGGGCCGGCCGTTCATGGCGATGCCGATATACCGCAATTCCAGCCAACGCAACGGCAGGCCTTCGACCGATCGCGGCAGCGCGACGGTGCGTCAGCTTTTCTGCAACGCGACATGCACGCCCAGCCCGACGAGCACCGCACCGCCGGCGCGCCGCATCAGTCGTTGCGCCCGGCTCGAGCGCCGCAGCCTGGCGGTCACCGCGCCGGCCAGCATCACGCAAACAATGTCGGCCGACGAGAACATCAAATTGACGATCGTTCCAAGCACGACGAACTGCAGCCAGACCGGAAACCCTGCCGAGGCATCGATGAATTGCGGCAGGAACGCCATGAAGAAAATCGCCGTCTTGGGATTGAGCACCTCGACGGCAACGCTCTCGAAAAAGGCGCGGCGGGCGGATTTCGGCTGAATTCCCGGCAAAACCGCATCGCCTTGCGCCTTGGCGCGAAACAGCGAAACACCGAGCCAGATCAGATACAGTGCACCGACCAGCTTGACCGCCATGTAAAGCACCGGCACGGCATGGAAAAGCACCGACAGGCCGACAGCGGCGGCGAAGACATGCACATAGCCGCCGAGATGGATGCCGAGCGCCGCCATCAGGCCGGACCAGCGGCCGCGCGCCATGGTTTGCGCGGCGGCATAGAGCATCGCCGGACCGGGGATATAGGCGAAGATCGCCGTGGTGGCGAAAAAGGCGACAAGCAGTTCGGTTGACGGCATTACCTTGCTCCTGTCGCCGGTCGGCCGGCAGGCCGACCGAAACGAGACCTTTGCGGCGCCACTATGACGCTCATCCTGCCGCCCCGCCACCTGCTTTGTCGACAGCCCGGCCCGCCTCCCCTATAAGGCCAGAATCCTACAAGGGCTACAACCGGCACAAGGTACCAGAGGCTTTCATGATCATCGTCACGGGCGGCGCCGGCATGATCGGTTCCAACATCGTCGCCGCGCTCAACGCCGACGGTTTCAGCGACATCCTCGTCGTCGACGACCTCACCGACGGCCACAAGATCGCCAATCTCGCCGATCTCGAGATCGCCGATTATCTCGACAAGGACGATTTCCTGGCGCGGATGGAAGCCGGGGACCTCGGCCGCATCGAGACCGTCTTCCACCAGGGTGCCTGCTCGACCACCACCGAATGGAACGGCAAGTTCATGATGGAGGTCAACTACACCTATTCGAAGCACTTGCTGCACGCCTGCCTGGCCCTGCGCGTACCCTTCCTCTATGCCTCGTCCGCTTCGGTCTATGGCGGCGGCGCCGAGTTCCGCGAGGATCCGCAATACGAACGCCCGCTCAACGTCTATGCCTATTCGAAAAAGCTGTTCGACGACTATGTCCGCCGCACCGTGTTCGATACCGACCATTCGCCGGTGGCGGGCCTGCGTTATTTCAACGTCTACGGACCGCGCGAGGCGCATAAAGGCGCCATGGCCTCGGTCGCCTTCCATTTGTTCAACCAGGTCGAACGCGGCGAAAACCCCAAGCTGTTCGGCGCCTATGACGGTTTCGGGCCCGGCGAGCAGAGCCGCGATTTCATCCATGTCGGCGATGTCGCCGACGTCAATCTGTGGCTGTGGAAACGCGGCTCGAGCGGCATCTTCAACTGCGGCACCGGCAAGGCCCAGCCGTTCCGCGCCATTGCCGAAACGGTGATCGATACGCTCGGCCAAGCCCAGATCGAATTCATCGAATTTCCCGACCACCTCAAGGGCAGCTACCAGAGCTTTACGCAAGCTGATATGTCCCGCTTGCGCGCAGCCGGTTACAATGGCCAGTTCCGCACAGTGGAAACCGGCGTCAGAGACTATGTCGAATGGCTGAAAGCCCAACGATCCTCGTGATCGGCCCACGCTGGGTGGGCGACATGGTGATGGCGCAGTGCCTGTTCCAGGCGCTGAGGGAGCTTCATCCGAACGCCGCCATCGACGTGCTGGCGCCGGCCTGGGCAGCCCCCCTGGTCAAGCGCATGCCCGAAATACGCCAGCAGATCGATCTGCCGCTGAAATCCGGCGCGTTCGAATTCCGCGTCCGCAGGCGCTTCGGCCGCCTGCTGCGCGGCCGCTACGACATGGCCTATATCCTGCCGGGCAGCTGGAAGTCGGCGCTGATCCCGTTCTTTGCCGGCATTCCGCGCCGCGTCGGCCATCTCAAGGAAATGCGCTATGGGCTGCTGACCGACATCGTGCCCTTGCCCGATCGCCTGAAACGGCGCACCGCGCAGGCCTATTTCGGCCTTGCCCAGGGCGGCGGCTTCCGGGCTCCCAAGCTTGCCGTCGATCAGGATAACCAGGCGGCACTGCTCGGCCGTTTCGGGCTGACGGCGAGGAAATTCGTGGCACTTATGCCCGGCGCCGAATTCGGCCCGGCCAAGCGCTGGCCGAGCGAACACTATGCCGGCGTCGCCCGCGAGATGATGGCGAAGGGGTTTGGCGTGGCGCTGTTCGGATCGAAGAACGACGCCGAGGTGACGGCTGAAATCGCCGCGCTTGCGCCGGGCGCCGTCGATCTCGCCGGCCAGACGCGGCTGGAGGATGCCATCGACCTGATCGCCGCGGCGAGGCTCGCCGTCTCCAACGACAGCGGGCTGATGCATGTCGCCGCCGCGGTCGGCACGCCGGTTGTCGCCGTCTACGGCTCGACCTCGCCGCAGAACACGCCGCCGCTCGCAGAGCGTCGCGAACTGGTCTGGCTCGGCCTGTCCTGTTCGCCGTGCCACAGGAAGACCTGCCCACTCGGTCATCTCAACTGCCTGAAGACGCTGGACGTCGAACGCGTCGTGGTGGCGGCGGAGCGGCTGCTGGAAATGCCGGCCGCCGCATGAAGGTGCTGATCGTCAAGACGTCGTCGATGGGCGACGTCATCCACACCTTTCCCGCGATCGAGGATGCGCGCCGCGCCCGGCCCGGCCTGTCGTTCGACTGGTGCGTGGAAGAGGCCTTTGCCGGCATCGTGGCGCTGCATCCCGCCATCCAAACCATCCACAGCGTGGCGATCCGGCGCTGGCGCAGGAAGCTGCTCGAGCCCGGCACATGGCGGGAAGTGGTCGGCTTGTGCCGCGCCTTGCGCGATTGCCGCTACGACCTCGTTCTCGATGCGCAAGGCTTGTTGAAATCGGCGCTGGTGGCGCGGCTGGCGGCAGGACCGATCGCCGGGTTCGACCGCTCGAGCGCCCGCGAGCCTTCGGCGAGCCTGTTTTATGGCCATCGCTACGCCGTGCCGCGCGACCTGCATGCCATCGAGCGCACGAGACGGCTGTTCGGGCTGGCGCTCGGCTACGAGCCGGATTTTTCCCGGCTTGACTCCGGCATCGTGCCGCCAGCCGGAAGATCGACTTTTGTCGGCGAAAAGACCGCCTTCCTGCTGCACGGCACCAGCCGCGAGGACAAGAAATGGCCGGTCGCGGACTGGATCGAAACCGCCCGCCTGCTGGTGGATAAGGGGATGACGCCGGTCACCACCTGGTCGAACGACCGGGAAAAGGCAGTTGCCGAGGCGATCGCCGGCGCCGTTTCGCAAACCGTGGTGGTTCCCAGGTCGCCGCTTGCCGAGATCGCCGCTGTCATCGGCGGCTCAGCGCTGGTGATCGGCGCCGACACCGGCCTGACCCATCTCGCCAGCGCCTTCGGCCTGCCGACGGTGGCGGTATTCCTCGCCACCGAGCCCGGCCTGACCGGCCCGCGCGGCCCGTTCTCATCGACGCTGCTTGCCAGACCCGGCCGCAGCATCACGCCGCCGGAGGTGATGGCGGAAGCCGAGAGATTGCTGGCGCTTAAATCACAAGGCGCGGCGTAGGACCTTTTCAGAATTCGCTCTGGCGAGTCGAATAGCGTGGGTTTCGAGAACCGGAGCGGAGCGTACTTAAAGTACGCGAGCACCGGAAGCGCAGAAAACCGCTCTAGTCGGCTGCCGGAGTAGAATTATCAAAAGGTCCTAGATGAACTGCACCTGGACGATCTCATAGCCCCTGGCGCCGCCGGGCGCGTTGACCTCGATGGCGTCGCCGACTTCCTTGCCGATCAGGGCGCGCGCGATCGGCGAGGAGATCGAGATGCGGCCGGACTTCACGTCAGCCTCCTGGTCGCCGACGATCTGGTAGGTCTTTTTCTCCTCGGTATCCTCGTCGACAAGCACCACGGTAGCGCCGAACTTGACCTTGTCGCCGCTGAGCTTGGTGACGTCGATCACCTCGGCCCGCGCGATCAGATCCTCAAGCTCGTTGACCCGGCCCTCATTGAGGCTCTGCGCCTCTTTTGCCGCGTGATATTCGGCATTTTCGGAGAGGTCGCCATGCGAGCGCGCTTCGGAAATCGCCTCGATGATACGCGGCCGCTCCTGTTGCTGGCGCCAGCGCAGTTCTTCCTTCAATGACGCGAACCCCTCGCCTGTCATCGGGACCTTGTTCATATGCCTGACCTTTCCTGCCGCCGCCCCCGCAATCGGGAGCGACCTTGTCGATGGTACAAAAAGAAAACGGTCCGGCAGCCTCGGGCTAACGGAACCGTCTCACCACAATTTCGCAAGATATAGCAATCTTCGCGGGTTTTTCACGTCCAAAAAGTCGGTTTTTGAAAAATCATCCACCAATTGCGCGGGTGACCCGACGTCAAGCGGGTTTCCAAGATCGCATCGTGTGTACCGTGATGCCAAATCCCGGTTGTGGCCAAACGTGCGCAGCACAGCAAAAAACCGGCTGCGATCGCTCACAGCCGGTTATGAGGAGCGTTCCGGAGGATCAGCTCCTCATGAAATGATCGATCTGCTCCGACAGCATGCCGTATTCGCGAGACCCCTTGCCCGTGCGCTTCTCGATTTCGCGGAGCTGTTCCTGGGCGCCGGCAAGATCGCCGATCTGCAGGTGCGCCTCGCCGAGATATTCGCGCACCAGCGTGTAATTCGGGTCGATGCGCAGCGCTTCCTCGTAATAGCCGAGGCCGACGGTGATGCGGCCGGAATGGCGGTGCGAATAGCCGAGATAGTTGAGGATGCGCGGGTCCTGCTTGTTGGCGGCGAGGCTGAGCACGGCGATCGCCTCGTCATAGCGTCCATCCATCGCCAGCGCGCGACCGGCATCATAGATGCTGTCGTCGTCCAGCATGCCTTGCTTCGGCGAGACACATTTCTTCTGCTTCTTGTCCCAGGCCTCCCCCTTCTTGCACTGGCTCTGGCCGCCGCCGCCATTGCCGCCGCCGCCGCCACCACCTCCCCCGCCTTCACCAGCCGAAAACGCCGGAGCCGCAATCAGCGGCAGGGCGGCCATGGCCATGGCACAAATCAGCAATCGTCTGCGCATCGAACTCTCCTTAGAACCTGACAATGCAACACTAACGCCGGGCCGAAGCCGTTTCGTCCCCGGAAAATGCCATTCTATCTCAAAACCGCGATCTCTCCCAGCAAGGCCATCTTATCCCTGGAACAGAGGGCATCGGAAATCATGGTTCACGATCAACGCCGACGCGCAAGAGAACGTGACGAGCGCTGCAAATCGGCTATCATCGGGCCGACCGAGCACGAAGCAGGGAGACGGCCGGTGCAGCAACGCGTTGAACGAGACTGGGAGCTTTCGATCGGTCCCGACACCGTGCGCCTGTTCATCCTGAAGGCGAAGGCGCTCAGCGCCGCCGTGAACGAAGACTATGCCGACGGCGCCGAGCACGAGGTAGAGCTCGACGGCAACGCGCACGACAACCACCATCACGACGGCCTTGCCGAGGAAAGCTCCGAAAATCTCACCGAGGAGGAACTGCGCGAACTGATCGACGACCTCAATGTCGACGAAGCGGCCGAACTGATTGCGTTGGCCTGGGTCGGCCGCGGCGACTATGACGCGACGGAATGGACGGACGCGCTGACCGCCGCCCGCGAGCGCGCCAACAAGCGCACGGCAAAGTACCTGCTCGGCATGCCGCTGCTGGCGGACTGGCTCGAGGAGGGCCTGGAAGCGATCGGCGCGTGACGGCGCGGTTACCGATTGTGATCGCCGGCCCGCCTCGCCCAAGGCAACTTCCCTGCATTCTGGCCGTTGCGAAGTAATGGCGGCGTTTGGCTTTTTCAGATTGGGTAGATTGCTCCTGGCCGTTACGGCTACGTCGCTGACGGGACCCGCTCTGGCCAAGGCGCCCGAACTGCCGCAAACTGCACCGGTTCCGCAGTTCAACCAGGAAGCCACTCCGCCGTCGCCAGCCGACATCCCGGTCCCCGAACCGCGCCCGGCGGATGCCCCGGAGGCTGAGCCGCCCCAAAACGAGCAGCCGCAAAACGGGCAGCCCCAAAATGGCCAGCCCAAGACCCAGCAGCCGGAGCCGCCGGCGATTGCACCACAGCCTCCTGAAAAGCCGGCGCAGGCTGAGCCGCCGGCAAGCCCACCGGCCGCGCCACCAAACCCGGCCGAGGCAGACAAAAAGGCGGAGCAAGAAATCCTTCCAGATCCTCGCTCGGCCGCCATTGCCGGGAAGGAAATGCCGGCCGAAGAATTGGCCTGCCGCAGGCGGCTGAAGTCCATGGGCGTCGATTTCGAGGAGCGCAAGCCCGAGCATGATACGGCGGTCGGTTGCTCGATCCCTTACCCGGTCGTGCTGAAAACGCTCGGCAAATCCATCGCCATCGGTCCCGAAACCGAGCTCAATTGCCAGATGGCGGAAGCGGCCGCCCGCTTTGCTGCTTCGGTCATCCAGCCTGCCGCAAAGGCCGAGTTCGGCACGGATATCAAATCGATCGGCCAGGCCTCCGCCTTCGTCTGCCGGCCGCGCCACGCCGGCGGCAAACTGTCGGAGCACGCCTTCGGCAACGCCCTCGACATCGCCAGCTTCACGCTTTCCGACGGGAAAGAGATCGATGTCGGTCCAACGCCGCCGCAGAAGGACGCGGAATTCCTGGATGCAGTGCGCAAGGCCGCCTGCGGGCCGTTCAAGACCGTGCTTGGCCCGGGCAGCGACGCCGATCATTCGCTACATCTCCACTTCGACCTCGAACCGCGCCGCAATGGCGGCACGTTTTGCCAATGACGCCGGGCGCCGACAGTGGCGCCGCAATTTGGCCGCAGGCGTGAACGGCGCCGCTGATTTTTCCTTTACTCTTCAGGTTTAGAGTCTGTGCCATCCAGGGACAGGGAACCCCTCCGATGGCCGGGCTATTTCGCGCTGCGCTTGCCGCTGCGCGGCACACAGGACGCGCGCGCATGGCCGGCAGGCTTGCCGCCGTGCTTGCCATTGCAGCGGTCTCGGCCTGCAATACCGACAGCGTGCTGTCGCTGCAGCCGGCCGTCGATGTCGGCAGCCAGACCGCTGCCGTTCCGCCCAATTCCGGCCCACAAGATTCCGGTCCCCAAGATTCCGGCCCGGAATATTCCGGCATGCAGCGCCTCGTCCCGTCCGACCCATATATGACGGCCGCCTATCCGCGCATGGACAACCCGATGTCGCCGGCCGAACAGATGCCGGCTACAGAGATCGATTGCCGCAAGGAACTGAAACGCCTCGGCGTCGTCTACACCGACGTTGCGCCGATCCATGAAGGCCAGTGCGGCATCGACTATCCGGTCAAGGTCTCGGCCATCGGCAGCGTCGAGATGAAGCCGGCCGCGACGCTGACCTGCGACATGGCCGCCACCTTTGCCGGCTGGACCAGGAACGAACTCGTCCCGTCGGCCCGCTGGCGCTATTTTTCAGGCGTCAGGACCATCCACCAGGGCTCGAGCTATTCCTGCCGCAGGATTGCCGGCGAAGGTGTTTTGTCGGAACACGGCAAGGGCAATGCGCTCGACGTGATGAGCATCGAGCTCAACAATGGCGACGACATCGACGTCCGCAAGCCCGGCCTGTTCGCCTTCCGCACACGCGGCTTCCTCAACAATGTGCGCGCCGACGGCTGCCAGTACTTCACCACCGTGCTCGGCCCCGGCTACAATTACGATCACCGCAACCATTTCCATTTCGACATCAAGAACCGCAAGAACGGCTACCGCGCCTGCCGCTGACCGTTCCGGTTTTCAGATGAAATTGGAACAAGCATTTCGCGAGAGCGTCCGGATCAGCTGCGTTGCGTGCCGCCGGTGGAAGCCTTGATGTGCTGCGCGACCAGACCCTGGACGTGCCACAAGTTTTTGTCGCCGATTCCGCTTTCCTCGAGCATGCTGACGGTGCGGAACAGATACTGGGCGGACGAACCCCAATGTCCGGCTGCGCGCGCCAATGTCTGTGCCACCTGATCGAGCGGCAGCCGCCCGGCATAAGCCTTGCCGTCGGGCGCCGCGACGAATGCCAGGGCGCGTAGCGGACCGTCGCTGGTCTCGACCCAGATCCAGCGCGGCACGTTGGTAGGCGGGTTGGCGTCGATCTCCCGTCGCATCAGCCGACCGAGTTGCCCGAAATGATCTTCTGCCGGAAGTCTGTAGACAACGCCTTTGCAGCTGCCGCCACGGTCCAAAGCCAGCATCAAGGCCGGAACATCACGGGTTCCCCGCCAGCGGGTCAGCTTCATGCAGAACGAGCGGTGCCACCCTGGCGCCGTGGCCGGGCGCTGCTCGACATAGTCGAATTCGGGATTCCAGATCAGCGAGCCGTAGGCAAAGACCCAGAGCATTTCGGGCCGGTATTTCAGCAGCAGTTGCTCGACAAGACCATCGAACTCCGCGTCGGTGTGCTCTGTCGTCCCGGGCTCGGGGCCGGGGTCGGGCTCGACACGTTCGACCAGCGCGACAAGGTCGGCGGTCAACGCCATGGCAGTGCCGCGCGCCGGTTTGCCCTTCATCACGCCCTCATTCGTGCTAGCCGGTTCTACGCCATTTCATGCTACGATAGACCGGCTGCGCGCCGCTTGCCAAGGATTTCGACGGCCTGACGGGCCTGCCAATTCGAGCGCCAATGCATGAGCCAACGAAGCCTTCGACGACGTGCAACGACCTGGCTGGTGGCATGCTGTGCCGCTTATCTTTCGCTCGCCTATTTCGCCGCGCCTGAGTTCTGGACGTTGCGGGACCGCAATTTTCGCAGCCGGCAATTCGAGATGGTGACGCACACGCCGCAAGGCATTCTGGGCGATCCGATCAATGTCGGCCTTGTCGGCACCAGGAAGGAGCTTGTCCATGCTTTTGCCGTCGCCGGCTGGGATACGGCAGACGCGATCACGCTGAAGACCGCGATCGAGATCGGCGAAAGCGTGCTGTTTAACCGCCCCTATCCCGATGCGCCGGTCAGCCGGCTGCTGTTCGAAGGCCGCGCCCAGGACCTCGCCTTCGAAAAGCCGGTCGGCGACAGCGCCGACCGGCGCCACCACGTCCGTTTCTGGCAGACCGATGCGACCGGCGACGACGGCCGGCCGCTTTGGCTTGGCTCGGCAAGCTTCGACCGCGGCGTCGGCCTCAGCCACGATACCGGCGCGATCACCCATCACATCGGCCCCGACATCGACGCCGAGCGCGACGGGTTGATGCGCGACCTCGCCGCTGCCGGCATGCTGATCTCGACCAGCCAGATACCAGGCGTCGGCGCCACAAAGGCCGGGCGCAACGGCGAAGGCGATCCCTATTTCACCGACGGCAAGGCCATTGTCGGCGTGCTGCTGCAACTGCCGTAGGCGCCATCAGCCTTCCCGTCTGACAGCCATTTTCGTGCCGACGGGGTTCAGGGCACGGCGATCACGATCTTGCCGAACGGTCCCGTCTCCAATCGCTCAAATGCCTGCGGCACCTCGTCGAAGCCAAACACCTTGTCGATCACCGGCTTGATCGCAAGCGTCTCGATCGCCTGGTTCATCCGCTCGAAAGCGCGGCGATGGCCGATCGATATGCCCTGTACGACGATCCGGTTGCGCAGGAACGGAATGATCGGGAAACTAAGCTCCATGCTGCCGAGAAGGCCGATGAGCGACAGCCTGCCGTCGGCGCCCAGCGCATTGAGCGAGCGCCGCGCATTGTCGCCGCCGACCATTTCCAGCACATGCCTGACGCCGGCGCCGTTTGTCAGCTTGCGCGCCGCCTCGTCCCATGCCGGCTGGCTGCGATAATTGATTCCCTTCCAGGCGCCGAGCGCCTTCGCCCGCTCGAGCTTCTCGTCGCAGCTCGAGGTGACGATGGCGCGCAGGCCTAAGGCGGCGGCAAATTGCAGCGCAAACAGCGACACGCCGCCAGTGCCCTGGATGAGAACGGTTTCGCCCGGGATCGGCTTGGCCGCCTCGACCAGCGCGAACCAGGCCGTCAGCGCCGCGATCGGCAGCGTCGATGCCTCGATGTCGCTGAGCGACGGCGGCGCCGCCACGGCGGCATCCTCATGAAACAGCACATGCTCGGACAGCGTGCCGGGCAGTGACGAACCCAGCGTATGCTTGTGCAGCACGGGCGGCGCGTCGCCGTCCGGCCAGTCGGCGATGACCTGGCCGAGCACGCGCTGCCCGATGCCGAAGCGGCTGACTTTGCCGCCGATCGCCACCACCTCGCCAACCGCGTCCGATGTCGGCACGAACGGAAAGCTGAGGTCCGGTATCAGCACGCCATCGACGATCATCCTGTCCTTGTAATTCAGCGATACCGCTGTGACGCGCACCAGCAGGTCATGCCGCCCGGGTTGGGGCAGCTTGCCCTCAGCCGGCTTCAGCCTGGACAGACCGAAACCGTTCATCTGCCAGGATTTGTTTTCGGTGCTCATTTGGTTCGCGCTCCGCGGTTGATGGCTGCGCGGACATTTACGCCGTTTCACTATGGAGAAAAGAGCTTCTATGTGGCATGTTTTGCAACGGATTAATGAGTGAAACTCTACAATAGGAGCGCTTCATTGGAATCGGCCAATCTGCAGGGCATCGTCGCATTCGTTCATACCGTGGAGGCTGGCAGCTTCACCGGCGCCGCTGTCCGGTTGCATGTCACGAAATCGGCGGTCGGCAAGTCGATCGCACAGCTGGAACAGCGGTTGGGCGTTCGCCTGCTCAACCGTACCACCCGTAGCCTCAGCCCAACCAGCGAGGGCCTGAGCTACTATGAAGCCTGCGTCAGGGCGCTGGCCGAGATCGAAGCCGCCCAGTCACTGCTCGCTTCCCGCAAGCAGGTGCCTTCCGGGCGGCTGCGCGTCGACCTGCCTCTGGCTTTCGGCCGGCGATGCGTCGCCCCGGTGCTGTTCGACATTTCCAAAAAATTCCCGGATCTGACGATGGAAATCTCGTTCAACGACCGGCGCGTCGACCTGATCGAGGAAGGCATCGATCTGGCGGTGCGCATGGGCGATCTCGACGACAGCCTTTCGATCGCCGCGCGCCGCATCTATGCCCAGCGTTCGGGCATCGTCGCCGTCCCCGCCTATCTCGACGCCCATGGCAGGCCGCAATCGATCGAGGATCTCGCCAGGCATAGCCTCATCGGCTACGGCCGCGACGGCGCTGTCCATCCCTGGACCGTCAGGCATGCCGACGGCCGTCTCGAAAAATTCGCGCCCAAGGCGCGGCTGGTGCTCGGCCACGGCGAACCGATGCTCGATGCGGTACTGGCCGGCTGCGGCATCGTCTTTCTGCCGACATGGCTGACGGCCGACAGCATCAGGCGCGGTGAGCTCGAAATGGTTCTGTCGGACTGTCTTGTCGAAAATACCGTGGTGCATGCCATCTGGCCGGTAACACGCAACCTCGCGCCAAAGGTGCGCGTCGTCGTCGACACCCTGATCGAGCATTTTTCCGCGCCGCCCTGGGATGCCGCTTGATTGCTCCGCCGGCTAGTTGAAAAGACAAAGGGCCATTGCTTAAGGTTTGCGCTGCCAGGGCGGCGCCGACTTCGACAATTGATAACCTCCAAGACGAATTGGGCATTATCTTTTCTGCCTGAAGCGATTGCCCTGAAAAATCGCAACCGTCCTATTTTCGAAAACCGCGTGGCAATGCTATGGACCCGGCATGCTTTATGCTGAAATTGCCATCGTGGTCGTCCTCATCTGTGTGAACGGCCTTCTGTCGATGTCCGAGCTCGCCATCGTCTCGTCGCGGCCGGCGCGCCTCAAGGCGATGATCGACCGCAACGTCAAGGGCGCTGGCCGGGCTCTGGCGCTCGGCGCCAATCCGGGAAAATTCCTGTCCTCGGTGCAGATCGGCATCACTTTGGTCGGCGTCTTGTCCGGCGCCTTTTCCGGCGCCACGCTTGGCGAGCGGTTGGCCACCTTCCTGGCGTCGGCCGGTATCCGCGAAAGCCTCGCCGACCCGCTCGGCGTCGGCATCGTCGTCGCCCTAATCACCTATGGCTCGCTGATCATCGGCGAACTGGTGCCTAAGCAGATCGCCTTGCGCGACCCCGAACGGGTCGCCGTCAGGGTCGCTCCGGCAATGACCATCCTCGCCAGCTTCTCGGCGCCGCTGGTCTTCCTGCTCGACTTTTCCGGCCGTGCCCTCCTGTGGCTGCTTGGCCAGCGCGGCCAGAGCGAGGAGAAGGTCACCGACGAGGAGATCAAGATGCTGGTCGCCGAGGCCGAGCACCACGGCACCATCGAATCCGACGAACGCCGCATGATCGCGGGCGTCATGCGGCTCGGCGACCGTGCCGTGCGCGCGGTGATGACGCCGCGCACCGAGGTCGACTGGATCAATTTGCAAGCCGACGAGGCCGCCATCAGGAAGCTGCTGATGGATACCCAGCATTCGCGCCTGCCGGCCGGCGACGGCGGCGTCGACGCCATGATTGGTGTCGTCCAGACCCGCGACGTGCTGGCCGCGATGCTGGGCGGCCGCGCCCTGGACCCGCGCCGGCACGTGCGCACCGCCCCGATCGTGCATGACCAGGCCGACGCGCTGGATGTGCTTGCGACGCTGAAGGAATCCGACGTGCCCATGGCGCTGGTGCACGACGAATACGGCCATTTCGAAGGCATCGTCACCCCAGCCGACATACTGGAAGCGATCACCGGCGTCTTCCGCTCGGACCTCGATGCCGGCGACGAGGAAAACGCCGTCAAGCGCGAGGACGGCTCATGGCTGCTCGCCGGCTACATGCAGGCCGACGAGATGGCGGAGGTTCTCCGCATCGACCTGCCCGAGAACCGCGACTACGAAACCGTCGCCGGCTATGTGCTGTCGCATATGCACCATCTGCCGGCGACCGGCGAATGCGTCGACGCGCAAGGCTGGCGCTTCGAGGTCGTCGACCTCGACGGCCGCCGCATCGACAAGCTCATCGCCACCCGACTGCCCGGCGCCCACCGCGAGGTCGTGCGGTAGGAGGCGGTGCGGTCGGGTCCTGATCCATTGCAGACGGCGAGCCGTGTTTCGCGGCGACTGCCGCCGACCGTAGGTCAGAGCCAGGCCTGGCAATTGCAGGACTTAGCGATCAATCGATCGCCTCGATGCCTTGCGCCTTCAGCCGTTCGATATGGTCCTTCATCTCTTTCAGCCGCTCCGGGGAGTGGCCCTGCCACTTGGCGACCTCGCCCGTGATCCTGAGCGGCTCGCGGGAGCGATAGGACTGCGTCGGATTGCCGGGAAATTTCTTGTCCGTAAGATTGGGGTCGTCCATGATCGGGCCGGTTGGCTCCACGATGTAGATCCTTTCCCGCCCGTCACCAGCGGCCAGCTCGGCACCCCAGATGGCCGCATCCAGAGTGCCGGTCAGATAGACCCAGGCTGCCTGCTTTCTCGCGCCGTAATTGGAGCTGTAGCCGGCTTCTATCAGGTCTCCCGGTTTAAGGTCGACCCGGGTGCCGTGGTAGAATTGGCGTGCGTTGTCGGGGGCTGTCATCGGCTCGCTACCCATCCTCGCTGTCTCAGGCATCATGGTGCCGTGGTGCGCACTATTTCATGCACGTCACCAAATCAAGCATCTGGCCGTGCGGTTATCGGCTCCCGACACCCATTCCGGTTGTCCCGCCCGATGCACGCTATCGGTCGGCTGCCGGTGCAGGTATTATCGGCGCCCTGTACGTTGCTAGGGTGGAAAAATGGATCTGCAAATCTTCAGGGATTCGATTGCAAAACCACAGCCGCCAGCCGGCTTGAGCCCTGCCCTGCAGGCGCTGTGGTGGGATGCAAAGGGCGATTGGGCTAAGGCGCACGAATGCGCGCAGCAGCGCGACGATACGGCGGGCATGCACGTGCATGCCTATCTCCACCGCAAGGAAGGCGACCAGTCGAATGCCGAATATTGGTATCGCCGCAGCAATGCCGCGCCGTCGACCTCAACGCTTGACGAGGAATGGGAAGAGTTGGCGCGTGCACTTCTAGGGCAAAGCTGACGCCTGCTCGGCCCCTCGCAAAATAGCCGGTCCTGCAACCACTCGCCGGGGCTTCAGCTGGCGCCCTGTGGCTTGTCCCTGCCGTTCCATTCCGCAGTGCGCGCCCGCGCCTCTTCGGCGATCAGCTTGAACTCCCGCATCTTCGCAGCCTCGATGGCGAATGCGCTGCTTGGCAGGACGCCGGGGTCCTCCTGACTGTTCTGAAACTGAAAACGGGCCTCCAGTTCGGCCCATATTCGCTCGGGTGCCGTATCCTTGTTGGCAAGCAGTGCGACGACCAGCGCCAAAGTCTCGCGCTGGGCGTTCAGCCGCCCTTCGATCTCTTCATTCGGCAATTCGGACATGCGGGTCGCTTCCAGTTTCTGGCTCAACGGCAAAATCGCACCCTTGTTCCGGAATTCAGCGCCTGCGCGATCGGGCTGAGCGGCAGATGCTCGCGATCGCCATCGCGCTGATCTTTTCTCCTCCGTCCTATTGACTCCTAAATATATGACGTGTCATACGATGACATATCATCTAATGGAGAGGAAAAAATGAAAGTACATGCCATCCGGACCGGGTCGGTCCGCATCAAGACGGCCCAGATCGAAGGACGCGGTCATGGGCTTGCCAGCATCTTTGCCGACAGGAACTGGTCCGGCTGGTTGCCGACCTTCGCCTGGGCCATCGAGCATGACGAAGGCGTCATTGTAGTCGACACTGGACAGGCGGCGCATCTGCTGAACGGGCACGGACGCTCGCTGCATCCGTTCTTTCGCTGGGAAGTGCACTTTCGTATCGAGCCGGAAGAAGAGATCGGGCCGCAGCTGCGTGGCCTGGGTATCGGGCCGCGCGACGTCAAACGGGTGGTGCTCACGCATCTGCACATGGACCACGATGCGGGCCTGGTGCATTTTCCCCATAGCGAGATACTCGCCGCCCCCAGTGAGATCGACACGGCGTCGGGTTTCATTGGAATGCTCCGCGGCTACCTGCCGCAGCGCTGGCCCGACTGGTTCAACCCCATACGGCTCGAGCTCGACGATGGACCGTTCGGCCAATTTGCGGCGAGCAAGCGCTTGACCAAAGCGGGCGACGTCGTGGCGATCGCAACTCCTGGTCACACTGCCGGTCATCTTTCGGTGCTGGTGGAGGATGGCGACGCAACGCTCTTTCTCGCCGGCGACACGTCTTACAACCAGGCACTGATGCTTGCCGGCAAGGTGGACGGCGTGGGACCCGATACAAAAATTGCCGCCGCCACCCTGCGAGCCGTCCGGCAGCTCGCCGAGCAGCAGCCGACGATCTATCTGCCGACCCATGATCCGGAGAGCGCCGTGCGGCTGGCGACGCGTCAGCTGGTGACCGCCCCGGTCGAACTGGGAGCGGCGGCATGAAACCAGAAGAGGAGCTGCGATTCCTCATTCTCGGCGCCCAGCGCGAAGGCAACAGGCTGCTTACCGACTTGCTCTCGCCGCTTGGCGTCACCCCTTCCCAGGCTGAAGTCATCAGCTGCCTGAAGGCCGGCGGACCAATGTCGCTCAATGCTGTTGGCAAGCTGCTGGTCTGCGAGACCGGCAGTCCCAGCCGGCTGGTAAGCACGCTGGTCGAGCGGGCGCTCGTCGTCAGGCGGGAAAACTCCGACGATCGCCGGCAGGTGGAGCTCGAACTGACACAGGAGGGGCACCGGCTCGCCGCCGAAATCCGGCAGGTCGAATCCCGGCTTTACGGATGGCTGGGCCAGCGGCTCACGCCGAACGAGGTCACAACCGCCGTCGGGCTGCTGCGAGTTCTGGTCGCCGGAACAGCCGCCGGCAACGCAATCGCCCGGCGCGATGGGCCATCATCCGATCTCCCGAAGGAATAAGTCACAAATGTTCGACATATCAATCGAGATCGACAGGCCTGCCCAGACCGTCTTCCGTCATATCGAGGATATTGAAGCGGCTCCGGCCTGGTACTCGGCTGTGCAGTCCGTAGCCAAGCTCACGGCCGGCCCGGTCGGGCGGGTCCTCGAAAACATCGTGGAGGTCACCGAGTTCGAAGTCGATGCACTGCTGACTTTGTCCAGCTTGAGCGGGCCGACGCCATTCACCTACCGCTTTCGGCTGGCGCCGACAGGCCACAGAACGCATCTCCACCTCGAGGGTTCGATTACCGGAAAAGGGCTTCCCGGGCCGATGGCGCTTCTCGCGCCGCTCGCGTCCAGCTTCTTCGAACGCGGCATGCGAATAAATCTTGAGAGCCTGAAGCGAATTGTCGAGACTGCTCGTCCAGCAGAGTGATCCCTGAAGTTCTGTTGCAACTCTGTGCCAGCGTCTGCACGCATCGCCATTTCGCTCCTCAAGCGACCTTGGGCAAGCCTTCCAAACAAAGCCATTTATGTTTCCTGTCAGGCCAGTGGAGCGTTGCCGGGGCCGGAAAATGCGGGTCCTCCAGACAGCCGACCGAGACCGACAGCGCATCCTTCAATCCTTCTGCCCGCATGAAAACGACCGATCCGCAAATGGTGCAGAATGTCTGCTCCAACCATTGTCCCGACGACCAGGTTCTGCGCCAGAATCTGGTCTCCCCTTTCTGTCCGACGAGGGCCGCGTCGGCGTAGATGGCCCGGTACGAAAACGCCGTCCCGGTGCATCGCTGACACTCCAGCCAACTGCACGCGATGCGCCTGCCGGCGGAGCTGCGTCGCGGTCACAGGAGCCGATGCAGGAGCGAGGCCGCTACGGCAGCCGGCAATCATGAGCGAAACCCAGGCGCTGTTGGCAGCTGACCATCTCGAGCGGACGCTATGAAACCTTCTGATTTTTAAGCCGTTATCGCCGGATGCCCGAGGCTAGATTCAAGCCGAAATCGGTTGACGCCGCCCAATTGCGCGATGCCGAGGAGTCGCGCCACGAGAAACAATCGACTGTCGAAGCCGCGTCCGAGGTCGTCGGCGAGGCCGCGCCGCCGCCGGATTTCATCGAACCCGATCCGGAGCTGACACCCGAAGAGGCCGAGCAGGCGCGCAAGAGGTACCTGCTGAAGCGTTTCTGGATCAGCGCGCGCGGTTACTGGGGCAGCATTGGCGATAGGCTCGCTTGGCCGTGCACGATCGGGCTGTTGGTCCTGATCGTCACCAATGTCGGCTTCCAGTATGGGATCAATGTCTGGAATCGCGCGATTTTCGACGCCATTGAGCAACGCAACGCCCATACCGTATATCGGCTGAGCGCCGTTTTCGTGCCGCTCGTGCTCGGAAGCACAAGCCTTGTGGTGGCACAAGTCTTCTTTCGTATGACGATACAGCGCCGCTGGCGCTCCTGGCTCACCACCGCAGTCATCGCACGTTGGCTCGCAAGCGGCCGCTACTATCAGCTGAACCTCGTCGGCGGTGACCACAGCAATCCCGAAGCCCGCATCGCCGAGGATTTGCGGATTGCCACAGAATCGCCCGTCGATTTCATTGCCGGTGTCATCGTCGCATTTCTGTCGGCCTCGACCTTCATCGTGGTGCTGTGGACGATCGGCGGCGCCTTGACCCTGCCGATTGCAGGTTCGACCGTCACCATTCCCGGCTTCCTGGTCGTCACCGCGGTAATCTATGCCGCCATCACGTCCACCTCGATGGCGGTCATCGGCCGCCATTTCGTCCACCTCTCCGAGGAAAAAAACCAGGCGGAAGCTGAGTTCCGCTACACGCTGACGCGCGTGCGGGAAAACGGCGAGAGTATCGCATTGCTCGGCGGCGAGGAGGAGGAGCGCAGCGGCATGGACAAGACATTCGCCCATGTGCTCAGGCAGTGGGCGCTCCTTGCAGGCCAGCACATGCGCACAGCGCTGGTGTCGCAGGGGTCGAGCCTGTTTGCGCCGGTCGTGCCGGTTCTGCTTTGCGCTCCAAAGTTTCTCGAAGGCAGCATGACACTTGGACAGGTAATGCAGGCTGCCTCGGCCTTTGCCATCGTGCAGGGCGCGTTCGGATGGCTGGTCGACAACTACCCCCGTCTCGCTGATTGGAATGCCTGTGCACGGCGCATCGCCTCGCTGATGATGTCGCTCGACGGGCTTGAGCGGGCGGAACAGAGCAACACCCTTGGACGCATTAAGCGCGGCGAAACCGAAGGCGATGCGATGCTTGGGCTGAACAATCTCTCCGTGTCGCTCGACGACGGTACCGCCGTGGTCAAGGAAACCGAGGTCGTGATCAAACCAGCCGAGCGGGTGCTCGTTGCCGGCGAATCCGGCTCAGGCAAGAGCACGCTGGTGCGGGCCGTCGCAGGCCTGTGGCCGTGGGGTAGCGGCAGCATCAACATCCACGCCGACAGACGGTTGTTCATGTTGCCGCAACGGCCTTACATCCCCACCGGGACGCTTCGCCGCGCAGTCGCCTATCCAGGCGCCGCCGACAACTGGACGCTGAAAAAGATCAAGGCGGCTCTCGACAAGGTGGGACTCGATTATCTCAACGCCAAGATCGAAGAGGACGCGCCATGGGACCAGACCTTGTCGGGTGGCGAAAAGCAGCGGCTCGCCTTCGCGCGTCTTCTGCTGCACAGCCCCGATATCATAGTGCTGGATGAAGCAACCTCAGCACTTGATGAGAAGAGCCAGGACAAGATGATGGAGATGATCATTCGCGAATTGCCGAAGGTCACCATCATCAGCGTAGCGCATCGCGCCGAGCTGGAAACCTTTCATAGCCGCAAGATCACGTTGGAGCGTCGCGAGGGCGGCGCAAAGCTTGTCAGCGATATCGATCTCGTCCCGCGCAAGGGCAGACGGAACTTGCTTGTGCGCCTCCTGAGGCACCGGGGCGCCCAACCGAAAGCCAGCACGCCCTTGAGCAAAGCGGCGCTGCCCCAAACAAAGCTGCCCCAGACAAAAAAGTGAAGGCCACCGGTCGGGACCCGGCGGACCGTCGCCCGTTCGAGTCACTGCCCACATCTGGTCTTAAAAGTGCCAGCCGTGATACCTTGATGCCGTGCAGGTGTTGCTGTCGGAACGTCAGATGGCACGAGCGCATTCCATTTTCGTAGTGCAACGCCGAGGCTGGCTGTGCAAAAGCCCGGATTGACTTCAAGGCCCGGGTTGATTTCAAAAGCCCAGGTTGTTTCCAAAAGCCCAGGTTGATCAAAAGCCCAGGTTGATTCAAAAGCAAAGGGACCAGCAATGACAATCGCCAAGAACACGATCTGCCTTTGGTATGACAAGGACGCCGAGGCTGCGGCCCGCTTCTATGCCGAGACTTTCCCCGACAGCTTGGTGAAATCCGTCCACCGCGCTCCCAGCGACTACCCGTCCGGCAAGGCGGGCGACGTGCTGACGGTCGAGTTCACGGTCGCCGGCATCCCCTGCCTCGGCCTCAATGGCGGTCCCGCGTTCAAACACAACGAAGCCTTCTCCTTCCAGATCGCCACCGACGATCAGCAGGAGACCGACCGCTACTGGAACGCCATCGTCGGCAATGGCGGCCAGGAAAGTGCCTGCGGTTGGTGCAAGGACAAATGGGGCATCTCCTGGCAAATCACGCCGCGCGTTCTGACCGAGGCGATGGCTGCCGGCGGCGACGAAGCAAAGCGCGCATTCGAGGCGATGATGGAGATGAAGAAAATCGACGTTGCCGCGATCGAGGCAGCGCGGCGCGGCTGATAGTGCTGGGGTGACCCGAAGCAGAAGTCGGTGCATCACCCGGCTGAGGAGATCATCGACAAGATCAGAGCGGAGCGGCTGGGAATGCCGCCGTGCCCATCATGTCCAGGCAGGCGTGCGATGGTGTTGAACTGCGCCGAGTTTTACGACGCCGAGCTGCGACGGCACAACGAGGTCTTCAGGGCTGCCGTCAAGGCGGGAACGCGTGATCGCGTGCTCGATATCGGATGCGGCTCGGGACAATCTTCTCGCGATGCTGCCCGCGTCGCGGTGGAAGGCAGCGTGCTCGGGGTGGACGTATCGGCCGAGATGCTCGAGTTCGCCCGGAGGCGTAGCGCGGACGAGGGATTGCGAAACGTCGCCTTCGAGCGCGGCAATGCGCAATTGCTGGCGTTTCCGCCTGCCGGCTTCGATCTGTGCATCAGTCGCTTTGGCGTGATGTTCTTTGCCGATCCGGCGGCGGCGTTCGCCAATATCGGCCGGGCGATGCGACCAGGGGCACGTCTTGTGTGGATGGTATGGCAGGGCCAGGACCGCAACGAGTGGGCGACTGCCATTCAGCGGGCGATTGCGCCGGGGACCGCCATATCGGCAGCCGCCGCCACCCCGTTTTCGCTCGGTGACCCCGTCATCACCGCGGAGGTCTTGCGTGCGTCCGGTTTTGTTTCGGTCGACTTTGCCGAAGTGCATGAACCGGTTTTCTATGGCCTGGACGTCGATGCGGCTTATGACGCTTTGCTTGGCCTGCAACTGGTGAAGGATCCGCTGGCTAGCGCGGATGTGGATGTCGCTGCGGCGCTGCGGCGGTTGCGCGAACTGCTCGACGCGCGCTTGACCGCGGACGGCGTGCTTTTCGACTCGCGTGCCTGGATCATCACCGCAGTTCGGGCGAGCTGATAGTAGCGGTTTTTCGGACATTGATCTGTAGGCGAACTGTCCCCTCGGCTCGGCCTTCCCGTCACCCCATTTGCGGCGTGACTTCTGAAAGCAGCCAATCCCGAAAAGCCCTGACTTTGCGCTGACGGATCGCCGCTGGCGGGTAGACGAGATAGAAGCTGGAGGGGGATTTCAGGGCGTGGCCGAAGGGCCGGACAAGTCGCCCGGCGGCAAGGTCGGCTGCAACGAGCATGGTCCGGCCCAGCACCACCCCTTCGCCTTGTGCTGCCGACTCCATCGCAAAGGTGGCAGAGTCGAAGGTAATCCCGCTCTGCGGGTCCACGCCGTCGACCCCGGCGCTTGCGAGCCAGGTCGCCCAGTCGATCGGAAAGCTGTCACGGATCAGCGTGTGATGTTTAAGATCCTGAGGAGTGCGGAGCGGATGTGCACCCTCAAGAAGCTTTGGGCTGCACACTGGAAACACCTCCTCGCCGGTCAAGAACTCTGACGTGAGCCCCGCATAATTTCCGCTGCCATAGCGGACCGCGACATCGATGCCGTCGCCGAGGAAGTTGGTCAGCTTCCCGCTCGTCGAAACCCGCACATCGATGTCGCCATGCGCACGGTGAAAGCGATAGAGGCGTGGCACCAGCCATCTCCCCGCGAAGCCATCGGAGGTACTGACGTTCAGTGTCGAGCTCGAATAGCGGGCCGTTGCTGCAGCGGTGGCGGCAGCCAACTGGTCGAGCACCTCGCGCACCGCCCGCGCATAGGGCTCGCCGACGGCGGTCAGGCTCACCGAACGCGTACCGCGCTCGAACAGCTGCACACCGAGCTGATCCTCAAGGTTCTTGATCGCCCGGCTGATGGCGCCGTGGGTGACATGAAGTTCCTCTGCCGCCTTGGAGAAACTCAACAGGCGCGCCGCCGCCTCGAAGCTCGGCAAGGTGGTGAGGGGAGGCAGTTTCCGGGGCATGATCGATACCTGCATGTGTGAGCGATGCTCACACATTGTCGCCGATAAGTCGTTTGTCGTCCAGACCGGAAGACGGCATGTTTGCTCACGTAATCAGCCATCCACCGCCGCTGCAAAAGGCAAGTCTGATGTGACTGATACTCTCGCTGACGAAAGTCGCGGGGCAACTACCAACACCAAAACTGCCGCAACCCTGGGAGAGCACCATGAGCGCCAAACGAGTTGAACCCATCGTCGACGTCCTGACCGGCATGGCCGGCCGCATCCTCGCCTCGAGCAGCCGGCGCCGGACCGAGCGGCTGATTGCACGCTTCTCGACCCGCCGGCTCGAAGACCTCGGGTTGGCCCGCGACTGGGACGGCTCGATCTATCGGCAGTCGGACCGCCGCTAGCCTGAACGAAAGTAACGGCGGACAGGTTCTTCGCGAAAGATCGCTGTCGCAAGGAATTAACGGAGAACGGACATGGCCACCATCCATCCATTCCTCTGGTTCAACACCGACGCCAAGGAGGCCCGCGATTTCTATCTCTCGGTCTTCAAGAACGGCAAAGTGCTCGAGACGATCGAATACACCGACTGGGTGTCCGGAACCAACAAGACGGTCCCGCATGCCACCTTCGATTTCGAGCTCGAGGGACTGCACCTTACAGCGCTCAACGCCGGGCCGCAGCCGCCCTTCAACGAGCGGCTCTCGCTCTACATCGAGACCAAGGACCAGGCCGAGACCGACTACTACTATGAGGCGCTCACCGCCGGCGGCGGCAGGGAACAACCCTGCGGCTGGCTCACTGACAAGTTCGGCGTCTATTGGCAGGTCATCCCGGAAATCCTGCCGCGGCTCAGTGCCGATCCGGATCGCGAAAAGGCCAACCGCGTCCGGCAGGCGATGTATGGGATGCGCAAGATCATCATCGCCGACCTCGAAGCCGCCTACGCCGGCAAGGCTTGACCCTCACCTACATCGCAAACGAATGGAGACCTCCCGTGACATCGCTCGTGGACAGGAAAGTCATCGTCGTCGGAGGCAGCTCCGGCATCGGTCTTGGCGTCGCGGAAGCTGCGCTCAACAGCGGAGCGACGGTCGTGATCGTCAGCCGGTCGCAAGAGAAACTGCAGGCGGCCGAACGGACGCTCAATGCGGGTAATCGCGTGACAAGTTTGGTCGCCGACATGACCGACGAAGCAGACGTCGCTCGCCTGTTCGAAGAGGCCGGTCATTTCGATCACCTCGTATCGACCGCCGGAACACTGCCGCCCGGCGATCCCATCGGCGGTACCGACATGGAGGCGGTGCGGCGCTTCGTCGACAACAAGCTGATTGGCGCCGTCATGCTCGCCAAGCACGCTGTGCGCACCCTGAGGGCCGGCGGCTCCATGACCTTCACGTCGGGTATCAACAAGGACAAGCCGCCGGTGCCGGGAGGTGCAGTCGTCTCCGCGATTGCCGGCTCATTCAGCTACTTCGCCCGCGCCCTGGCGCTCGAACTGGCCCCGACACGCGTCAATGTCGTGTCTCCCGGATGGGTCGACACACCGATGTGGGACATCGTTGGAGAAGCCAAATCCGGCTTCTTTGCCGACATGGCTGCCCGGTTGCCATCGAGAAAAATTCCGACCGCTGCGGACGTCGCCGCCGCCTACCTCTACCTCATGGAAAGTGACTTCACGACCGGCGAGACAATCCGCATCGATGGCGGCCATAACCTGATCTAGCCGCCATTTGCACGCCGCCTGAATGGGTTGAGCCGGCATGACCGCCAGTCCGGCGCCCTGCTGCCGGAGGCGGCGAGCGCCGGCGGCGTCATGCCGGCGTCGCTCAATCGGGGTTTACATCGGCAGCCAGGCACCTAGTTTTAACGTTTCGCGCCGTGCACTTGAGTGCGTGGATGATCGAGGACGGGACCGTGAGCTCTGGCCGGCCCCTCAAAACCTTCCAAAAGGATGACTACCATGACACAGGCCAAGAATGGCGACACCGTGCGCATCAATTACAATGGCCGCCTCGCAGACGGCACCCAATTCGATTCTTCCGGCAACGAACCGCTGCAATTCACGCTGGGTGAAGGACAGGTGATTCCCGGTCTTGAAACCCATGTCGAGGGCATGGAGGTGGGCGCGAAAAGCACCGTGACTGTTCCCGCCGAGGCCGCCTATGGCCCCCACCGCCCCGAAGCGGTCATGACCGTTGACCGCGCCCGCGTACCAGACAACATCAACGTCGATATCGGCACTCGATTGCAGGTCAGAACCCCAGAAGGGCGCCCGATGCCGGTAACAGTCGTCGGCGTGGACGACGCCAGCGTCAAGCTCGACGGCAATCATCCGTTGGCCGGGCGGGATCTGGTGTTCGACGTTGAACTGGTCGAGATCGTTCAGGCGGCGTAGGGCACGGTCAAGGCCGTGTTGGCTATGACCTGGGGTGACGCACTTGCGCCGGAGATTTCGGCGGTGCGTCACCTGTCGGAGGAAAAGACCGCGAGCAGCGCGGCGTTCGCGGTCGGTTACGAAAGCGTGTCACAATTCACCCGGGAGCACGGTCGTCTGTTCGGTCTCGCTTGACAGCGGACTTCTCGTGACCGCAAAGTCTCGTGATGCGGGCGATTGGTTGGAATAGAATTGCGCGTGTCGGGGCAATCGTGCTGATGATCGGCACAAATGTTCCTGTGCCGGCACGTTCCGATTCGCTCCTTCTCACAAGCCCGTCCCAGCCAGCCAATGTCGGCGATGCGATGCTGGCGGCTGCCAATTATCATGATTCCGGCGACTATGATCGCGACCTTGCCGCAGTGGCGAAGCAGGCCGGCGACTGGGTCGTCAAGCGCGCGACGGAGGTGCCTCGCCCCGCACTGGTGCTCGACATCGACGAGACGGCTTTGGCCAACTGGGAAGTGATCACACGTGACAATTTCGGCCGCCCGATCAGCGGCGCCTGCGATATCGCAATCGACGGTTCCTGTGGCTGGGCCGCCTGGGACCAGCTTGCGAAGGATCCGGCCATTGACCCGGTGCTGGAGGTCTTCCGGCAGGCGCGAACGGCGAAAGTCGCGGTGTTCTTCATCACCGGACGTCCGGAGGACCAGCGTCAGGCAACCGAACAGAACCTGCAGTCGGCGGGCTATGCCGGCTATGAGCACCTTTACATGGTCCAGCCTGGAGCCAAATATGGTTCCGCCGCAGATTTCAAGGCACCCATAAGAGCCGAAATCGAAAAGGCCGGCTACACGATAATTGCCAATGTCGGCGACCAGCCATCCGACTTGTTCGGGGGGCATGCCGAGAAGCTGTTCCTGCTGCCAAATCCGTTCTATCGGGTTCGCTGACGGCCGGAACGGCACAAGCCCGGATCCCCGGCTCCTTGCCGAGCACTACTAGGGTATCAAGACGACCTTGCCGGTCGCGCCGCGCTCCTCCAGCAGGCGATGCGCCTGACTGGCCTGGTCGAGCGGGAAGCGACCGCCGTTGGTCACTTTAAGCTCACCACTTGCCGCCAGATTGAAGAGCCCCGACAGGTCGTCACGGAGCACGTCTGGAGAGAGCAGCGGCAGCAGTGCAAAACCTCTCAGCGACTGGTTGCGGCCGATCATCGCCTCCATCTCCGGGCCGCCGAGCGCGTATCTGCCAAGTGCGGCAAACGCCAGCTCTCCGCGAGGTGCCAGAGCCTCCAGCGCAACCGCCGTCAGCGGGCCGCCGACAATGTCGTAGACGATGTCGACGCCGGCGCCGCCTGTCGCTACCCGGATGCGCTCTGGCCAGTCCGTTTTGCTGGAGTCGACGGCAACGTCGGCCCCCAGCGACAAAGCAAGATCGAGCTTGGCCTTGCTGCCGGCAGCCGCGATGACATTGCTCGCCCCTGCCCGCTTCGCAAGCTGGACAAGCAACGAACCGACGCCGCCCGCGGCAGCGGCGACCAGCACCGATTTGCCGGCCGGCGGGCTTTGCCGCGACAGATGCAACGCCGTCAGTCCTTGCACCATCAATGCCGTCGAGGCTTCGAACGAGAGCGCATCCGGCAAGGGCACGGCCAGGCTTGCGTCAATCGTCACATAATCGGCATAGCCGCCTAACGGGCGGCTCGAGGCGAACAACGGCGCGGCGACGCGCGTGCCGAGCAAGGAAGCATCCATCCCATGCCCGAGCGCCTCCACGATCCCGGCGGCCTCGACGCCAAGGATCATCGGCAGTTGCGGCGTCACCGCGTAGCGATCTGCGCGCATCAGCACTTCGAAGAAATTCACCCCGGCCGCACGAACGCGGACCAGGACCTCGCCGGCTTGCGGCTCGGGCTTCGGCACCTCAACCATTTCGAGAACGTCAGGGTCGCCGAAACGGTTCAGTTGAATGGCTCTCATCACATGCACCGATCGTTATTGGCATCGGCCGCTGTTTGCCACTATCTGCCTGGCTTCGACCACACACCGATTTGTCCGCCGCTGACCGGGAGGTGACCATGGCCAAGCTGATCAAGAGACTGCCGATGCTGCCGGCCGAGCGCGCGCTGAAAGTGATTTCGGGCCGCTGGAAGGCGATCATCCTCTATCATCTCTTCGACGGGCCGCGGCGGCTGTCGGCGCTGCAAGGATTGATGCCCAATATCACGCAGAAAGTGCTGATCCAGCAGCTTCGCGACATGGAAGAGCACGGCCTCGTTCGCCGCGAGATCTTTGCCGAGATCCCCTCGCGCGTGGAATATTCGGCGACGCTGCTCGGCCTCAGCCTCGAGCCCATCCTGCTGGCACTTTGCCAGTGGGGTCAGCACCACGCCGACGAGTTGAATGAGATGGACCGCCTTGCCGATTGCATCATCAGGCCAAGGCAAGCGCAGGACGCGCATGCCGTCTGAAAAAAGGGCGGCGCATGCGCCGCCCTGAATCCTTGGGAGAATTAATCCTTGGGAGGATTGTTCGAACCTGCGCTCAGGCCGCCTTGACTTCCTCGGCGACGGCATCGGCCTGACGCGCCGTCTTCAGTACCCTGGCCCACCATGCAATGTCGTTGACGAGCGCGGTTGCCGCCTGGTTGAGGTGCTCGAATTCATCGAGCTTCTTCTCACCTTGCTTGACGGCAAGGAACTCGGCCCAGGCGATGTGGACGGCGGACTTCACCGGCGCCATCTGCAACTCGACCGCATGCAGCCTCAGCTGCTCGACCGCACGCGCGCCACCAACGCTGCCATAGCCGACGAAGCCGGCCGCCTTCTTGTTCCACTCGTTGGCGGCGTAGTCGATGGCGTTCTTCAGCACGGCCGTCGGGCCATGATTGTATTCGGCGGCGGTGAAGATGAAGCCGTCGAATCCGGCGACCTTCTTTTGCCAGCGCTGCGCCACTTCGTTCTGCGACGGCGCCCAGGCGGAGGATGCGACCTCATCGAAGAACGGCAGCGGGAAATCGCGCAGGTCGACGACTTCGACATCGATGTCGGCATGCGACCTGGCGATCTTGGCAATCCATTGGGCCGGGACGTCGGCAAAGCGCGCGGCGCGGGTCGAACCAATGACGATGGCGATTTTGGGTTTTGACATAGAGGGGCTCTCCTTACAGGAATACTGGTATCGTTTAGATACCTGCGCTATATGAGTAACTGGCCGCTCAATGTGCAAGGAGGCACTTTTTTGTTACCAAGGCACCCGCACCGCACCGAGGACTGCCGCGCCATCTCGGAAATCCTGCAGCGCGTCGGCGACAAATGGACCGTGCTCGTCGTCGGCAAGCTCGGCGACGGGCCGCTGCGTTTCAACGAGCTGCGAAGCGCGGTCGGCGGCATTTCACAGAAGATGCTGACCACCACTTTGCGCGGGCTCGAGCGCGACGGCTTCGTCACGCGCACCGTGTTCCCGACCATCCCGCCGCGGGTCGACTACGAATTGACCGACCTTGGCTACGAGCTTCTGGTGCCGGTCGGTGCACTCGGCGAATGGGCGCGCAAGAACACCGAGCGTGTCAAGGTCGCGCGCGAAAAATTCGACGCCATGCACAGCTGAGCCCTTGCGCTGCAAGGGTTTGAACCTGACGGGGATCCTCCGGATGAGCCCTACTGCTGTAATTGCATCTTGCTCTTCGGCAGCTTCTCGATCCGGTTCCATTTCGGGTTGGGACTGACCACCTTGCCGCCAATCGTGCAGGTCGTGGTCGTCTCCTTCCGGCAATTGCTCACCGTCGTACCGCTGGTGTCGCATTTCGTCGCCGAGCAGATCTCGCACTTGGCCGCCTGCCCGTTGATGGTGCGGTTTTCCGACGTGCAGGTGGCGCCTGGATCGCCTTTTTTGACCTCGGCAAAAGCGCTTGCGGACGACAGGCAGAGCAAGGCTGCAAACGCACCGGCCAGGGCAGCGTTCAGCATGTGTTGACGCATTGTCTTTCCTCCCAAGATCCCGTCGCTCGCGCTGCAGGCGCGCATGCGGGAACCCGTTGGTCAAAGACCACGCCGGATCGCTGCCCGCATCCCCCGCGCGGGAGAGACGGCTGTTTAAGTTCGTCTTCTGGAATCAGGCCGGTCAGCCTTCCGCCGGAACCGCCTTCGGCTTGCCTTCGCCGTCCAGCGCCACCATGACGAAGTCGGCATGGGTGACCTTCTCCATCAGGTCGGAGAGATAGCGCTGCGCCCAGGCCTCGACCTTGAGCGTCATCGAGGTGCGGCCGACCCGTTCGACATGCGTATAGATGCACAGCGTGTCGCCGATCTTCATCGGCTTGGCGAAGGACATTTCCTTCACCGCCGCCGTCACCACGCGGCCCTTGGCGCGCTCGGCGGCGCGGATGCCGCAGGCGAGATCCATCTGCGCCATCACCCAGCCGCCAAAGATATCGCCCGCCGCATTGGCATCGGAAGGCATGGCCAGCGTCCTGAGCGTCAGATCGCCGATCGGCCGCCCGTCCGCGTAATGCACCATTTGGCCAATCCTCTCGAAGCCGATCGTCCGATCCCGTATCGTCATGGCACGGACAGGTCAACGCCACTGAATAGTGTCGCGGCCTGACGTTCGGCGATGCACTCTATGGCCGAGGTGAGAAAGCTGGCGCGCCCGAGCGCTTACCAATAGGTGCGCTTTACAAAGCGGGCCACGGCGTCGGGACGTAGGCGTAGGCGTTGCCTTCGCGGATCACATGACCGATGCCTGGGAAGGGCAGGTGCATGCCTGCGACGAGCAGGCCATCCGCTGACACCATGTCGAGCACCTTCTTGCGTGTGGCGATTGCGGCCTCCTGGTCCACGTCGAAGGCGATTGCCCATTCCGGATGCGCAAATTGCAGCGCGGAGGCGTGGATTACGTCAGTGAAGAGCAGCAGGTTGGCATCACCAGAGCCAATCCGAAGCGCGAGATGCCCCGGCGTATGTCCGGGCGCAGGCAATGCCCTGATTCCGGGCGCGATCTCGACCTCGCCTTCGATCTTCCTGACTTTGCCATCGTAAGGCACCAGCGATTTGCGCGCTATTTCGAAGTACGGCTTCATCTGGTCGGGCGCCTTGGATAGGATCCCGTCATCGTGCCAGAAAGCGAATTCCGGCGCGGCAACCACGACCTCCGCTGCCGGGAAGGCGGCCTTGCCGCCAATCCCGACAAGGCCGTTGGCATGGTCGGGATGGAGGTGGGTGATGATTACCGTGTCGATTTCTTCCGGCCTGACGCCGGCGGCTGCGAGCGCCTCAGGTATATGTCCCAGTATAGGCCCCATCGCCGATGCCGTGCCGGTATCGATCAGCACCCGCCTGTCGCCCCTGGTGACAAGGTAAGCGTTGACCGAGGTCGGGAGTGCCTTTGGCAGGAATGCCTTTGCCAGGAGCGCTTCAGCGGCAGCCGGATCGGCGGAAGGGAAGAGTTCGAGGCCAAGATTGAGGTAGCCGTCGCTCAGCGCAGTAATCTCGAGGTCGCCGAGCATAAACCTGTAGGCGCTCGCAAGCGAAGCCGGAGACGGGGCGGCGATAGCCGCAGCGTTGCTCGCAAAGAGGTTGATAGGGGAAAGTAGCAGGGCGCTGGCACTAAAGGCGCCAAGGCCGAACGTTCGACGGTCGATATTCATGGTCTTGTCCTTCGAATGTGCAGATGAAACTAGTCGCAGGCTACGGGGTCGCCGCCAGGGCAGATGCCGACCCCTCGGACCACTCTTCGAGCGGGGTCGGCGCGGGTCATGGCGAACTCCTTGCGACATCAATAATGCGCCTCACAAGCAGCTGGAATAGCGACGGGATGCAGTTCACTGCTGCAAATTATGCAGCAATCAATTTAGGCGGGTAAGGCCGCTCGTTTGGCCGTCCGCTGAACGGCCTGGCCGAGCCCCGGCTTTGCCTACTGGACAGGCTTCCGAGGCTCGAGCGCTCGACGCAACGTCGGCGCCTCTTGCTCGATATGATCCCACAGACGGTTGGAGATCGGCCCGTGCGGCCGGTCGCGGCGCGCCACCGCGAACTCCTCGGTACGGCCTGGCAGATGACGGCCGGACGCTCCACGCGAACGCAAGGAATGGCCGGATTGCTGGACTAGCCGGACGTTGAATGTGGATCAATTCGGGCTGAAAAGAAGCAAAGTTCTGGCTCCATGACGGCGGCAGAGCCGATGGTCCCGCCAGCGCAATTCCTTTCCCTGCCCGTTTCGGACCGACGCTTTTCAGAACGCGAAATCCGCGGACTGAACGACATCGGCTGGGAGCCAGGTTTCATGAACCTGCAAGATCTCGGGCCCGCGGCTGTAGCCGCGATCGCGGACCACCATCGTCGTGACCCGGCCATTGTTCGGTTCATCGGAGTCCTTCGCGTCGCGTTGCCATTCGTGGTAGTTCACGACCGCCAGGTCGGCGCTTTGATGGCTGATCCGGATGTCGCGTATTTTGATACGGAAGGCCGGATTCGATCCGTAGATGCTCTTCATGTAACCTGCGAAGTCTTTTTTCCCGAACGCCCTGCCGCCTGGCATGATGGCGACCAGATCGTCGCTGATCCGGTCGAGCGCGTTCTTCTTGAACGTCGCGTCGTCGCCAGGGCATCGGCCCGCCACCCAGTCGGTGAAGAATTCGTGGATGTCGTGGATCGTCGCCTCGATTTCCTTCGTTTGAAGGGACATTTTTTCCTCCTGTCTCAAGATGATGCTGGATCAGGCGCTTTACGCCGTGGCTTGCCCCGACCGGACGCTGCTTGAGGACAGCCCGTACCACGCGAGCCACAGGCACATGAGAAGCGAGGAAACCAGCCAGATCGGACCCCCGATGCCGATCCCGAGCTGCTCACCGAGTGTCCACCCGGTTGCCGAAAGGATACCGAACGCCGAGCCGACGATCGCGGCCCATCGGGGCAGTATCCCGACGTTATCGCGGGCGTCGTGATACGCGACAAGCGCTGTCGCCAAGGCCAGCGCCCAGAATCCGTTACCCATGCCGCCGGAAAACGCCCACCAGGTCATGAAGGCGTTGGTGTCACCCCGGTCGGCCGCGACCGCGACCACCGATGCCTCGGCGACTGCGGTGGAGAACGTGGTCAGGGCGCCGAGAGCCATCACCATCCAGGCGGAACTCAGCATCGGCGAATGCCGGACCCGGGGGTTGAGCGCCAGGTTCAGGAACGAAGCGCCGGCGATCAGGAACAGCGCCGCTGCCGCCGTCCAATGGACCGTAGCCCATCGCCCATGGCCCTCGGCGATATTCTGCATCTGAACAGACAAATCCGCGTCCGGTGGCCCGTGAAAGACGAGCGCAGCCGCCAGCAGCAGCGTTCCGGTGGCGAGCCAGACACCGCCGGGCCCGCTCATGCTGTTATTATTCGTTTGCATCGGGAAAACCTCCTGTGGCCTTTACCACGCCATGAAGTTTAGACCCGCGTCACGGTTGCCCGCTTCGGCGTAAATACCCACGCAGCGAGAAATTTTGGCTTGGGTAGGATTACCCAGATACGCCCATGCCGATCAGGCCGTGCTCGACCGCAAAGGCCGTGGCTGCCGCGCGCGTGCGCACGTTCAGCCGCGTCAGGATATCGCTAACGTGACGGTCTACCGTCCGCTGGCTCAGACCGAGCTCGCCGGCAATTTCCGGGTTGGTCAGGCCTGACGCGATCAGGCGCAGAACCTGCGTCTGTCTGAGGGTGAGAACTTCGCTGCCTGTCGCCGTCATGGTAGCCCGCAGCTTGCCGGTAACGGCTTCGTCGGGGTGCGCGCCGAGCTCGCGGAAAAGTCTTATCGCTTCGTCCCGTTCGGTCTGCGCCGCTTCAGTATCGCCGGTTGCGAGACAGGCCCGCGCTGTCAGCACCCGCATCCGGGCAAGATGATAAGGCGCCCGAAGGTCCCAGAGGATCTCCACTGCGCGCCGGATATGGGCCAATGCCTCCGCGGCTCGACCAGCATGGATCAGCACCCGCGCGGTAGCCTCGGCGGCTGCGGCGCGGACTGCATCCGCGGAATATTGGCGCGCGCAGTCGCGCAGTGTTTCGCACAGTTCCCAGGCGTCATCGGCCGAACCGACAGCGAGAGTAATTTCCACCGCAGCCGGCAAGAGGCGGAGTTTGCCCGGCATGTCATCGACCGACTGCAGTGCGCGGCGGATCGCCGAAAGGGCCGGCTGCTCGTGCCCCTGCTGCAATCGCATAAGCGCCAGTCCCGGCTGCGGATCGAACCCGAGCCTGCTCGCTGCGCGATAGGCGGCATCGGCCTCGTCCCATTGGCCGCGGAGGCGAAAGACCTCGCCCTTCTGGTAGAATGCCGGACCGGCGTGGTGCTTCGAGGGCCCCTGCTGAAGGCGGATGCTGGCGACACTGGCCTCGCGGCCGGCCTCGTCCCAGTGGCCGTCGAGGATCAGGATTTCGGCCCGGTGGATCAGGCATCGGCCGGTGAAGGCAACGATGTCGGGCTGTCCCGCGCACCATCCGATCAGCGCCGATGTCCATTCCCTCGCCCGGCTCGTGGCATGAAATTTCTGACAGATCTCGATCACGCTGCAGTAGACCAGCCCGGTAACGATCGGTGAGAGCCGGCCCGAGGTGACCGAAACCATCGCTTCGTCCAGCAGTTCGAAGCCTCGCACATAGTCGCCGCGCACGATCAATATCCGACCCTGAAGGTGGCGCGCGATAGCCAAGAGGTCCGGATCTTCGCAGCGCTGTCCGATCTCCGCGGCACGTGTTGCATGGGTGAATGCTTCGTCCAGACTGTCGGCGGCGAGGCATTGTTTGACCATTGGAAGCTGAAGATAGCCGTGTTCTGCACATTCCGGCGCATGATCCGCGACCAGCCGGTTGGCACGGGTCAGCCATCCGCTGCCTTGGGCGAATTCGCCGCGAAACATCAGGGTGAGCCCGATCCAGAAGCCGCAACGCGCTGCGGATCGTTCGCGTCCGTTCCGGAGATGCTCTTCGAAGGCCCCCTCGTAGTCCCGAACGAATTCCTCCTCGCGCCCAAGCATGTAGGCGGCTTCCCCGAGGCGCTGGAGCTCGGCGCCGCCAAGTTCACTGCGGCGGTCTCTGTCTGACAGTTCGCGGTGAAGCCTGGACCAATCTCCGCGATTGGCTAGCTCCGCATACGGATCCGATGCAACCGCACCGTCTTCCGGCGACTTGTCGGGTGATCGGTCGGAGGGCGCGGGCATATCCTCAGAATAGCACATATCTTGCTGAGGAGGTGGCGGCAGGTTACCGATGTGGCAGAAGTTCGTTTCGGGCGCAATCGAGCCGTTCATCGCGTCCGCCGCCGAGGATCGGGAAGGGGTCGCGCTCTGCCGTCTGCAAGGTGTTTGTCCAGCGACTGTTGTGTGGCGAAACCGGCTAAAATCCCTGTCGTGTGAAACGTGTCATGGCCGCTTAGGGTGTCATTTCGCCCTCTACCGGAACCGCCCCCAACGTCGGCGCCTCTTGCTCGATATGATCCCACAGACGGTTCGAGATCGGCCCGTGCGGCCGGTCGCGGCGGCGCGCAACCACCAACTCCTCGGTACGGCCTGGTAGATGACGACCGGCAATGGATTGCAGGCGTCCGTCGCGCAGCTCTTCCTCGATCAGGAAGCGGGGCATGTGGCCCCATCCGAGGCCCTGCAGGATGATTTCCTTCTTCATGCCCTGATCGGCCACCATGCATTGCGGCGCACCCTCGATCATGAAGTAGTCTTGTTGCGGCGAATGGCGGGCCGTGTCGCGCATGACACATTGGGTGAACGCGTGCATCTGATCCGGCGTGATTGGGTGCTTGATCCGCTCCGGCAGAAAGCCCGACGCCACTACCGGAACAAATTGCACCTTGCACAGATCGATCCATTCCACCCGCGGGTCGCTCTTGTCGATCCAGTGCAGGATCAAATCGGCTTCGTCATCGAAGAGGCGCTCCCACGGGCCGCCCACCGCCTCGAAGTGCAGATGCAGGCGTGTGCCCGGACACTGGGCGAAGAACCGTGCGAGCATGCCCAGTGCCTGCGGACGCGGGCACAGGTCACCGATCACCACATGGATCTCGCTTTCTTCGCCCATTGACAGCTGAGCAGCATGAAGCCGCAAGCCCTCGAGCTCGCGCAGCAGCGATTGTGCCCTGCGATGGAACGACAGCCCTGCCTCGGTGGGGCGCACGCGATAGCCGCTGCGATCCAAAAGAACGAGGTCGAGTTGCCGTTCCAGCTTTGCCACGGCGGCGAATATAGCCGGGTGCGAGCGATGCAGCATGGCCGCCGCAGGCTGAAAGCCGCCGCAGCGGACCACCGCATCGAAGCATTGCAGGTCGTGCAGGGTAAATTCGGCCATGTCAGTTTCTATTACAGAGATAGTCCTATCTTTGTAATATCATCAAAAGCGCGCCGCAGCTACGCTTTGCCACATTCAACGCTTCAAAAGGAAGGTGTCTTCACCATGAATGAGCTGGATTTCGTGACCGTCGGCGATGGCACGCGCATCGCCTACCGCATCGACGGCGACGCCCGGCAACCTGTGCTGATGCTGTCGAATTCCATCGGCACCACGCTGCGGATGTGGGACATGCAGGTCGACGAGTTGTCGAAGCATTTTCGTGTTCTGCGCTATGATTTTCGCGGCCACGGACGGTCGAGCGTTCCGGCCGGCGCTTATTCGCTCGACCGGCTTGGCCGCGACGTGATCGAGTTGCTCGACGCCCTGGGCATTGAACGCGTACACTTTCTCGGTCTGTCGTTGGGCGGCTTCGTCGGGCAGTGGCTCGGCATCCACGCGCCCGAGCGGATCGATCGCCTGATCCTGAGCAACACCTCATCCTACCTCGGACCAGCAAAGCAGTTTGACGAACGGATTGCCGCCGTGCTGCAGGCGCCGGACATGTCCGAAACCGCCGAGATGTTCCTGGGCAACTGGTTTCCTGCAAACATGCTGGCGGCCAGCGGGCCCGTCATTGAAGCATTTCGCACCATGCTGCTGGGCATAGACCGGCAAGGCTTGGCTGGTTTGTTCGCAGCGGTTCGCGATGCGGACCTTCGCCGAACCGTGGCTCTGATTTCCAGGCCAACGCTGGTGATCGCCGGCCAGCACGACACTGTCACAGCCGCCAGCCATAGCGATCTGATCGCCGCGACGGTGCCCGGCGCGAAACTGGTTGTCCTGCCCGCGGTTCACTTGTCGAACGTCGAGTACCCTGCAGAGTTCATGCAGGCCGTGCTCGGTTTTCTGCGCTGAGCCGGAGCACGGCGGGGATGCTGAGTGAAGCCCCGTTTCGAACATCACCCGCATGGACCGCAACCTATGATGCGCTAGCGCGCAGTGCAGGCTAGACTGGTAACATCGATAGCGGATGACGGCTGACATGGAACTTGGCTTTCGCCCACTGACGCCCGATCTGTGGCCGGCGCTCGAGGACCTGTTCGGTGAGAGCGCCGTCTGCAGTCGTTGTTGGTGTATGTACGGGCGGATCGGTCGTTCTTATCGAAAGCGACCTGGCGAGGAAAACAAGGCGGCGTTCCGGCAAGCCGTCCAGCATGGTCCGCCTCCGGGTTTGCTTGCTTTCGACGGCGATATGGCTGTCGGCTGGTGCCAGGTGACGCCGCGGGATGCCCTGCCCTGGCTCGATCGGCTATGGCAGCTCAAGCGCGTGGATGACAGGCCGGTCTGGTCCCTGTCCTGCCTCTACGTGCGAAAACAATACCGCCGGCGGGGCGTAACATTCCAGCTGATTGCGCAGGCACTGGAAGTCGCAAGGCGCGCAAAAGCTCCCGCACTCGAAGCCTATCCTTTCGACGCCGACGTATCGCCGAGCGCTTCCGGCAGCGGATATGCCTCCACCTTCGCGCGCGCCGGGTTCAAGGTCGTCGCCCGCAGGACGCCGGTGCGCCCGATCATGCGCTATGAATTCAAGCAGATTGCCGATCATCGCCTGTGATGCTCGGACGGGCTTGCCGACAAAGCACAGGCGAAGGCGTGGCCAACGTCCTGAGTTCAGATGGCGGGGCTTGAAATTCGGCAATGGGTGGACGCGGTCGCAGTGCCATCGCGCAGCCGACGTAATCCCGATATACAGATGTTTCAACTCTTGGTCAGGGGAACGACGTGGATTGGTTCACACGACGCAAGCCGTTCTCAGGCGTTGCGAAGCGGGCTTTCCCATTCAGCATGTTGACCACCATGGCAGAGGAGGAGCTGACGCCCTTTGTCGACGACACTTACCGAACGACGTCCCGGCATCTCATTTCTGATGGAGCGGGCATCTATATTCCTTATCGGTTACATTTTCTGCCAAGCGTGCGAGAGCATCACCTTGGCTTTTCGTTTCCGTCGCATTGCCTGCTGACACGATCGACAGATGGCTTTTTGCGGCAGAAATCAGCCAGGGTGATCCTTTCGCTGAACGAAAGTTGGAGCATCGCCTTCGTCGTTCTGCTGTTGGGCGAATATGTCGTCGAAATCGCCGAAGATATCTACGCGGCAGTACCTGATCTGGACGCATCAGCCTATGCCAGTTTTGTCCGACAGAACCGAAACATAATGCGTACGATGCGCACCAGGGCCACAAGCTATTGGAATGCCTATTATAGGCATGCTTATCCCAACCGAAAATCCTATCCAGCGATTGCTGTCCTCAATCAACTCGATGCGTGGGCAAGTTAGGTCTTCATCAATCTTCTTGGCGCTGAAAGTCGAAATTCAAACGAAGTTGCCAGTCGCTTTTTTCACATCGGATGCCGGAAGACGCGGCGACGCCGCGTCGCGCCGAAGCCTAGGTTAGAGCCAAATTCCGGAGCCAGCCGCAGCCACCATGCAAACCTATGACTTCATCATCGTCGGCTCCGGTTCGGCCGGCTCGGTCCTGGCCGAAAGATTGTCGGCTTCCGGCCGCTTCTCGGTGCTGGTGCTCGAGGCCGGCGGCAGCGACCGCCGCTTCTACGTCCAGATGCCGCTCGGCTACGGCAAGACCTTCTTCGACTCGGCGGTCAACTGGAACTACAAGGCCGAGCCTGACCCCGGGCTTGCCGGCAATGTCGACCACTGGCCGCGCGGCAAGCTGCTCGGCGGCTCGAGTTCAATCAACGCCATGGTCTGGATCAGGGGCGCGCGCGAGGATTTCGACGCCTGGCGGGATGCCGGCAACCCCGGCTGGGGCTTCGACGACCTGCTGCCCGCTTTCAAGGCGCTGGAGGACAACCAGGCCGGCGCCGATCAATGGCGCGGCGTCGGAGGGCCGCTGCATATCACCGACTGCTCGACCTCTGTCCATCCGCTCACCAAGCGCTATCTCGCGGCCGCCAACCAAGCCGGCCTGCCGCTCAACCCGGATTTCAACGGCGCCA
Organism: Mesorhizobium sp. M1399; assembly: GCF_040317735.1. NCBI lineage: Bacteria > Pseudomonadati > Pseudomonadota > Alphaproteobacteria > Hyphomicrobiales > Phyllobacteriaceae > Mesorhizobium > Mesorhizobium sp. M1399. The sequence goes on from NZ_JAMYKZ010000014.1 coordinate 84,111, forward strand.
CGCAAGAAGGCGTCGGCGTCTATCAAATCACCACCAGGAACGGCCGCCGCATGTCGGCGGCGCGCGCCTTCCTGCGCCCGGCGATGAAGCGCAAGAATGTCCGCGTCGAGATCAACGCGCTGGCGACAAAAATCCTGTTCGAGGGCAAGCGCGCCGTCGGTGTCGAGTATCTCCAAAATGGAGAGACGAAAACCGCCCGCGCCGGCCGCGAGATCATCCTGTCGGGCGGTTCGGTCAATTCGCCCCAATTGCTGCAGCTTTCAGGCATCGGCCCATCGGCGTTGCTTGGTGCGCTCGGCATTCCCGTCATTTGCGCCAACGAGAATGTCGGGGCAAACCTGCAGGACCATGTCGGCATCAACTACACCTTCAAGGGCAGGCAGCCGACGCTCAACCAGATCCTGCGTCCGTGGTGGGGCAAGCTCCTGGTCGGCATGCAATATGTCCTCCTGCGGTCGGGTCCGCTGTCGCTGTCGATGAACAATGCCGGCGGCTTCTTCCGCACCGACCCGGCCGCGGCACGGCCCAACATGCAGCTCTATTTCCAGGCGTTTTCGACGGTCATTCCGAAGAGTGGCGAACGGCCGATCCTGACGCCCGATCCATGGCCGGGCTTTTCCATCGGGCTCTCCAACTGCCGTCCGTCGAGCCGCGGCGAAATCATGATCCGTTCCGCCAATCCGCGCGATTACCCAAAGATCGTTGCCAACGCCTTTTCGACCGAGGCGGATGTCGCCGAAATGCTGGCGGCGGTGAAATTCGTCCGGAAGGTCGCTTCGATGCCGGCGATGGCGGAGATCATCGAGGAAGAGGTTTTGCCGGGTCTGTCGATCACCTCCGATGCGGACCTCATTCAGGATTTCAGAAAGCGCTCGGGTACCGTCTATCACCCGGTCTCGACCTGCCGCATGGGGCCGGACGCGGCGCGCGCCGTCGTCGATCCGCGCCTCAGGGTGCACGGCATCCAGGCGTTGCGCGTCATCGACGCCTCGATCTTTCCGGACAACATCACCGGCAACACGAACGCCGCCGCGATCATGACCGGATGGAAGGGCGCCGAACTGGTTCTGGAGGATCAAAAATGAAGATCACCGACGTCAAGACCTGGGTGGTCGGCAATCCGCCACCCGGCATCGGCGGCAAATATTTCATCTTCGTCAAGCTTACCACCGATGGCGGCGTCGTCGGCTATGGCGAGGCCTACAACGCCACCTTCTCGGCCCATGTCACCGCAAAAATGGTCGAGGACATGGCAGAGCGCTATCTCGTCGGCCGCGATCCGCACGACGTCGAGACCTTCTTCCGCCGCGCCTATTCGTCCGGCTTCACCCAGCGCCCCGACGTGTCGGGCATGGGCTGTTTCTCGGCGCTCGAAATCGCCTGCTGGGACATTATCGGCAAGGAGGCCGGCAAGCCGGTCTACAAGCTGCTTGGCGGCCAGGTGCACGAAACGCTGCGTTCCTATACCTACCTTTATCCGCACACCGGCAGCGTCCACTCCGAGGATGCGCGCGGCAAGAACGTCTACAACGATCCTGATCTGGCCGCCGCCTGCGCGCTCGAATATGTCGAGCAGGGTTTCAATGCGGTCAAGCTCGATCCGGCCGGCCCCTACACCGCCTTCGACGGGCACCAGCCGCGCCTCGTCGACATCGACCTCTCCGCCCGCATGGTCAAGGCGATCCGCGAGGCGGTCGGCACCAGAGCCGACATCCTGTTCGGCACGCACGGCCAGTTCACCGCTTCGGGTGCATTGCGCCTCGCCCGCGCCATCGAGCCCTATGATCCGCTGTGGTTCGAGGAGCCGGTGCCGCCCGACATGCCCGAGGTCATGGCTCAAGTGGCGCGCGGCACTTCGATCCCGATCGCGACAGGGGAAAGACTGACGACCAAGTTCGAATTTGCCCGGGTCATCGAGAACCGTGCCGCGACCATTCTTCAACCCGACCTTGGCCGCTCCGGCGGCATTCTCGAAACCAAGAAGATCGCCGCCATGGCCGAGGCCTATCACATCCAGGTCGCGCCGCATTGCTATTGCGGGCCGATCGTCGGCGCCGCCAACATCCAGCTTGCGGTGACGCTGCCCAACTTCCTCATTCTGGAATCACTGAAGCAGTGGGACGGTTTTCACGAGAAGCTGCTCAAGAAGAAGATCGAATGGCAGGACGGCAACGTCATCCCGTCTAAGGAGCCGGGCCTCGGCGTCGAGCTCGATGAGGCCGTCTGCGAGGCGCATCCCTGGACCGGCAAGGACCTGCATTTGCAGATGATGCAGACACCGTTGATGCCGTGAGTTGTCCAGCGGGACCTACCAACAATGTCACGCGATTTCAACGTGTTGGACCTAGGATCGGAATCACCGCCGAAACAACTTGAATCAATCCCTCAACGGCTTGCTTCAATATCTCAGCGTCAATGCGCCGGGCAGGATCTCGAAGGTCGCCGGTATGCGACCCGGCGATTCGCCGTCTATGTCGATCAGCGCGGCGTTCTTTTGCACATCGCCGAGCGGCTCGACAACCACTTTCTTGCCGCGCAGGATGGTGATCGCCGGATGGTTGCGGTGCCGCCCGCCATAGAGCAGGCGGATGTCCCAGATCAGCTTCAGCTTGCCGGCGGCGCGCAGGATAATGATGTCGAACTCGCCGTCGTTAAGCTCGGCGTCGGGCGCGATCATCATGCCGCCGCCAAAGAATTTTCCGTTTGCCACCGCCACCAGCGCCATGCGCGCCTCGACCGGGGCACCGTCGTCGACAGTGATCGCAACCTCCTGGAAGCGGTAGCGGAGGAACTCCCAGACCGTGCGCCAATAGAACAACGCCTTGGCCGAAACCTTGCCCTTGCGCTTGTCGGCATTGACCGCGCGGTCGGTGGCGCCGGAAAGCCCGAGGCTGGCGATGTTGATGAAATGGCGGCTGGCCAGCGCGCCATGGTCGTCGACATAGCTGATGCACCCGGCGTCGACCTTGCGCCCCTTGGCCTCGGCAATCCGCTTCAGTGTCAGGTCGACATTGTCCGACAGGCCGAGCCCGCGGGCGAAGTCGATGCCGGTGCCGCAAGGCAGCAGCCCGAGTTCGGCCGTCCGGCCGCTTTCCCGGAAAGCCTTCAGCAGCCCGTCGGCGACCTCGCTGGCGGTGCCGTCGCCGCCGGCCGCGATCACCAGCTCGAAGCCGATGGCGGCAAGGTCGAGCGCCAGCCGTTCGGCATCCCCCTCGGCCTGCGTTTCACGCAGCTCGAAATCGCCGAAATGTCTTTTCAGCGAATCCGCAACTTCGGGCCAATGCCGCTTGAGCCTGCCGCCGCCGGCGATCGGATTGAGAACCACCGCGACCTTCAAGCCTGCCTCCCTAAGGCCATCGAACACGCCTTCCAATCATTTGCCGGCATTGAAGCCGGCGCCGAGCCGCGGGGCAAGGGACGAATGTCCGACAATGCGATCGAGCATGAAAAGCGATTTCGGCTGAGACTTGGCTGAAAAAGAGTCCAGCTCATGTCACATTCGGCAAATCCAACTCGTCATGTCTCCGGAAACCCTTGAAAGGAGATCACGATGGCACCCAGGCTAAACCCCTTTACCGCCAGCCCCGCGGCAATGCGGCCGTGGATCGAGCTGGGGAAAACAATTCAGACCAGCGGTCTCGAGCCCTTGTTGAGGGAACTTGTCATGACGCGGGCATCACAGATCAACGGATGCGCGTTCTGCATCCACCATCACGTTGAAGATGCCCGCAAGTACGGAGAGACCGAGGACCGGCTCCATCTTCTCAGCGCCTGGCGCGAGTCCGCGCTATATTCCGACCGCGAGCGAGCCGCGCTGGGCTGGACCGAGGCGCTGACGCTGGTGTCGGAGACCCGTGCGCCTGAGGATGCCTACCAGGCGCTGCGCCAGGATTTTACCGAGGACGAGCAGGTGAGGCTCACCTTGCTGATCGCGCAAGTCAACGCCTGGAACCGGATCAGGATCGGCTTTCGTTCCGTCCACGCGGCTGAGGAACGGCAGGCCGCCTGATGGCACCCGCATCGGGCCAGGACGCCGCTGTCGTCTTCGATCCCCTAAGTCCGACCCTTGTCCGCGTTGCATATCGAATGCTGGGCTCGATCGCGGACGCGGAGGACGTTCTCCAGGACGCTTTCTTGCGCTGGCTCGATGTCGACCGAAACGCGGTGCGCGAACCGGAAGCTTTTCTGCGCCGGGTCGTCACGCGTTTGTGCCTGGACCGGCTCAAGTCGGTGCGGCGTCGGCGCGAGACCTATGTCGGCCCGTGGCTGCCTGAGCCGGTTATGGAATCGGCTGAGGACGAGACCGATGACGTAACCTTGCCCTTGCTGATGGCGCTGGAGCGCCTGTCGCCGCTGGAGCGCGCTGCCTTCCTGCTTCATGACGTGTTCGGCCTCGACTTCGCCGAGGTCGCGGCCACGATCGGCCGCGAGCCCGCCACCTGTCGCCAGCTCGCCAGCCGGGCGAGAGCCCACGTCCGCGCCGACCGCCCTCGCTATCCCGTGCCGCGGGAACAGGGCCTGGAGATCGCCGAAGCCTTCTTCGCCGCGTCCCGGGACGGCAAGTTGGACAGCCTGCGCGCACTGCTCGCGGCGGACGTCACGCTCTACGCCGATGGTGGCGGCAAGGCACCGGCGCGAAAGGCGCCGGCCATTGGGCTCGATGATGTCATGCGCCAGTACGCGACGTTCGCGTCTGTCTATGCGGTGAGCCGATCTCGCCTGCTGCGCTATGGCTTTATCAACGGCCTGCCGGGGTTCATCACCATCGAGCGAGGCGACATTCTCCAAACGACTGCGCTGGAGATTGAGGATGGCCGCGTCCTCGCCATCTATGTCGTGCGCAACCCCGATAAGCTCAGGCACATGGCTGACACCCTGCATTGACGGCCTGGCACGCGGGCACCGCCGATCAACTGCCCACGAACCCCTCTGCGAATACGCGCCTTAGTCCCCGATAATCCCGCTATCCACAGGCGCGCGGCAGTTTCGCCAAACGCTTATCCGGCGTACATTAAACCCATCTCAGGCGGCTACCGATCGCCACGCCGAAAGGCAAAGCGGAACGGCGGATTTCCTGAGGCCCGTACGGCCCTGAACGAGAACAGGCTTGCTTGTTGGAGGGATGGAAGCCGAGACCTACGGGGCCGCGGAAAGCGTGCGAACGCCAACGGCGGACCGATGCTGCCATGAAGGACGGCAAAAACCTTCGATGGCGCGCTGGGCAAAGCTCGCAAGAGTAGACACCGGCGTGGTCCGGAACGGACGCTGCCCTCGGGTGGCGACTGGCAGGACCGTCAAAATCAAGGCCGGCATGGCGCGACATCTTTCGGGAGTTGCTGCCACGACCGTGTCCTGATCTGACAGGGAGGCGCTGGGAGAAATCCCGGCGCCGACTGTCTTTGTGGCTCCGCCTGACGATTTTGCCGGCGACGCTTCACCCTGCGCCAAAATCAGCTACTATCCATTAGCCGTCGGGGCCGTTTGAGAAGGCTGACGGCAGGGGGATACTTCATGACGCTCATCCAGAAGCTTGCTGTTGCCTATGCTTTCCTGTTCTTCGGTGTTGTTGCCATCGGCTATGTGCCGGCCTTCAACGATGCCGGCGGCAATCTGTTCGGCCTGTTCTCGCTGCAATGGTATGACGATTTGCTGCACGCCTTCTCCGGCGTCTGGGCGCTGGCCGCCGCCTTCATCTCGCACCGCCAGGCGGTGTTCTATTTCAAGCTGTTCGGATCGGTCTATCTGTTCGACGGCGTGCTCGGCCTGGTCACCGGTTCCGGCTGCCTCGATGGCGGCATTTTCATCAACGGCTTCCGCTCCTTGAACGACATCGAATTCCCGGCCCGCTTCTTCGCCAACCTGCCGCACATCGTCATCGGCGGCTTCGCCGTCTATGTCGGGTTCTGGCTGTCGAAACGCGTGTACGACCATTTCGCCACGGCCTGAGCGGCCATGTTCCTGTTCCGCTGGCTGAAGCGCATCATCAAGGCGATCCTCTGGCTCGTCGTCATTGTCGTGTTGATCCCGATCGCCGGGCTGGCCTACGGCTTTCTCACGACGCCGTCGCTGGACACAACACCATTGCCGGGGATCGCCGAGGGTGCCCCGCCAAAGGCGCTGGCCGACAAGGTCCGTGCCGAGATCCCCGGCTACCAGCGGCCGGAGGAATCGACCTTTCTCACCTATCCGGAATGGGCCATCGTCTACGCCGCCCGCGAATATGCCGGCTTCATCGACAAGAACCAGCCGAGTGGTTTTCCCTATCTCTCCTATATCGGCCGCTTCTGGCAGGACTATGCGATGGTCGTCCGCGCCAGCTCCGCCTACAAGTTCAACCTCAACAACCACCAGATGCTGGTGATCATCGGCACCAGCCACACGATCGAGCACGCAATCCAGTGGGCCTATGAAAATACGGTCGGCCGCATTACCGAAGCGACGGCCGGCAAGCGCACCGCCGTCGACATCTACCAGGCCAAGGTAGCGGCCGACTATGCTGGTTTTCTCGACCAGGTGCCGTGGTACCAGTTTCCCTATGCCGAAAAGCGTGCCGGCCTGTTTGCCGTCCAGCCGGCAGCGGACGACAGCGCCGTCCGCACCAGCGAACGCAAGCTCGCCTTCGGCCTCGCCTACACCATCAAGCAGGGTTACGCCGATCTGATCAAGTCGGCGCTCGCCGCCACCACCGACCCGGCCTTGCTCGACATCCACGTCTGGGCCAAGGGTCCGGTCAGCGAGGTGACCCGCAACGAGCCCGACACCTTGCTGGAGCGCGATCTCGGCGCCGACGGCACGGTCTTCGTCACCAGGCGCTATCAGGTGTTCACCGACATGATCCCGCGCCTGATCGGCAAGGGCGTCTCCTTCGTCGAGATCGGCGGCAATGACGAGATCATGGTCACCGTGCTTTCCAATGACGAGATCAATGTTCCCCAAGGCGCACGCACCTTGTTCAGCTACCCGCTTCCGGCGGAACCTTCGACGCGCCGCACCGGCCTGACCGTCGCCGTGCGCAAGCTGCACATCGTGCTGCCGGCGCTGATGACGGCAGGCGCCAGGCTCGAACACGTCTACGATTACTGAGGCCTTTCAGTCACAGCCGGCCTCGGCAAGACGCTGCGTGACGCTCCGCCACGCTCATTCCACAATCGCGGCCAAATCCCGCCTTGTTCCGCAACGATTGATGATGCCGTAGCACTTTGATCTTGCGCACATGCGCCGGGCAATTCGGAGGGACAAGACCGTGATCAAGACCGCCCTTGTCGCCATGACCATCGTCGGCTGCGACTGCGACGCCAGGCTTTGCGAATATATCGGCGAGACGCCCGCCAAGTGGTCGACCATCGCTGAATGCGAAGCGGCAATGAAAAGCCAGATGCTGCGCGAGCGCAATTTCGATTATCCGCTGGTCTCGGGCATCTGCCGGACACAGAACTCGTCTTCGTCATCGCAGCTCGCGGCGACCACTTCGGAGCCCGAATTGACGACGGCCAGCACGGCCGCGACAGACCCGCTGCCAGCAGAACTGAGCCATCGGCCCAGTGCAGCGGTCGGAACGCAGGCGACGGCGACGGAAACAGAAGCCGTCCGGCCGGTCGCCTACGAAGCGGCGGTCGATGGCGGCAGCGCCCTGCTCTACCGCACGAAGACCGGGTACGCCGTGGTCAAGACCGATCTCGGCCGCGCCGCATCGGCAACGATCGGCATCGCCAGGCGCTCGGCGAACTGGCTGGCGGCGAAGCTGCCTGACGGTCTGTAACCGGCACTTCAGGCCGTGCCGATCAGTGCCTTGATGGCGCGGTAAAAAGTCGAGGAAAACAGCTCCCCCGGATCGTATTGCCGCTTCTTCGCCAGGAAGGACGGCAGTTCCGGATAGGAGGCAAGCAGCTCCTTGCCCGTGTAGTGGAGTTGGTAGGGCAGGAAAAAACGCCCGCCATGCTTGATCGTCACGTCGATTAGCGCCCTTGTCAGTGCCCGCATCCTGGCATTGCCGTCGGCGTCGGTCGGCTGATTGATGTAGAGCACCAGCGAATAGGCCGGCTCCGGCGCATAATTCAGCGCCACATCCTCCTTGTGGACGATGCGTACCGACGCGTTGAGCACCGGCAGGCTCTGGTTGCGCAGGATCTCGCGCGCTTCCGCGATGAACGGGTTATAGGCCGCCCGCGGGATGAAATATTCGTGCAGTATGTCGGTCTCGTCGAGCAGGTCGTTGAACAGATAGGGCACTGAATCGTGCATCGGGTTGTTGCGCGTGACCAGGCAGGCCTCGCCCTCGGCCATTGCCGTCGTCCGCGCCACCGTGCAGCTCTCGAATTGCGGCTCCAGCGTCTTTTCGGTGAACCATTTCAGCTCCTGGAACAGGCTGCCCCATTTCGCCAGGTTGATGATCACCCGCTTGAGCCCAACCGAGCCCGGTTCACCGATTGCCGGCTGGTCGGCCGGCGGCTGGTCGGCGACCTTGTCATAGCGATAGACGATCATATCCTCGAGGAAATTGCCCGGCGCAGTCGACAGATGCCCATAAAACAGACCAATCGCCCTGTTTGGCTCCAGCGCCTCGGCGAAGAACGTCGGGAAATCGTCCGATTTGATGATCTCGCGCGAGGTGCGGTAGACGGCGTTGTCGACGATGTCGAGTGTCGCCTCCAGCACCACGCCGAACAGGCCGTAGCCGCCGACGACGTGGCGGAACAGCTCGGTGTTTTCGGCCGGTGAGCAGGTCGTCACCGAGCCGTCGGCCAGCATCACCCGCATCGAACGGATCGAGCCGGCGACCGAGCCGGCCTGATGGTCCATGCCATGCGCATTGACCGACAGCGAGCCGCCGACCGAAAAGATGTCGGTCGACTGCATCGCCTTCACCGCGAAGCGCGGGTGCAAAAGGTCCTGGATGTCGTGCCAGCGCGCGCCCGGCTGCAAGGTCATCGTCTTCGCCGCCGCATCGACGCTGACCTTGTTGAATTTGCGCATGTCGAGGACCAGCGCATTATCGTCGAAAGCGTGGCCGCCCATCGAATGGCGCACCGCCGCGACCGAGACCTTCAGGCCATTGGTGCGGGCAAAGGCCAACGCGCTCGCAATGTGGTCTTCCTCGCTGACTTCGATAACGCCGTAGACCGGCGTCATCGACAGGCCGCTGGCATCGTTGATGTCGCCGCCCTTGGTCAGCCATGGCAGCGCCGGATCGTAGGCTGGCGCGTTCTCCAGCGGCTTCAGCGCCAGGTCGATGCCGTCAATGTCGGCAATGCGGCCGGAATTCTTCTGCGCCGACGGGCCGCGCGCCAGCCGCGCCACGGTCGTGCCGCCCCAGACCATCGCGCCGCCGACCACCGCCGCACCCAGCAGCAACCGCCGCGACAGGCGAAACCCCTTGCGTTCCTCGATCATAGCCCCACCCCACTGTCCCAGGAATAGCGCCGGATGGAGACAAAAACCAGTTGCCAATCAGACGTTCGGCGAATGATGATCCGGTTTGTCTGGCGGAAATGTCGAAAGCAGTCTCACCATGAAGCTTGCAGCCCGTACCGCACTTGCCATGTTGCTCGCGTTTGCTCCGGCATCATCAGCCGGCGCGCAGACTCCTGGTCAAGGCGACGACAAGGTCGTCAGCGTAGCTGGCGACGATCCGGAGATGGCGGCCGCTATCGAGCAGGCGCGTGCCGGTCTCGACGACTTCCTGGCATTGGCCGACGCGCCGCCATCCGGAACGGCCGACTTCCAATTGAAAGTCATGGTCAGGGATGGGGACGCCACTGAACATTTCTGGGTCATTCCCTTCCACCGTACGGCGGCCGGATTTGCGGGAACCTTGGACAACGAGCCGCAGACCGTTCACAACGTCGTGGCAGGCCAGGAGATCGAATTCAGCCGGGACGATATTTCCGACTGGGGCTATATGAAGAACGGCCGCCGGGTGGGAAGTTTCACTGTCTGCGTTCTCTTCAAAAAGATGTCGAAGGATGACGCCGACTATTATCGCCAGAACTATGGCTTCGATTGTTGACGGCTGAATTCCAGTTCAACCGGCTTCTACATCCTTCACGCCGATCTTTCGTACCAGTGCCGCGGTCGCCAGGATCGCGCCCATGTCGGCGATCATCGGCGCGACGTGTTTGGTGTAGTCGAGACGCGTGGAGATATCCGGCAGCTCGAAGAAATTCCTTTCCTGCGGCAGCAGCAGGAAACCGTCACTGCCGCTGAGCGCAACGCGTGCCGGATCGTTCGGCCGGGTTTCGCCGAGCCATTGCAGCGCCTGCGCCAGCCGGCCGGTCACCAGCGGCCGCGCCGCCTCGATATTGTCGGTGCGGAACTCGTAGGCGGCATCGAGCTCCGGCACGCCGCTGGACAATTCCTGCATCTTGCTGCCGAAGATGCCGCGGAAGAAGCCGACGACCTTGTTGGTCCGGCGCGCGGCGACCAATGTGCCGGGGAACGGCACGATCGTCTCGAAGGCGACGATGACGCCCTTGAACACTGCCGTCGTGCTCTTGCCCGTCCCTTCCCGGAGATCTGCTTCGTAAAGCTCGAACGGAAACCCTTCATAGCGGCCGGAAAAAACATCGTCGAAAGACTGCCGGTTGAACGGGCCAACCGTCTCGCGCGGCAGCCGGTCGAACGAATTCGGCTTGATATTGTGCCGGTACCGCATGTCCTCGATGAAGCCGAAGACGATCGGCAGCAGCGTGCTGCGGAACGACTGCTGCAATTTGCCCGCCGGCTTGATCGCCTGGAAATAGAGCAGGATCGCCGCCAGGAAGCCGCCGATATAGAGGAACACATGCGGGGTCGAGAACCACTGCTCGTTCGGGTCGGCAACCCCGTTGAAAAGCCAGGCCACAAGCGCCACGAACACCAGCAGCAGTCCGATGAACATCGGCACCCGCCAGCGCGTCTGGCGATGGGCCGAAGCTCTTTCGGCCTCGTAGGCCTCGATGTTCTTCCTGATGCCGGCGATCACCGCTTCGCTCGGCATGAAATCCGCTGTTTCCATCGCCCACCCGCCGCCACAAGCCTGCCCGCGTAGCGCATGATAGCCGGTTTTGTGGACCGCGTCAGCGCAGCCGTCAGCGCGCGGCGAAGATCGCATCAAGGCGGGCCAGAACCCTTTGCCTCGATTTTCCCGCCAGCGCTTCAACCGGCACCAGCCGCTCATGATCGCCGGTGCGCAGCCGCATGAAGGCATGCAGCCGGTAGGCGGCGATGGCCCCGCGCGTGCCGGGATCGGCGCTGATGTCGACGACGAGAATGGCGCCGATACGGCTCGGCCATGGCTGGCGCGCGAAGGCGGTGCCGAAGAAATCGCCGAGCCCATAGGCGACGAGCGTCTTGCCGAGCCGCTCGATCGGCTGCACGACATGGGCATGATGTCCGGCGACCAGGCCGACGCCATGTTCGGCCAGAAGCCGCGCCAGTGCCCGCGTCTTCGCACGTGGAAAATGCCGGAACTCCCAATCCCAATGCGGTACCGCGCAGAGGAGGTCGACACTCTCAACTGTATCGCGTGGCCATTGTCCCGGATCGCTTGCCATCGAGACACGGCCCGCGAACTGGACCGCGTCGGCATTGCGCCACAAGGTAAAGGCGGCAAGGCCGATGGTCAGTTCCCCGACTGCAAACCGCTCGACTGGAGCCCCAGCACCGATCGTGCGGATGCCGAGCCGCGCCAGCGCGGCAACGGTCTCGTCGAAGCCGGCAATGCCCTGGTCGAGCACATGGTTGTTGGCCAGCGACAGCACCAGTCTTTCCGGCGAAATGCCGGCGGCGGCCAGCGCCTCAGCAAGAAACCGCTCGCTCATCGCATGGTGCGTGCCAAGCCTTGTGCCCCAAACAGCGCTCGGCCGTTCCACCACCGGGCTTTCGCAATTGCCGACTACCAGATCGGCCGAGGCGAGCAGCGCCGCGATCGCCGGATCGCATTCCGGCGCGCTGCGATTGGCCACCGCCGAGATGTCGCCGACGAAAGCCAGCCGTACCGTCCGCACCGGCGCCGGTTCGAGCAGGGTTGCCGCCATCGGAGCGAAGCCGCGAGCCGCGCCGCCGAGCGAAGGCCGGAGGAAACGGGGAAGCCAGGACAGTTTGTAGGAAAGCGGATAATTCGACACGCGACGCCCAATCGTTTGCTCTGTGTAGACCGTCCGCCGGATTGATTGAAGCTTCGACTGTTATCGGTGAACCACAGGGCTACAGGCGCGCGAACCAAATGCGTGTATGATCCACTGCGGAGCGACGAAGGGGCGATCACGATGACGCGTTTTTCCAGGCTGGTGGCATGCGCCATCGTTCTTCTCCTGCCGCTGTCCGCGGCCAGCACCGCAGCTCCCGAACCGGCGGCCCTGTTCGAGGCAAAAACCGTGGCCGAGCGCGACAGCGCGCTAGCCGCGCTGGAAGCCGCCGCGCCCGGCGATCCTGCATCGGCCTATGCCACCGGCGCCGGTGAATTCTTCACCGCGCTGGAGATCCTGGCCGGCGGTCTGTACCGCCACGGTTTCGAAAGCCCGCAATCGTTCATGCTGCCGCTGATGCGGCTGCCGGTGCCGGACAATGCCGATCCCGAGCCGCTGACCTACGAACAATTCCGCGCCATTCTCGTCGCCTTCCGCGACCGGTTGGAGAAATCCGCAGCCACGCTGGGCTCGGTACCCGCCGACGCGGATATCGGCATGGTCATCGACCTGACCCGTCTCGGCATCGATCTCAACGAGGACGGCCAGATCGCGCCGGACGAAAGTGCCGCCGCGATCATGGCGTCCCTGTCACGCGGCGGCGGTGCGCCAGACGCGGCCGCACCCGCCCTCACCTTCCGCTTCGACCGCGCCGACGGTTACTGGTTGCAGGGCTATGCCGAGTTCCTGATGGCGCAGGCCGATTTCTGGCTGGCGCATGACTTCAGCAACACCTTCGACGGCTCCTTCCACATGCTGTTCCCGCGCGCAAAACTGCCGCTGCAGGACACGCTCGTGCCGCCGGACGGTGGCATGAATGGCGGCATCCTGTCGTCCGAATGGCGGCTCGCCGACTTCATCTCCCTGGTCCATCTCGTCAACTGGCAAGTGGTCGAGCCGGAGCGCCGGCAAGCGGCGCGCCGCCATCTCATGGAAATGATCCGGCTGTCGCGCGAGGACTGGAAAGCCATCCGCGCCGAAACCGACAATGACCGTGAATGGCTGCCCGGGCCGCAGCAAAAAGGCGCCAGCCCGCTCACCGGCCTCGACGTCGGCGAGCAGCAGGTGCAGGCCTGGCTCGCCGCGCTGGCCATGGCCGAGGATCTTCTGGAAGGCCGCACCTTGCTGCCGCATTTCCGCATCGCCGACAAAGGCATCAACATGAAGCGCTTCTTCGACGAGCCGAAGCCCTTCGACCTGGTGCTGTCGATCACCGGCCCGGCCATCGCGCCCTATCTCGAACGCGGCAAGATTCTCACCAGCGAGGAGTTCAACCAGATCCAGCGCCAATTCGGCGGCGCCGGGTTTCTGACATTTGCGCTTTGGTTTAATTGAGCGGGAAACTTGGACGGTGCTCCTGACACCCTTCTGTCAGCAGCTGGATTGTGCCTCGCGCCCCTTGGCACTCCGCTCTTTCCATTTTGGCCGATACCTCCCATATTCGGGCCATGGCCAGACTCTCCGACAAGAAAACGCCGCCGCCGGCGAATGACGATCGCGCATCGCCGCCCAAGCGGCGCAGTCCGCTGACCGATTTCCTCGATGCCTCGGAGCCACTGCACGGCTTTGCCGAAGCGCCGCAGGCCGAGCTCACCGGCGCGCCGCTAACCGGCTCGATCGCCGACTGGGCCGAGCAGATCGAGCAGGAAGCCGAGAAGGAAGGGCGCGTTTCCGGCAAAGTCGGCGGCAAATTAGCGAAGTCGGCGAAAAAGATCCCCGAGCGCTCGTCTTCCCCCGGCCGTACGGCACGCGGCACCTCGATGGGCGGCGCGGCTTCGGCGCGGGAGCGCACCGCGGCCGGTCTCAATCCTGTCGCCGGCCTCGATGTCTCACTGGAAGAGGCCGAGACCATGGCTTCGGGCGGCGTCACCGCCACCGTCGCGGCGTTGTCGGCGCTGATCGAATCCGGCAATCCGCTGCACAAGGACGGCGTGCTGTGGACGCCGCACCGCCCTGCCCGGCCGGAAAAATCCGAAGGCGGCATCGCCATCAAGATGGTCTCGGATTTCGAGCCGGCCGGCGACCAGCCGACGGCGATCAAGGATCTGGTCGAGGGTGTCAACAGCAACGACCGCACCCAGGTGCTGCTCGGCGTCACCGGCTCGGGCAAGACCTTCACCATGGCTAAGGTGATCGAGGAGACGCAACGCCCCGCTCTGATCCTGGCGCCCAACAAGACGCTTGCCGCGCAGCTCTATTCCGAGTTCAAGAAATTCTTCCCGGAAAACGCCGTCGAGTATTTTGTCAGCTACTACGACTATTACCAGCCTGAGGCCTATGTGCCCCGGACCGACACCTACATCGAGAAGGAATCCTCGATCAACGAGCAGATCGATCGCATGCGCCACTCGGCGACGCGCTCGCTGCTCGAGCGTGACGACGTCATCATCGTCGCCTCGGTCTCCTGCATCTACGGTATCGGCTCGGTCGAGACCTATACGGCGATGACGTTCCAGATGCAGATCGGCGACCGCCTAGACCAGCGCGCGTTGCTCGCCGACCTCGTCGCCCAGCAATACAAGCGCCAGGACATAAACTTCGTCCGCGGCTCGTTCCGGGTGCGCGGCGACACGATCGAGATCTTCCCGGCTCACCTCGAGGACCGTGCCTGGCGCATCTCGTTGTTCGGCGACGAGATCGAGGCGATCACCGAATTCGATCCGCTGACGGGCCAAAAGACCGGCGAGCTGAAGAGCGTCAAGATCTACGCCAATTCGCACTATGTGACGCCGCGCCCGACCTTGAACCAGGCCATCAAGTCGATCAAGGAAGAACTCAAGCATAGGCTGGTCGAACTCGAACGGGCCGGTCGGTTGCTGGAGGCGCAGCGGCTGGAGCAGCGCACCCGCTTCGACCTGGAGATGCTTGAGGCGACCGGCTCCTGCGCCGGCATCGAGAATTACTCGCGCTATCTGACCGGCCGCCAGCCGGGCGATCCGCCGCCGACCTTGTTCGAATACATCCCCGACAATGCGTTGGTCTTTGTCGACGAAAGCCACGTCACCGTACCGCAGATCGGCGGCATGTATCGCGGCGACTTTCGCCGCAAGGCGACGCTGGCCGAGTACGGGTTCCGCCTGCCGTCCTGCATGGACAACCGGCCGCTGCGCTTCGAGGAGTGGGACGCCATGCGCCCGCTGTCCGTCGCGGTTTCGGCAACACCCGGCGGCTGGGAGATGGAGCAGTCCGGCGGTGTTTTCGCCGAGCAGGTCATCCGCCCGACCGGCCTGATCGACCCGCCGGTCGAGGTGCGCCCAGCCAAGACGCAGGTCGACGATGTGGTGGGCGAAATCCGCGAGACCACCAAGGCCGGCTACCGCACGCTGGTCACCGTGCTGACCAAACGTATGGCCGAGGACCTGACCGAGTATCTGCACGAGCAGGGCATTCGCGTCCGCTACATGCACTCCGATATCGATACGCTGGAGCGCATCGAGATCCTGCGCGACCTGCGCCTCGGCGCCTTCGACGTGCTGGTCGGCATCAACCTGCTGCGCGAAGGCCTCGACATTCCCGAATGCGGCTTCGTCGCCATTCTCGATGCCGACAAGGAAGGGTTCCTGCGCTCCGAGACATCGCTGATCCAGACCATCGGCCGCGCCGCCAGAAACGTCGACGGCAAGGTCATCCTCTACGCCGATCAGGTCACCGGCTCGATGGAGCGGGCGATGGCCGAGACCAATCGCCGTCGCGAAAAGCAGATGGAATGGAACCAGGCCAACGGCATCACCCCGGAATCGGTCAAATCGCGCATCTCCGACATTCTGGACTCGGTCTACGAGAAGGACCATGTCCGCGCCGACATTTCGCAGTTCACCGACAGCGCCGGCGCCATGATGGGCAATAATCTGAAAGCCCATCTCGACGCGCTGGACAAGCAGATGCGCGACGCCGCCGCCAACCTCGATTTCGAGAAGGCGGCCCGCATCCGCGACGAGATCAAGCGGCTGCGCGAGATGGAACTGTCCATCTCCGACGATCCTTTGGCCAAATATGCCGACATGGAAAGCCCGGTCTCGGGCCGCGAAAAGGGCAAGCACAACAAGGGCGTGGCCAAACATCGTACATCAGAGGAACAGGAGCGTTTCCGCAAACTCGACGAGGCACGTGCCGCCGAAGAGGCGGCCCGGCCCAACCTCTTCCGCAAACCGGCGCTTGACGAAATGGGCGCCGACGGCGCCGTACCGGTGAAGAAGCCGCTGTTTGCCAAGCCGTCGCTGGACGATATGGGGCCTGGCACCGACATGACGACGCCGTCAGGCGCAGTGTCCCGTTCGCTGTTCAAGAAGCAGTCGGCGCAGGAGGCGCACGGCTCCGATTTCGGCATTCCCGGCGAACCGGCCAAACCGCTGTTCAAGAAGAACTCGCTCGACGAGATGACGGTGCGGCGCACGGAAAAGCCGGTCGAGGGAAAAGTGCCGGCCAAGCCACAGCCGATCTCCCCCCAAGTGGGGGAGATGCCCGGCAGGGCAGAGGGGGGCGCGAAGGATCGCGACGATTCCGCGAAGCCAATCGTCCGCCAGCGCGCCGGCATCGGCTCCTACGAAGATCCGGCCGATGCCCGCCGCGAAAAGCGCCGGCCCGGCAAGACCGGCAGGCCGGGGCGGTAAGGCTCTCCGACTGAGCCGCTAGCTCCGTCTCTTCCCCCATCACCGCGGCCGAGATGGTTTGTCCAGGAACGCTTACGCCTATGTCACCATCAAGGCCGATTGCGTTCGTGCCTATCCTTGGCTCTCATCGAACAACCTTCCCTGGCTTTCAGCTTCGCGCTTCATTTTCCGCGCTTGTCTCTTAGTGGCGGTCTCAGCCCTCTGTCGCTGTATTTTAACCAACTTTGCTTCGCCTGTCGAAATTGTGCGAAGCTTGCCCTTACCGTCATCTGGCCAAGCGCAGGGCACGGCGAAGAACCCTGGCTTGGCTTTTTTCGAGTGCTTCAAGATGGTTGGCCACCAATGCAACAGCAATGCGGCCTTGCGACAGAACGGCCATTGACCCCACTTCGGAGCAAAGAAGATTACGATCATACCCTCTTGAACTAAGGCGAGCCTTTCGTGAGGAACAGTGGCCATTTTGGTATCGCCAGATACGATCACCGTCCCGCCAGAGGCTGCGTAACGCTTCACCCAAGGCACATCATTTTTCGGCTGATAGTCTCCGTCACCTAGCCTAGGCGTGTAATCCTTAGCGCTCTCGATCACGACGCCTTGCACTATATGTTTTAGGCTGCGCTCTTTGTGGAAAAGCTGAAAGACCCGCACCATTGCGGCTGGCATATTTTCGTCAAAGGCGACCTTCAAGCTGCCTGCCGCAGGTCAGCCTGGAAGCGTATGGCCTCCCTGACATGCCTTTCTGATATCTCGAACTGATCCGCCACGGCACGGACGCTGCCTTCAGCCCTCACTGCATCAGCCAACGTCTCAGTCGGAATATGACTGTCTTGAAGAACCGGCCTGCCGAACGAGAAGCGTGGGTGCACGATGACGTTGGGGGCGATCTCCTTTCGCGGATACCAAGCGACCATGTTGCCTTGTGGATCGAACACAACATCCTCCTTCAAGGAAGGCATGACGATTATAGGCATCTCATAGTTTTTTGTTTTCAGATCCTCGTATACCAGCTCTATACCGCGCTTCCGCGCTATCTCCGCGACCACGCGGCGCCCGTCGGTTCGAAACACTATTCCCGCAGCGAATGGATGCGGGTGGGCTAGGGTATCTTTTGCCTCTTGCATGATGGATCGAATTTCGTTTAGCCGCACGCCAGCCTTGGCGAAGCGTGCCACGAAGCGAAGCTCCATAAGATTTGTGAAACTGACGGCCACTTTTCCGTTGACCAGCCCAAGCTGGTTATCAATGACGGGCTGCTGGCGTCCCTTCTTCCCACCAACCCAAATGCGAACAGATGTTTGCGACGCCTCCACAAGTTCTGCCGTTTCGGGAACGGTAAAAATACCTCCTCCAAGTAAGTCAGGCTGGTGCGTATCGTTTGTCATGGGACAGCTACGATGCTCTTTATTGGGATTGCTATTTGCGGAGGAGGCTTCTTTTCATCCCCTCACGATAATCTCGATCTTGTCAGGAGCAACCCCAAAGTTTTCCGCAAGCCCCTGCTTCGCCTGCGCAATGGTCAATTTCAAAGGTTGATCAGCTACGTTGGCCTGCGTTGCTGAAGCGGTATTGTCGACTGCCGCTGGAGCAAGAGGCACGGTCTCAGACCACAAGGCGTTCCTCCCAAAACCCGATCCAGTCAGCCGCCATCCCTTTTCTTCGTCAGGATTCACCCATGAGGGTATGTGCTCCATCTTGTGTTCAACCAAGGCTACATGGTTGGCATCAAAAGCCTGAACGACCGTTTTGCGGTCGAACATGGTAACTCGGACCATCGTGGGATCGTTAACAGCTGGCCGGACGTGGATCACGTATTCAGCGTCGCGCAGAACCTTGTAGCTTCCGTCCGTGTCGCGCGTAAACGAGATGCGGCCTCCGGTTGACGTCTTGATCACGCAGCTCAGCGTGCTGGTATCTTTCTGCATCAGAATCCGAGAAAACTTCGGCACCCCCTGACCTTTCGATATATCAGTTACCCTATTACCCTTTTCTTCCAAGAGACGAACCGCTGCCTCTCTAGCCATCTTCTCATTCACAATTTTAATCCTTCCTTTTCTGCTAAGCCAAAAATAGATAAAAACTAAAAAATAGTCAAGGTAAAACATTTTACACCTAGAGCAAAGACATAAGCCAAAACCGAAAGGGACGATGAAGCAGCGAAAAAACGATAGTTGGACCGATGCCATGCAGACAATTTGAGATCTCATTAGGGTGTACCCCCTGATCGGCAGCCACTTGCCATCGGCCCCTTCCCTGGTATAGCCATTTGCCACACTCAAACGTCTTGAAAGGAGGGCTGCGTGACTTTCGACCACCACCGTCAGCGCGGCCCTGTCCCTGCCCTGCGAGCTTGCTTGCAGGGCTGACCAGAGACGGTCCGGGTTCTCCCGCTTCGATTTTTTTGGTCCGCCCTTCGTGGTGCTGCAACGCCGAGCCTGATGGCCAGCCTGCGCACCGTCAAGTGCATTGAACCGGAATTCAGTCCGGACAGACCAGAGTAATCGACATGGCCCTGATCAGCCTCAAGTCCCTCGGCGTCACCATGAGTGCGCCCCTCTTCTCCAATCTCGACCTCACCATCGGCACCGGCGACCGGCTCGGCATCGTCGCCGCCAACGGCCGCGGCAAATCTACCTTGCTGAAGTGCGTGGCCGGCGAGATGGAGCCGACATCAGGCGACATCACCCGCACGCGCGGCCTGCGCGTCGGCTATGTCGAGCAGGTCATTCCCGCAGCGCTGGCCGGGCGCAGCTTTCATGAGGTGGTGGCCGACGCCTTGCCAGCCGAGCACGCCGAAAGCGAGCTGTGGCGCGTCGATGTGGTCCTCGATTCGCTCGACGTACCCGAGCCGATGCGCGAGCGGCCGATGCGGGCATTGAGCGGCGGCTGGCAAAGGCTGGCGCTGATCGCCCGCGTCTGGGTCACCGATCCCGACGTCCTGCTTCTCGACGAGCCGACCAACCATCTCGACCTCGGCAAGATCAGCCAGCTCGAGACCTGGCTGAACGCGCTGCCGCGTGAGGTGCCCGTGGTGATCGCCAGCCACGACAGGGCGTTCCTCGACGCGACGACCAACCGCACGCTGTTCCTGCGCCCCGAACAGTCGCCGGTCTTTTCGCTGCCCTATTCGCGGGCGAGGCTTGCGCTGGACGAGGTCGACGCTTCGACCGAGCGCAAATTCCAGCGCGACATGAAAGTGGCGCAGCAGCTGCGCCGGCAAGCGGCCAAACTCAACAATATCGGCATCAATTCCGGCAGCGACCTTTTGACGGTCAAGACCAAGCAGCTCAACCAGCGGGCAGAGCGCCTGGAAGAAGCGGCGGCGCCGGCACACCGCGAAAGATTGGCGGGCACGATCAAGCTCACCAATCGCGGCAGCCATGCCAAAGTGCTGATCACGCTCGACGATTTGGTGGTCGGAACGCCTGACGGCACGGTTCTGTTCAGCACCGGCAAGCGCCACATCTGCCAAGGCGACCGCATCGTCCTGCTCGGCCGTAACGGCGTCGGCAAATCACGGCTGATCGGCCTGATCCGGAACGCCATCGTCGAGCCGGAAACGGCGGCGCAAAGCCTGAAGGTGACGCCGTCGACCGTGCTCGGCTATAGCGACCAGGCATTGTCGGGCATCGGCGGCGACGACACGCCGCTGGCGATGCTCTCGCGCGGATTCGACGTTGGCGAGCAGCGCGCCCGCTCGCTGCTCGCGGGCGCCGGCGTCAGCATCGACATGCAGGAGCGCAGGATCAGCGTGCTGTCGGGCGGACAGAAGGCGAGGCTGATGATGCTGGCGCTCAGGCTCGCCAATCCCAACTTCTATTTACTCGACGAGCCGACCAACCACCTCGACATCGACGGCCAGGAGGCACTGGAAGCGGAATTGCTGGAACATCAAGCAAGCTGCCTGCTTGCCTCGCACGACCGCTCCTTCATCCGCGCGGTTGGCAACCGCTTCTGGCTGATCGAGAAACGGCGGCTGACCGAGGTCGACGACCCGGAAGCTTTCTTCCGGGAGGTTGCCGAGGCCGACGGTTGAAAAATTGTGGAAAAAAATTCCGGCGCTCTGTCGGATGATGATCGCATGCCACGTCCTTGGGTTGCCGACACGGTGATGCCGGCGCCAATCGAGGAGAAAGCATCATGTCTATTCTGTCATCCATAGGTCACGCCGTGACGCGTTACTCGGCGGCTCGCGCCCGTTATCGCAGCGAACGCGCCATCCTTTCATTGCCGATCGAGTTGCGCAAAGATATCGGCTGGCCGGAAATCGTCGTCGACGCGCAAAACAGCCCGCGGATTCGCATCGAAGGTTGAAAGGTGGCAGTTGGCCGTTGCGGCAGGCGCCATTTCGAATCCAAAAAACCATCGGCCGTGTAGGATCGTCGCCGTTCCGTTCGTCCTGTGGTTCGCAAAGGCAAATCAGACGCAAAGAGGAGCATGACATGAATGACCAGCCGCAGACCCAGCCCGCCGCCAAGGTGCTTGGCGGATTGACGCCCTACCTTCAGCTGGACGGCGCTTTCAAAGCCTCCGAATTTTACCAAAAAGCCTTCGGTGCCGAGCAGGTCTTTGCCTATCCGCCGGACGAACAGGGCCGTACCATGCATATCCATCTCCACATCAACGGTTCGACGCTGATGCTTTCCGACTTCTATCCCGAGCATGGAATGGCCGTTGTGAAGCCTCAGGGCTACACCATGCAGCTCCATCTCGGCAGCGACGACATCGACGCCTGGTGGAAGCGGGCCATCGAGGCTGGCTGCGAGGAAGTCGTGCCGTTGCAGGTGATGTTCTGGGGCGACCGCTGGGGCAATATGCGTGATCCGTTCGGCGTCGAATGGGCAATGAACGCGCCGGTGAAAGCGGCTTAGGATCCCCACACAGGTATGTACCGGAAATCACCGCTCAAGAGGGCGGAAAACAATCGCATGGAGGAAATCAGATGTCTTATGTCGATGGTTTCGTACTTGCCGTGCCGAAGGCAAAGCTCGATGCCTACAAGAAGCTGGCGGAAACCGCCGGCGCCGTCTGGAAGGAGCACGGGGCGCTTGCCTATGTCGAATGCGTCGGCGACGACGTGCCCTATGGCGAGATCACCTCGTTCCCGCGCGCCGTGCAGGCCAAGGACGACGAGGTCGTCATCTTCTCGTGGGTCGTCTATGAATCGCGGCAGAGCCGCGACGCGGTGATGGCCAAGGTGATGGCCGACCCACGCATCAAGTCGGACTGGTCGACGATGCCGTTCGACGGCAAGCGCATGATCTTCGGCGGCTTTCAGCCGTTTATGGAGCTTTGATGCATGTCGCGCAGCGGTTTTGCGATAACGACATGCATAAAAACAAGGATCTAAAGCGCGTCGCATGAGGCCGATCGAGCGCGACGCGCTTTTAAGGCCCAGCGGCGCTCTAAGCCAGCCTGTCGAGCAGCGGCTTCAGCCGGTCGCCATAGCGCTTCCACAGATCGACCGAGCCCTGATACATCGGCTGCCGCACTTGCGCGGCGGACGCCGTGCGCACCGGCCGGTCGGTCCGGTGAAACGACAGCACGGCGTCATCCCATGGCAGGCCGAGATGGGCGATCAGTGCTCGCGACTGGCCTTCCTGGTCGGCGACGAAATCCTCGTAGCGAACGTCGTGCACGACATCAGGCAGCACGGCGTGCCAGTGCGCCATGATGTCGGTGTAGAGATTGTGGAAATCGGCGAGTTCGCCGAGATCGTAGCCGTAGCGGTGGCTGTCGCCGCGGAAGTGCACCTTGTAGATCGACAGGCAGGTCGCCGCCGCATCGCGCGCACAATGGATGATCGTGGCCTTCGGCAGCATCATATGGATGAAACCGACCAACAGGAAATTGCCGGGCATCTTATCGGTGACGTGCCGGAACCCGGGATAGCGGGCGTGCAGCATATCGAGATAGGCCTGGCCGGCCTCGGCATAGGCCTTATCGGACATGTCGGCGATGCCCCGGGGAAAGCCGCCCTTCATGCTGAGCGGAAACTGCTTGCCGACCGCCGTCTTCAATATGCTGAGCTCGCCAGCGCCATAGACTTGCGGGTGGCTGGCGATGATCTGCTCGACCAGCGTGGTACCGGAACGAGGCATGCCGACAATGAAGATCGGCGTGTCGTCGGTAATCCCGCTCGGCCTGTGCTTTTCAAAAAACGCCTTGTCGAACACCGCCTTCATCGCCTCGAACTCGCCGCGCGTCTTGTCGGCGTCGTAGTCGATGCCCTGGCGGCGGATCGCGTTGCCTTCGGCGAAATAGTCGAAGGCGCGACCATAATCCCTGAGGTCGTCATTGGCCTTGCCGAGGCCGAAGGAAAGCTGCATGCGCGGCAGGCTGCCTTGCGGCGCCTTGGCGTGCTCCGCCTCCATCCGGGCAAGCTCGGCGTCGCGCTCCTTCTGGCGCTTGACCTGGGTGAGCATTAGCCAGGCCCTTGCCATGCCGGGATCCACCGCCAGCGCCTGCCTGAAAAGATCCGCAGCCTCGTCGAGACTGCCCTTTTCCATCAGCCCGACACCCAGGCCATGCAAAAGATCGGCATCCTTCGGCCGGATCGTCAGCGCCTCGCGAAAAACAGCTAATGCCTCATCCAGCCGGCCCGCTTCCTGCAGCGTCTCGGCAAGCCCGACACGGGCGCGGACATGGAACGGGTTGCGACCGATCGTACCGCGATAAATATCCTCGGCGCCTTCGAATTGGCCGAGCTGCTTCAGCGACGAGCCGAGATTGTCGCGCGCCGCCAGTTGGTCCGGCCTGGTTGCCACCACCTTGCGGAAGAGATCGGCTGCGGCCGCGACCCGCCCGAGGTCGCGCAGCACGGTGCCGAGATTGTTGAGGAAATCCGGATTGTTCGGCTGCAGCCGAACCGATTGTTCGATCAGCGCCAGCCCCTCGGCGCTGCGCCCGGTCTGGTGCAGCAGAAGCCCGAGGAAATGCGCGGCGGCCGAGTGGTTAGCCTTTTGCGCCAGCACCTGACGGTAAAGCGCCTCGGCCTCCTGCCGGCGCCCCGCCTGGTGCAGCTGCAGCGCCTGCTGCACGTACTGGTCGAGCCCCAGCGGCGGCTGCCCGCCTGAGCCGTAACGTGCGCCTGCCGGTTGTCTCGGATTTCTGTTGATGGGAAACCTGCCGTGTTGTCCGCCTGCCGCGATCTAGGCCATCGCTGCGGCGCGTGCAAGAGCAGACGACGGGCACTATGGAGCAAACCCCAAACTAGCGGAAGTCGGCCGGCGTCAGCACATACATGTTCCTGCGGCCATGCGAGTAGGCTTCGCGCGCAATATCGTGGATCGACGAACGCTTGGCGTCGAAGGCACTGAGAAATTCGGCCTCGGCTCCGCTTGCGGCCGGGTTTGCCGCCGAAAGTGCCGCAACCTCGACGAAGAACGGGACTTCGAACATGCCGTCATGGCCGACGAAACGAATGCGCTTGGCCGCCGCGTCGTAGGAGCGGCTGGGATTGGGAAAATTGAGTGTCATGGCTGCGCGTCAAATCAGGCGGTTGCTTTCGGCAAGCTGGCGCGCCCGCCGCACCGTGCCGTCGGTATCGGCAAGCCTTCGCCTTGCCGCCTCGTCGCTTCTTATCGTGAGGCGTGGCGACATAACCTTTATCGGCTTTGCGACGGGATTGACTGCAACTGTCGGGACATCCGGTGTTCTTGCGGAATTCATGACTCTCTTCCTTTCATACCTAAATAAATACAAATGCCGGAGGAATTTTTCCGGAAGTTCTTCAAACAATTTTTGAGGTGCACCGGGATCGTATCATCGTTCTGCAAATAACTATAGAAAAGTAATTTTGCGTTGGTAGGGGTAAGAGGCCGGAATCTTCTTGAATAAGCCGCATTTTCGGACTAATGGTATGAAACCGTTTTTGGGTCATGCTTGGGCCCTCGCGGCGTCAGGGTTCTCGGCCCGCCAAACTGATCCAAATCGCCGACACCTGGTACCGCAATGCAGGCTCCGCTTCCGGAGCCAGGCCGGAAAGAAACTTCAAGGCACGAGAATGTCTGCCCGCACCACTCATTCCATCGCGCATTTCGCGGCACCTTTCGTGCTTGGCGGCCTGGATGGCATGCAGCCGGCCGGCGACTATGACATCGACCACGACGAGGAACTGATCGACGGCATGTCGTGGCTTGCCTGGCGCCGCGTCGCCACCTTCATCCATCTGCCGGCAAGGACGGTGAAAAGCCCGACCGGCCGGCTTGTCGCCGTCGACCACGCCGAACTCGAAGCAGCGCTTCGGCACGACCAGGAGAATGCCACATGATCCGCTTCCAGCAGAGTGCGCGGCGCACGGACACGCCCTCGCATATCTTCACCGTCGGCCAGACTGTTCGCATGAAGAGCCGCACCGGCCTTGCCCAAAAGACCGCGGAGCTGTTCCAGATAAAGAGCCGGCTGCCGGTCAAGGACGGCTCGCCGCAATATCGCATTCGCAGCGATCAGGAGACCTATGAGCGGGTCACCACGGAAGACAATCTCGAACCGGTCGACAACCCGGCCAACTGAGCCGAAAGCAATCCGCAACACGTATAAGGGATCAGAAAATGGCCAAGGGTCAACAGCGCAGCAATCGCGAGACACGCAAGCCCAAGAAGGACAAGGTGGCGGCAAAACCGGCCTCGCCCTTCGGCTCGGCGGTCAAGCAGGCGGAGACCGCTGTGAAACCCAAGTCCAAAGGCTAGGGTTCGATCGCACGACAATCTGCCTGGAGGCGTGCTTGAACTTCGTCATCGAGTTCTACCGCTCGCGCGATGCCGACGAAGCGACACTCGATCGAGTGTCGCTGGAGGCACCGAACCTGCGCGCCGCCCTGCAAGGCGCCGCCACGCTGCTTCACACGCTGATGATGCCGCAGATCCCCGATCGCCTGCGCATCTCTAACGAGGACGGCGCCGAGCTCTACGTCGGCCCCGCCGATGGTGCCTATCTGGACGAACAGTGAGGCCGGTGCGCTAGCACGGCCCATCATCGACGACCCGATAATCCGCCGCGCGGGCCTCGCATTCGTTGGGGAATGTGCGCAGCTCGCCATGGCGACGAGCGCAGACCGGGGCATACTCGCGCGTGCAGAATGTCTGCTCCTCACCGCCGCCACCGCCGTCGCGGCACTGGCCGTCCCGGATGATGCGGTATCCGGCCCGTTCGGCAAGGCAGGCATTGGCGAAGGTCTGGCGGTCGCCGCCGCGCCTGGCGCAGACCGGGTCATATTGCTTGGTGCAGAATTGCGGCCCCGGCCGTGGCGGGCGCGGCCCTGGCCCCTCGTCGACCACGACGGTGCAGGCCGCAAGAATTGCCGACAGGAACAAGATGGAAAAACCCTGCCGCGAGAAGATTGCCGCAAGAAGCCGCATGAATATTCCCTCCCTCGAAAACTCCCGCCCCCGCGTAATCGCGCCTGCATCGGGCCGATCTTCGTCAATCTCGCCATTCTGCTGCCAAATGCAACCCCGTTTGCAGCCTGGCGCATGCAAACCAAGGCGGTATGCCGGCGCAAAGCCAAACAGCACCGGCCCAGCTTGCTGGACCATGCCTGGGTTGCGTCTGGCCGATGACCGCGCGGAGAACCAGTTCTATCGGTGCGATGCGTCGGGATGCGCCTGTTGGGCCGCCCGCGGCTCTATCTTGCAAGCATCACGTTTCCGTGCGATAAATTTTGTGTTCGGGCATTTGCGACCCGGAGAGCGGAACGTTTTGGACGACCTTTCCCCGATACTGTGAATCTCTGACAGCCCCGTTTTCGGCGGGGGGTTTTACCATGCGCCAATGCATGACTGCCGAAGCAACCACCGGGACTTGCCCACGGCGCCAGGCGGCGGGCGGAACCACCAAGACTGACACGGGTGAAGGAGTTTCCCCAATGGCCCAGACCGGCACCGTTAAATTCTTCAACGCTACCAAAGGCTTCGGCTTCATTACGCCCGATGGCGGCGCCAAGGATGTATTCGTCCACATCTCGGCGATAGAGGCTTCCGGGCTGCGCACGCTCGTCGACGGTCAGAAGGTCACCTTCGATGTCGAGCCCGACCGTATGGGTAAGGGTCCGAAAGCGGTCAATCTCCGCGCCGCCTGAACGGCGGCGTGCCGCGCGTCCTTTCGGGTGTGTGAGGATGCTGCAAGGCTTTTGGTGTGAACTCGAATTTTATAAAGGCGCGGCGGTTTTCGTCGCGCCTTTTGTGTTCCGGGATGCTTGCCGGCACCCGCAAAACTTTCTCTTGCCGATGGCACTAAAATAAAGGACAAATTTCCGTCCGGGCATTTGCCGGCCCGAGACTGGACTTGTGGGATCAAAGGAGCTTCCCATGCCGCAGACCGGCACCGTCAAATTCTTCAATCACGCCAAGGGCTTCGGCTTCATCACGCCGGACGACGGGGCAAAGGATGTCTTCGTCCATATTTCGGCCGTGCAGGCGTCGGGTCTTCCCGGTCTTGAGGATGGGCAGAAAGTGACATTCGACACCGAGCCGGACAAGCGCGGCAAGGGTCCGAAAGCCGTCAACCTGTCGATCGGCTGAACCAGCCCCGGACAGAATGGACGTGGGCCGGTCTGGCCTGCGGTGTTTGCCGCATGTTTGAACCCCAGTTAAATGAACCGCTTGGTCAAATTTCGTTCAGCCCCCGTTCAGCCACGGTCGCATATTAATCTTCGTTAAAGCCGGACCGCATCCCCCCGAAAACGACCCGGGCCGGCACGAAGGAGACCGACATGAACGGAATTTTCAAGACTGCCATCCTGTCCGCCGCGGTCGTTGCGACCACGCTTGCGACCTTGCCTGCGGCCAGTGCCGATGAATGGCGCCATCACCGCCGCCACCACGGCCACGGCGACGCCGTTGCGGCCGGCGTCCTTGGTCTTGCGGCCGGTGCCTTGATCGGCGGTGCCCTCGCCAGCCCGCAGCCCCGCTATTACGACCCGGCCTATGATGATGAATACTACCGGCCTGCCCCGGTGCGCCGTTATTACGTGCAGCCGCGAGTAGCCTATGCCGAAAGCTATGCGGAGCCGTGGACCCGCGGCTGGTACGAATACTGCTCGGACCGCTACCAGAGCTTCAACGCGCGTACCGGCACGTTCACTGGCTATGACGGCGAACAGCATTTTTGCACCGCCAACTAAGACAGTTTTCCTGTCCTGAACAAAAGCGCTGCCCGGTGGGTGGCGCTTTTTGTTTTTCGCGGTTTCAGACCAGGCCGGCTTTAGACCAAATAAGGATTGCTCCGCCGCTCCTCACCAAAACGGCCGCCGGGACCATGGCCACAGATGAAGCCGATGTCGTCGCCCAACGGCAAAAGCTTCTCCTTGATCGAGGCGATCAGCGCGGCGTGGTCGCCGCCCGGCAGGTCGGTGCGGCCGACCGAACCGCGGAACAGCACGTCGCCGACATGGGCGAACTTCGCCGCCCGGTTATAGTAGACGACGTGGCCGGGTGCGTGGCCCGGACAATGGAATACCTCAAACACCTGTGAGCCAAACGAAACGGTCTCGCCCTCGGCAAGGAACCGGTCGGGGACACAGTTGCGCACGGGATCGGTGATGCCGTAGCGCTTCGCCTGGTTCTCGAGATTGGCGAGCAGCGGCCGGTCGGCGGCATGCGGGCCGATGATCTCGATATCGAGCGCCTCCTTCAGTTCCATGGCCCCGCCGGCATGGTCGATATGGCCATGAGTGATCCAGATCGCGCCGGCAGTGATCGCATTGTCCTTGAGCGCCGCCAGCACCTTGTCGATGTCGCCGCCCGGATCGACGACGACGCCTTGTCTGTCGTCCATGTCGAAGAGGATGGTGCAGTTCTGTTGGAACGGCGTGACCGGCACGATGCCGGCGTTGAGCTGACCCATATTTGTCCTTTCACACTGTCGGAGCTCCGCGCGCGCCCTCGAACGCGTCAGGAAAGCTCTAACCTTGTTGAATCAGGCCCTGATGTAGAGACACACGCGGACGGCGTCCACCGCTCCCGCAAACGGCAAACGAAATGGGCGGCCGAAGCCGCCCATTTGAAAAGCCTGAAACGTCGAAGCTTATTTCTTCATCGCGTTCATGACCGCACCGATGATGCCGGTCAGGATGGCGCCGCCGCCGGCACCGCCAACGATGTTGGGAATGTTCAACGCGCTGCCGGCCCCTGCCGCCGTGGCGGCTGCTGCCGGATCGACCGCCCCACCGCCCAGCAGGCTGCTGAGGATGGCCGCCCCGCCGACGCCGCCAACAGCGCCGCCCAGGATTTTGGGAAGCTGACCCATCGCCGCCGTCTTGATAGCCGCGCCCACCGCCTGACCACCGATGATACCCGTAATCACCTGAATAATGATCGGAAGAAGCGTGTTCATATCCATATTTCCAATCCCTCCATAGCTGCCAGCCTCCCGGGCCGACGCCATCATGAGACGCCGAATTGAACGAAAGTCAAATGCGCAAACGCTTAAATAAAAGGGGCGGCCCGAAAACCGCCCCTACTTGATAAAAAAGCTGTGACTTTCGTTATTCTGCAGCAATCGCGTGGTTGGGTTGAACGGCTGCAGAATAGTCATTCATCAGCGTCTTGGCGATCTCACCGACCTCGAATCGGTACGGGCCGATCTCCGAAACCGGCGTCACCTCGGCCGCTGTCCCGGTGAGGAAGCACTGCTGGAAGCCTTCAAGCTCTTCCGGCATGATGGCGCGCTCGATCACCTCCAAACCGCGGTCCTTGGCAAGGCCGATGACCGTGCGGCGGGTGATGCCGTCGAGGAAGCAATCGGGCTTGGGCGTATGGATCTTGCCGTCCTTGACGAAGAAGATGTTGGCGCCTGTCGCTTCCGCCACCTGGCCACGCCAGTCGAGCATCATGGCGTCGGCATAGCCCTTGGCCTCGGCGGCATGCTTGGACATGGTGCAGATCATGTAGAGGCCGGCCGCCTTCGATTTCGACGGTGCGGTGCGCGGGTCGGGGCGGCGCCATTCGGCCATGTCGAGGCGGATGCCCTTCAGCTTCTGCGCCGGGTCGAAATAACTCGGCCACTGCCAGATGGCGATGGCGCAGTTGATCCGGCTGTTCTGCGCCGAAACGCCCATTTGTTCGCTGCCGCGCCACGCGATCGGCCGGACATAGGCGTCCTGGAAACCTTGCTTCTTCAACAGCGTGCGGCAGGCGTCGTCGATCATGGCGACCGAGTAGGGTATCTTGAAGCCAAGCAGGCGCGCCGACACATGCAGGCGTTCGGTGTGGTCGGTCAGCTTGAAAATTTCGCCGCCATAGGCGCGCTCGCCCTCGAATACCGCGCTGGCGTAGTGCAGCCCGTGGGTCAAGACGTGGATCTTGGCGGCGGCCCATTTGACGAATTCGCCGTTCATCCAGATAAAGCCGTCCAGTTGGTCGAAGGGAACGGATGCCATGATAACCTCCCGCGGGCGGCAGCCCGCACATCATTGTGTCGTTGCGTGTTTCGCCTCGGCCGCCGCGGGCGGCCATTGTCTCAAAGCGTAGGCGGATATTTAAGGTCTGGCAAACTCAGGAAGTTCCGGAAAAAAGGGCTTCGTTTGCCTTTTCGTTCGCAATCCGCCGAAAAGCTTGCCAAAAATTACCATCGCGCGGAAAATACGTCAATAGTGCTGACATAATTTCCTGCTTCACACGGAGAAAAGATGACGAGCCACGCAGCCGCAGAGCCGATCAGGACGGCGATCACCGACGAGGATGGCATCGATTTCGCCATCATCGAGTTGTTCTTCTTCGCCTATCGCGACTTTACCTCCGATCCGGACCAGATCCTGGCCGACTACGGTTTTGGCCGTGCTCATCACCGGGTTCTGCATTTTGTCAATCGCCGGCCCGGCCTGACGGTCGCCGAGCTCCTCGACGTGCTCAAGATCACCAAGCAGAGCCTGGCGCGCGTGCTCAAGCAACTGATCGACACCGACCATATCGTGCAATTGCAGGGCCCTCGCGACCGCCGCCAGCGCGAGCTTTATCCGACGGCCAAGGGCCGTGCGCTGGCGCTGGCACTGGCGCGGCCACAGTCGCGCCGCATCCATGCTGCATTGGAGGATTCCGGAGCCACCGAACGCGCCGTTATCGAACGGTTCCTTGAGGCGATGGTCAATCCGGAACTAAGGGCGCAGATCGACATTGTGCCCGCAAAGATGTCAGGGAAAAGCCATGGAGACCATTGAGAGGGTTGATCATCCGACAGCACCGGAAGACGACGCGCCGCATCTGCTGGTGGTCGACGACGACACCCGAATCCGCAATCTTCTGAAACAGTATCTGACCGAAAACGGTTTTCGCGTCACCGTTGCCGGAAATTCCGGCGAGGCGCGGCGCAAGCTCACCGGCCTCGATTTCGATCTGATCGTGCTCGACGTCATGATGCCGGGTGAAAGCGGCGTCGATCTCACCAAGGCGCTGCGGGCGGAAAAGAACGTACCGATCCTGATGCTCACCGCACTGTCCGAAACCGACAGCCGGATCACCGGGCTCGAGGCCGGCGCCGACGACTATCTGCCAAAACCGTTCGACCCGCGCGAGCTGATCCTGCGAATCAACAATATCTTGCGCCGCGGCGGCCCCGCGACGACGCCCAAGGTCGAACAGCTGGTCTTCGGCCCCTATACCTTCCAGATCGCCAGGCGTGAGCTGAAGCGCGGCGGCGAGGCGCTCAAGCTGACGGACCGCGAGCAGGAAATCCTGGCGATCTTCGCTGCGCGTGCCGGCGAAACGATACCGCGGCATGAGCTTGTCGGCGACGAGTCCGAGGTCGGCGAGCGCACGATCGACGTCCAGATCAACCGGCTGCGCCGCAAGATCGAACGCGATCCGTCCAATCCGGTCTGGCTGCAGACCGTGCGCGGTATTGGGTATCGGCTCAGCGTGGAATAGAATGCCGCCGACAGCGGTCCTTTGCTGGGCCGCCGGTGAGCGAAAAGACGAATGGCGACCACGCAACTCGAACGGCCGGAAGATGGCGGCTTGAGCGCCCGCGCGACGCGGGCGCTCAAGGCCGTGCCGCGCGCTTGGAACCGTTTCTGGCGCCTGGTGTCGCTTTACATGCCGAAGCGGCTCTATGCCCGCTCGCTGATCATCGTCATCGCGCCAATGATCATGCTGCAGTCGGTCGTCGCCTTTGTCTTCATGGAGCGCCATTGGCAGACCGTGACGCAGCGCCTGTCGCAGGCCACGGTGCGCGACATCGCCGCCATCATCGACCTGATAGAGACCTATCCGCACGACGCCGACTACGCCAACGTCATCCGCATCGCCCAGGATCGCATGCAGTTGAAGGTCGACCTCCTGCCGCCAGACCCGCTGCCGCCACCCGGGCCAAAGCCGTTCTTCTCGATCCTCGACGAGATCCTTTCGTCCGAGATCACCCGCCAGATCAACCGTCCGTTCTGGATCGATACGGTCGGCAATTCAAATATCGTCGAGGTCCGCGTCCAGCTCGAGAACAAGGTGCTGCGGGTCTTCGTGCGCCGCAGCCAGGCCTATGCATCGAACACCCATATTTTCCTGATCTGGATGGTCGGCACCTCACTGGTGCTGCTGATGATCGCCATTCCCTTCCTGCGCAACCAGATCCGGCCGATTCTGACGCTGGCCGAGGCGGCCGAGAGCTTCGGCAAAGGCCGGCCGATGCCTCGCGATTTTCGCCCGCGCGGCGCCGAGGAAGTCCGCCGCGCCGGCTTTGCCTTCATCCAGATGCGCGAACGCATCGAACGCCAGCTCGAGCAGCGCACCGCCATGCTGAGCGGCGTCAGCCACGATCTGAGGACCATCCTCACCCGCTTCAAGCTGCAATTGGCGCTGGCCGGGACCAAGGCGGCCGACACCCAGGCACTCGACCAGGATATCGACGACATGCAGTCGATGCTGGAAGGCTACCTTGCCTTTGCACGCGGCGAAGCATCGGAAGACGCCGGCCGGTTCGACCTCGAAGCCTTCTTCGACAAGCTTCGCGAGGAAGCCGCGCTGCGCAAGCGCAAGCTGTCGACCGTGCTTGCCGGCGATCCGCATGTCCATGTGCGCCCCAATGCCTTTGCCCGGCTGCTGTCCAACGTCGTCGGCAATGCATTCCGCTATGCCAAGACGGTGGAGATCAATGCCAATCATGGACGCGGTTCGCTGCTCGTCACTATCGACGATGACGGTCCGGGCATTCCGCCCGAAAAGCGGGAGGATGTATTCAAGCCTTTCGTGCGGTTGGACGAGGCCCGCAACCTCGACGCCAGCGGCACCGGCCTTGGCCTTTCCATCGCACGCGACATTGCCCGCAGCCATGGCGGCGACATCGTCCTCGAACGCAGCCCGCTCGGCGGCCTGCGGGCGGTGATCAAGGTTCCGGCTTGACGGGAGCGAGGCCGGCCTTCATCCGCCCGTCATGAAACCATGGTGAAGAGCGCCAATGAAGCGCGCGATCCTGATTGATTCGGCCCTGCGGCCTCATTTCGACCCCGCGCCTGCCCGGGTGCGCTGGTGCGAGGCCAGAGCGGCGGCGTGGTCGCCGTTCAGGCATCGCGGCAAAGCAATCAAGCTCTCCGCCAAGGGACCGCCATGCGCATCCTGATGGTCACCGATGCCTGGCGCCCGCAAGTCAACGGCGTCGTCCACACGCTGGAGCGCCTCTCGGAGACTTTGAAATCCTTCGATGTCGAGACGGACTTCCTGACGCCGAACATCTTTCGCACCCTGCCTCTGCCGACCTATCCCGACATCAGGCTGGCGCTGACGACGCCGCACCGCGTGGCGCAGCTGATCGAGGCACGCAAGGCGGATCACATCCATATCGTCACCGAAGGACCGCTCGGCATTATGGCGCGGCGCTACTGCCGCAACGCCGGCCGTCCGTTCACGACCAGCTATCACACACGTTTTCCGGAATATCTGAGCGCGCGTCTGCCGGTGCCAGAAGCATGGGCCTATCGCTGGCTGCGCGATTTCCATAATTCAGGACAGGGCACGCTGGTCGCCACCCAGTCGCTTGCCGACGATCTTGCGGCACGCGGCTTCACCAAGCTTCGGCCATGGACGCGTGGCGTCGATACCGATCATTTTCGGCCGGATAAAAGAAAGGACCTGGGGCTTCCGGGACCGATCTTCCTCTGCGTCGGCCGCGTCGCGATCGAGAAGAACCTGCCGGCTTTCCTCGACCTGGACCTGCCCGGCAGCAAGGTGGTTGTCGGCGAAGGGCCGGAATTGGCGAAGCTGAAGGCCAGATATCCCGATACCCATTTTCTCGGCCATCGCCCGAACGACGAACTGGCCGAGATCTACGCCTCGGC
Source organism: Mesorhizobium sp. M1399 (assembly GCF_040317735.1). Classification (NCBI taxonomy): domain Bacteria; kingdom Pseudomonadati; phylum Pseudomonadota; class Alphaproteobacteria; order Hyphomicrobiales; family Phyllobacteriaceae; genus Mesorhizobium; species Mesorhizobium sp. M1399. Next base: position 118,142 of record NZ_JAMYKZ010000014.1, read on the forward strand.
CGACGTCTTCGTCTTCCCCAGCCGCACCGACACATTCGGCAACGTCATTATCGAGTCGTTGGCCAGCGGCACGCCTGTCGCAGCCTATCCCGTCACCGGGCCTATCGATATCGTCGGTGACGGCATCGGCGGCGCGGTCTCGCACGACCTTCGGCAAGCAGCGCTCGCCGCGCTTCTCGTCGACCGCATCGAGGCGCGGCAACGTGCTATGCGCTACAGCTGGAAAGCCTGCGCCGAAATGTTCATGGAAACGGTCGAAGAAGCACTGGGTACCACGCGAAAACTGGCCGCCTGAGCAAACCGCAGTTAGAATAACCTGCCGCCGTCCGGCACCTTACGCTCGATCGCGCCGAGGACGACGGCGCCCTCTTCATCGGGAAAACCGAGCGTCAGCACTTCCGACATGAATGGCCCGATTTGACGCGGCGGGAAATTGACCACCGCGAACACCTGCCGGCCGATCAGGCTTTCAGGTGTATAGTATTTCGTGATCTGGGCCGAGGATTTCTTCACCCCGATCACGGGACCGAAATCGATTTTCAACTTGATCGCCGGCTTGCGCGCCTCGGGAAAAGGCTCGGCCTCGACGATCGTGCCGGCGCGGATGTCGACGCGGTCGAAATCGGCGAAGCTGATCTCGGGTTTTCTCGCGTTGCTCGAACTCATCGATGATCAGGCGTTTCCGTAGGTTTCGAACAGCACGCCGGCGAGCGCGTCCTTGGCCGAAGTCCCCGACCAGACGACGAACTGGAAGGCCTGAAAATAGCATTCGCAGGCTTCCAGCGCCGACGACAGCAGCACCTCGACCTGCTGGCTCGACGGCTCAACCCCACCGGCCAGCAGCAGCGACTGGCGGAACATGATGGCGCCTTCCTGCTCCCAGAGGTCGAAATGGCCAAACAGCATCTGCTCGTTGATCAGCGAAAGCAGCCGCATCACCTCGAGCGCGCGCGCCTCAGGCACCTTGATGTCGAAAGCGCAGGCCAGGTGCAGCGCCTCGTAGTCCTCCATCCAGGAGAATGAAACGTGGTAGTCGGTCCAGCTTCCGGCAACCGAGATCGAGATCTCGTCGTCGCCGGCACGCTCGAAGGACCAGTCGTTGTTGTGGGCCACCTGCTCGATAACATCCACCGGATGGATTTCGCGGGAGAATTCGAGTTCGAGAAGTTCCATGAAATGCTTCCTGTCGTTCTGGGAGCGCCACCACACGCTCCGCGGGAGAGGCACACTCGAACAATTCTGTCTAGAACTCGGACGGCCAGGACTTCGTCAACGCAAAGACCCCGGACCGGACCCCACCGCCCGGCGCATGACCCTGCTCCGAATCATGCAACAAATTCAGTCTATTGATCGGGAGTCGCGTGACCAGCCCAATTTTTCGCACTGCGTTATTCGCATGTGGAAAGGCGCTGTCGGAAAGATCCACGCAGTACCGGTAAGCGATTCACGACAAAGCGCTTTTTGCGATCCGGCTTTGTGGAAAAGTTTAACGAATATTTTTATTATTTTTTTGCACGCGGCTTTGCCGAAGCCGCAGGCGCCGCCTGCCCGGTCATTTCGGCGAGCTTGGCCTCGAGCGCCTCGATGCGAGCAGCGAGGCGGGTGTTTTCTTCCCTGGCCTTCGCCGCCATGTCGCGAGCGGCCTCGAATTCCTCGCGCTGCACGACGTCCATAGAGTTGAGTATCCGCTCGGCCTGGCCCCTGAAGGCGGTCTCCACCTCGCGCCGCACGCCTTGCGCGGCACCGGCTGCGTCGGTCATCAGCTTGGCGAATTCATCGAGAATGCGGTTCGGTCCGGTCGCCATGGCAAATCCTCGCTTGGTCGAATTGACGTAGTGGCGCACGATGCGGAATGCAAGCATATGCTCGCCTTGACCCTGCCAAAACCCTGCCGCATGGTCCGCGCCCGAACCTGACCGGAACCGGGAGACCCTGTTGAGCGAATATTTGCTGCCGCTGGCTGCCCTGCCCTTCCCCAACATCGATCCAGTCATCGTCCGGATCGGACCGCTGGCGGTGCATTGGTACGGCGTCGGCTACATCGTCGGCATCCTGTTCGCCTGGTGGTATGCCAAGCGCCTCGTCACCAACCCGAAACTCTGGCCCGACGGCACCCTGCCGATGAAGCCCGTGGATCTCGACGACTTCATCGTCTGGGCGGCCATCGGCGTGGTGCTCGGCGGACGCACCGGCTACGTGTTGTTCTACGACCTGCCGCGTTACATCGCCAATCCGCTCGATATCGTCGCCGTCTGGCAGGGCGGCATGTCGTTTCATGGCGGCCTGCTCGGCGTCATTCTCGCCATGACGCTGTTTTCCCGGTCGCGTGGTATCCGCACATGGTCGCTGTTCGACGTTGTTGCCGCCGGCGTGCCGGTGGGGCTTGGCCTCGTTCGCCTGGCAAACTTCATCAATTCCGAACTATGGGGCCGACCGACCGACGTTCCATGGGCATTCGAATTCCCCAATGGCGGCCCATTTGCGCGCCATCCGAGCCAGATCTACGAGGCGCTGCTCGAAGGGCTGGTGTTGTTCCTTGTCCTGCGCTTTCTCACTCATTCGCGGCTCAAGCTGAAGACGCCGCGCTTCGTCGGCGGCGCCTTCATTGCCGGCTATGGCGCCTCGCGCGTCTTCGTCGAATTCTTCCGCGAGCCCGACCAGCAGCTCGGCTATCTCCTTGGCACGAGCTGGCTCACCATGGGCATGGTGCTGTCGCTGCCGATGGTGCTGGCCGGCATCTGGGCGATGGCTACAGCCAAGCCGGTGACAAAACCGCAGCCCGCATGACGCCGCTGAAGACCCGCATCGCCGAGCTGATCGGTGCGGTGGGACCGATCCCCATCAGCGAATACATGGCGCTCTGCCTGTTCGATCCGCAGGACGGCTATTATACGACACGCGAGCCGTTCGGCGCCGCCGGCGACTTCGTCACCGCGCCGGAGATCAGCCAGATGTTTGGCGAGCTGGTCGCCGTCTGGCTCTACCAGGCATGGCTGGCGATCGGCCGGCCGACGCCGGTCGCCATCGCCGAAATAGGCCCCGGCCGCGGCACGCTGATGAGAGATATGCTGCGCACGCTTTCGCGGCTCGATCCGACGCTTACCGCCAGCGCATCATTCGCCTTGATCGAGACCAGTCCGCGGTTGACCGAGGTCCAGAAACGGACGCTTGCCGGGACGTCGGCCACCATCGCCTGGAATGAAACCATCGACACACTACCGCAGGGGCAGCTTCTGATTGTTGGCAACGAGCTGTTTGACGCGGTGCCTATTCGCCAGTTCGTCCGCGCCGGAGCCGGCTGGCGCGAACGGATGATCGGTCTCGACGATGCGAACCAGCTTCGCTTTTTCGTCGGCGCCGGCTCGCTCGACCCGATGCTGCTGCCGGAGGATGCCGAGAATGCGCCGCAAGGTGCGATCGTCGAGGTGGCGCCAGCCCGCGCCGCCCTGATGGCGGCCATCGCCGGGCGACTTGCCGGATTTGGCGGCGCCGGCCTGTTTCTCGACTACGGTCACCTCCAGCCCGGCATCGGCGACACCTTGCAGGCCTTGCGCAAGCACGGTCATGAGGACGTGCTGGCGAATCCGGGGGAGGCCGACCTCACCGCCCATGTCGATTTCGCTGCCCTCGCTGCAACCGTTCGGGCACACAGCCTCGATGCCCACCTCTCCACGCAAGGTGAATTCCTGCTCAAGATGGGGCTTCTCGAACGAGCTGGCCGGCTCCGCGCCAATGCCGATGAGGCAGCTCGTGAAAAGATCGCGGCCGACGTCGAGCGCCTCGCCGGTCAGCAGGCGATGGGCGAGCTCTTCAAGGTGCTTGCCATCCTTCCTCCCGGCATTGCCGTTCCGCCGTTCGCAAGCGCGGATTGACTTTTCGCTGTCGCCTCTACCACTCTCCCCTCTCCGGCTGCGCCCGACATCAACTGCACTCGCCTTCAACTGCGCCCGCCTTCAACTCGCCTACCTTCAACTTGCCTACCTTCAACTCGCCGCCTTCAACGCGCTTGACGAAATCGCCCATACGGACAACAAAGCCGCCATGCTGAATCAGACCAAACCGGATCCCGTTCGGTCGCCCTTGCTGGAAACGGCGCAAGGCATCCGCCACGGCTACTTCACACGCGTCGGCGGCATTTCCAGCGGCATCTACCGGGGCCTCAACATCGGCACCGGATCGAGCGACGACCAGACGCTGGTGCGCGAGAATCGCCGCCGCGTCGCCGAATGGATGGGCGTGGCGGCAAGCCATCTGCTGACTGCTCATCAGGTTCATTCGCCGGACGTCGTCATCGCCAGGGAACCTTTTGCCGGCGAGCGTCCCAAGGCCGACGCCATCGTCACCGACCGGCCGGGCATTGCCATCGGGGCCTCGACCGCCGATTGCGGACCGGTCCTCTTCGCTGACGCCGAGGCGTGCATTATCGGAGCCGCCCATGCCGGCTGGAAAGGCGCTTTCACGGGAGTGCTGGAAAACACCATCGCGGCAATGGAAAGCCTCGGCGCCCGGCGTGACCGCATCGTCGCAGTGCTCGGTCCTTCCATCGGCCCACAGAATTACGAAGTCGGACCGGAATTCGTCGCCCGCTTCGTCGACGCCGATGCCGGTAATGCCCGCTATTTCGCGCCCTCCGCAAATGCCGGACACGCGATGTTCGATCTCAACCGCTACACGGTCGACCGGCTGACCAAGGCTGGCGTCAATGCCGAAGGGCTCGGCCGCTGCACCTATGCCGAGGAAGAGCTTTTCTACTCCTATCGGCGCAGCACGCATCGCAACGAGCCCGACTACGGACGGCAGGTTTCGGCAATCGTTTTGGAGACTGACTGATGGCGCTGCATTTCGAACGCTCGGAATTCGACGCGCGGCGCGATCGACTGATGATCGAGATCGCCGAAAAGAAGCTCGACGCCGTCCTGCTGTTTGCGCAGGAAAGCATGTATTGGCTAACCGGCTACGACACGTTCGGCTTCTGCTTTTTCCAGTGCCTGGTGGTCAAGGCCGACGGCTCGATGGTACTGCTGACGCGTTCGGCCGATTTGCGCCAGGCACGCCACACCTCGATCATCGACAACATCGTTTTGTGGACGGATCGCAACGGCGCCAATCCGGCGGTCGACCTGCGCAATTTGCTCAACGAGCTTGACCTGCTCGGCGCCCGCATCGGCGTCGAATACGACACCCACGGCCTGACGGCATATAATGGCCGGCGCCTCGACGAGCAGTTGCAGACCTTCGGGCAGATCGCAGATGCCTCTGGCATTGTCAGCCGGCTGCGGCTGTTCAAGAGCCCGGCCGAAATCGCCAAGGCGGAAAAAGCCGCAAATCTGGCCGACGACGCGCTGGACGCAGCACTGCCGCTGATCAAGCAGGGCGGCGATGAGGCGCTGATCCTCGCCGCCATGCAAGGCGCGATCTTTGCCGGCGGCGGCGATTATCCGGCCAACGAGTTCATCATCGGCTCGGGCGTCGACGCCCTGCTCTGCCGCTACAAGGCCGGTCGCCGCAAGCTCACCAAGAACGACCAGCTGACACTCGAATGGGCCGGTGTCTTCCATCACTACCATGCGGCAATGATGCGCACGGTGTTGACCGGCAAGGTATCGAAACGCCACCAGGAATTGTTCGATGCCGCCCGCGCCGCGCTACTTGCAGTCGAGAAGGCGATGACACCTGGTAATACGTTCGGCGACGTGTTCGACGCCCATGCCCGCACGCTCGAAGCCCACAATTTGACCAAGCACCGGCTCAATGCCTGCGGTTATTCGCTCGGCGCCCGCTTCACCCCGTCCTGGATGGATATGCCGATGTTCTATCAGGGTAATCCCGAACCGATTGCGCCGAACATGACGCTGTTCGCCCATATGATCATCATGGACTCCGAAACCGAAACGGCGATGACCCTTGGCCGCACCTACCTGACGACCGAATCCCAGCCGAAGCCGCTGTCCCGCCATGATCTCGACTTGATCGTGCAGTGAATCCATAATGGAAAAAGTGTGAGGGGCGTTCGTCGGCAAGGAGTTTTCAGGCTAATGAGACGATCGCATGTGACGACCGTGTCATTGCTCGCGGCGCTGGCGCTGGCGGCTTGCACCAATGCGAAGGACGTTCTCGAACCCTCGGCCATCGCCCCGCAATCGACCCAATCCCTGCCCGGAGCCGGCGGCGCCGCAACGCCCCCCTCAACTGCGGCGCCGTCTTCCGGCACCGCGCCAACTGCAGATACAGCGCAGCCTCCGGCGGCAGCAGCCGTGCCGCCCGCCAAAAGCGCCGCTGCCATTGCGCGAACCCGGCTGCAGGTGGCGCCGATCGTCGGCGCCTCGGTAGAAGCCGCGACACCGCTGACCGCCGAGCTTCAGACACGCGCCAGGCAGCGTGGCATCACCTTGGCCGGCAGCACCGACCAGACCCCAACGCACGTGCTCAAGGGCTATTTCTCGACCATGACGGAAGGCAAGGACACCACCGTCATCTATGTCTGGGACATCTATGACCCGGCCGGCAACCGGCTGCATCGCATCAACGGCCAGCAGAAGGCGCCCTCCGTGGGTGGCGGCGAAGGCTGGGCGGCGGTCGCGCCGGCGACCATGCAGGCGATTGCCGACCAGACAATCGACCAGTTCGTCACCTGGCTTGGCGGCGGCGCCGGCTGACCTGGAGCATGATTCCGAAAAGTGGAATCCGGTTTTCGGAAAAGAGCATGCTCAGACTGAAAGATAGAAGCTATCCCGATTCTGTCGGCATCGAAGTAGACCTATCGCCGCATCGTCAAGCCGTAAGCGATTATTGAGATTAGCCGGCGGATTCCCATTCACGACGCTTGCAATACCGGCGCGGGCCGCTAAAAGCCCGACTAAGAGGCTGGAGTGCTATCGGAGTCTCTCAATCCTTCGCCAGGAACGGTGCATGAAGCTCTTCGCGGGCAATTCCAACAGGGTGCTGGCCGAATCAGTCGCCCGCTACCTCAACATTCCGCTGGGCAAGGCCAGCGTCAGGCGCTTCGCTGACCAGGAAATCTTCGTCGAGATCCAGGAGAACGTGCGAGGCGAGGACGTCTTCATCCTGCAGTCCACCTCGTTCCCGACCAACGATCATCTGATGGAACTGCTCATCATGATCGACGCCTTCATGCGCTCCTCGGCCAAGCGTATCACTGCGGTTATTCCTTATTTCGGCTATGCCAGGCAGGACCGCCGCGCCTCCGGCCGCACACCGATCTCGGCCAAGCTGGTAGCCAACATGATCACGCGGGCGGGCGTCAACCGGGTGCTGACGCTGGATCTGCATGCCGGGCAAATTCAGGGCTTCTTCGACATCCCGACCGACAATCTGTTTTCCGTGCCGGTGATGGCGCGTGACGTGAAGGCGAAATACAAGCAGCTCGCCAATGTCATGGTGGTGTCGCCGGATGTCGGCGGCGTGGTCCGCGCCCGTGCCCTCGCCAAGCGCATCGATGCCCAGTTGGCCATCGTCGACAAGCGTCGCGAGCGCCCCGGCGAATCGGAAGTCATGAACGTCATCGGTGACGTGCGCGGCAAGGATTGCCTGTTGATCGACGACATCATTGATTCGGGCGGCACGCTATGCAACGCGGCCGATGCGCTGCTTGCCGACGGCGCCACCAGTGTCACCGCCTATACTACCCATGGCGTTTTGTCCGGCGGCGCCATCGCCCGCATCGGCGCCTCGAAACTGCAGGAACTGGTCATCACCGATTCCATCCAGCCGACCCAGGCAGTGCTGGACGCCGCCAATATCCGCGTCATCTCCATCGCCGAACTGATGGGCGAGGCGATCTCCCGCACGGCAACCGAGGAATCGGTGTCGAGCCTGTTCGATTAATACATGTCGCGCAAAAGTGAGCAGCGGTTTTGCGACAACGACATGCATAAAACAAGACCCTAAAGCGCGTCGCATGAGACCGGTCGAACGCGACGCGCTTTAGGGCTGCGACTCAGGCCGAGCCGGACCGCTTATTCGCCGCACACCTTCACCAGCATCACGGGCGCCGCGCATGTAACCGCGTGGCGAGGCTCCCAGCATGCGCTTGAACATGGTGATGAACGCCGGCACGCTGTCATAGCCGAGATCGAGCGCCACCCTTGTGATCGGCTCGCCGTCGGCCAGCCGTGGCAGCGCCGCGAACAGACAGGCCTGCTGGCGCCAAGTCGACAGCGACAATCCGGTCTGGCGATGAAAGGCGCGGGTGAAAGAGCGGCGGCTCATGCCGACGATAGCGGCCCATTCATCGATCGTCGCGTGCGGTGACGGTGCCGAGACGAAGCGCCGGCACAGCGCTGCCAGCCTTGCGTCGGACGGGAACGGCAGTCCGAGTGGCCGTTGCGGCAGGTTCGGGATTTCGTGCAGCAGGAGCTTCATGATCAGCCCGCCCCGCCCCTCCAGCTCGGCGCCCTGCGGCAGCTTTTCCGATTCCACGATCAGGCTGTGCATCAGGTCGGTGATGCCGACGACGCGCAACCCGTCCGGCAGGCCGGGAATGGCCTCCGGCATCACATAGACGGAGCGCATGCTGACGTCGCCCAGCATCTCAACCGAGTGTTCGGTGCCGGCTGGGATCCACATCGCGTGGTCGGGGGGCACCATCCAGCGCCCATGCCGCGTCGTCACCAGCACGACACCGACCAGCGCGTGCAGCAACTGGCTGCGGCTGTGATGGTGCCGCGGCACGTGATAGCCGTCCGGATATTCGGTCGGCAGCGCCACCGCCGGCCCGACGGCCTGCTCCAGCCATTGCCAGCGACGCTCATGCAACAGCCCAAGATCGGTATCGCCCGCTCTGAACATTTCCCTGCCATGCGGCATCAGCTATGGCCCACTTGCGAAACTATTGGACCAAACCACGAAAGAAGTCGCGTGACAAGCAACGTATAAGGCAGCCGGCCCATAAGACCGCCTGCGGGAGCGCCCGCCAAAAAGACCACGGAGCCTGCCTTGACCGATACCACAGCAACCGCCGACGCCAAGCCGGCAGCGGCCAGCCACATTTCAGCTCAGGCGACGGCCTTCACCGTCATCCTGGCGGTGAGCTTCTGCCATTGCATCAACGACATCATGCAGTCGCTGCTGTCGGCGATCTATCCGCTGCTGAAGGACAATTACGGTCTCGATTTCTGGCAGATCGGCCTTTTGACTTTCACCTTCCAGGTGACGGCATCCTTGCTGCAGCCGGTGATCGGCATGATTACCGACAAGCGGCCGATGCCGTATTCGCTGCCCTACGGCATGGCCTCTTCGTTGATCGGCCTGGTCGTGCTGGCCTATGCTGGACATTACTCGCTGCTCCTCATCGGCGCCTCGCTGATTGGCATTGGCTCGGCGATCTTCCACCCGGAATCCTCGCGCATCGCGCGCTTCGCCTCTGGTGGCAGGTTCGGCCTGGCACAGTCGCTGTTCCAGGTCGGCGGCAATTTCGGCCAGGCCATGGGGCCGCTGCTGGCAGCCTTCATCGTCGTGCCCTTCGGCCAGACCAGCATCGCCTGGTTCGCCGGCGGCTCGCTGATCGGCATCATCGTGCTGTGGCAGGTCGGCGGCTGGTACAGCCGCCTGCGTGCCGCGCAGAGCACCCGCAAGGCGGCAGGCTTCGTCTCGCCCTTCCCGCGCCGCAAGGTGATGGGAGCGCTGCTGGTGCTGACACTGCTGGTACTGACCAAGAACGCCTATATTTCCAGCCTTGCCAGCTATTACACCTTCTATTCCATCCATAAATTCGGCGTTTCGGTGCAGATGTCGCAAGTCATGCTGTTTCTGTTCCTCGGCGCCTCGGCCCTGGGCATCCTGCTCGGCGGCCCGTTCGGCGACCGCTACGGGCAGAAGGCGATGATCTGGTTCTCGATCGTCGGCGTGCTGCCCTTCACCCTGGCCCTGCCCTATGCCAATTTCGAGTGGACGATGGTTCTCACCGTGCTGATTGGCCTGATCCTGTCCTCGGCCTTCTCGAACGTCGTCGTCTTCGCGCAGGAACTCGTGCCCGGCCGGGTCGGCATGATCGCCGGCATCTTTTTCGGCTTCGCCTTCGGCATGGGCGGCATCGCGGCCGCCGTGCTTGGCGTCGTCGCCGACATGAAAGGCATCGATTTCGTCTTCCAGGTCTGCTCGTATTTGCCGCTACTCGGGCTGCTGACGGTTTTTCTGCCTAACATGAAGGAAGCGAGGAAGGTGACCACGGTCGGGTGAAGCCCGGGTTCGGTTTCTAAGCGAATCCCCTCTTCCGACGCGCCCGTCCAGCCGCCTGCGGTTATTTGGGCCAGGCCCGGCGACGCCGATTTGGCGGCCGTCAGCCGCTTTCGTAGTTCGTTCCCTCTACACCCAGGCCTGCAGCTGCCCACTCGGGCAAGCCGCCTTCGAAACGGCGCGAGGCCCAGCCTCGTGCCCTCAGGATTGCCAAAGCGTCGGCCGACAGAACGCACTGGACCCCACGACAATAGGCGACAACGACCTTCTCTCGTGGAAGCTCCGCAAGCCGCTGCTCCAGCTCATCAGCGGGAATGTTGATCGCACCCGGCAAATGCCCCGTCGCGAATTCGTTCTGCGGCCTGACATCGAGCAGCACGACTTCGTCGTTTCGCATGCGGCGCACGAGTTCCTCGCGCGAGATGTTTTCCAGCCTGTCCGGCTGGCTAATGCTGTCGTTGATAAACTCACGGATCTGCTCGCGTCTATGGTTTGCAAGGCTTCGCAGCGCCGCGAACACGTTTTCGATTGGGACATCTGCAAGCCGGTACAGAACGCGTTTTCCGTCTCGCCGGGTCTGCACCAGGCCCGCTCGCTTGAGATGTTGAAGATGCTGCGACGTATTCGCCAATGCGATCCCCGAAAGCTGCGTCAGCTGCTCGACGGCCAATTCGCCATCGGCAATGTGACGCAGCAGAACCAGCCGGTGGGCATGCCCCAAGGTGCGGGCGAGATCCGCTACTTCGTCGAAGATCGGGTGGTGAACGTCCGTGCTTTTCATTTGACTTGGCTAGCATTAATCAATCAATCAATCAATATGTTGAATGATTGATTCTAATTGGTTAATGTCTGACGGGTGAAACAGGAGAGCAAAAATGTTGGAGTTCGTTGTCCGTGCGGCCGTCATTGGTATCGGCGCGACAGCCCTGATGGACCTTTGGGGATGGTTTCTGAAGCGAATGCTCGCGATTCCATCGCTTGATTACGCCTGGGTCGGCCGCTGGATCGGACACTTTCCGCGTGGCCGTTTCGCGCACGCGAATATCGCGCAAGCTGCTCGCGTTCGCGGCGAAACCGCCATTGGATGGAGCGCACATTACGCGACCGGCATCGTATTTGCCGCGGCGCTGATTGGAGTGTGGAGCCTCGACTGGGCACGGCACCCGACAGTGCTTCCGGCCCTGTTGGTCGGCGTCTGCACCATCGTCGCCCCGTTCTTCGTGATGCAACCGGCTTTTGGGATCGGCATCGCGGCTTCGAAAGTTCCCAATCCGCGCACTGCGCGCCTGCGCAGCCTTATGACCCATCTGTCCTTTGGCGTCGGACTGTACATTGCAGCATTGCTTTCGGCACTGCCGTTTCCGGCCTGACATTGATGGGACACGGTCCGTCCCTGGGCACCTTCCGCCCCGCTTGCACCTCGCGCCGCCTTCCGCTATAGAGCCGCCACCCGCGTAGACACCCTTGGAGGCAACGCGGCGGAAGGCCGCCTTCCCGCATGATCCCGAAAAGTGGATTCCGGTTTTCGGACCAGGTCATGCGTTAGCTATGTCGGCTTTCGACGTTTACGGCCCCGGCACGTTGCCGGCCGCGAACGCTCCAGAACAACGCGAAAGGAAATGCCATGAGCCACGATACTTACGAGCTCAAGGCCGAAGCGCGCGAACAGGTCGGTAAGGGGTCCGCCCGTGCAGTTCGCCGCAACGGTAAAGTGCCTGCAGTGATTTACGGCGACAAGCAGCCTCCCCTGGCGATTGCGCTGACCTATAAGGACATCTACTACAAGATCCATGGCGGCGGGTTTCTGACCACGGTCGCCACGATCGATGTCGACGGGAACAAGATCCAGGTTCTGCCCAAGGACTTCCAGCTCGACCCGGTCAAGGATTTCCCGGTCCACGTCGATTTCCTGCGCATCGGCAAGGACACCGAAGTCAATGTCGACGTGCCCGTGCACTTCATCAATGAAGACAAGTCGCCCGGCATCAAGCGCGGCGGCGTGCTCAACATCGTGCGCCACGAGGTCGAATTCCACTGCCCGGCCAATGCGATCCCGGATTTCATCACCATCGATCTCACCGGCACCGATATTGGCGATTCGATCCACATTTCGGCCGTCACCTTGCCGGCCGGCGTCAAGCCGGTGATCTCCGACCGTGACTTCACCATCGCGACCATTGCCGGCTCCTCGGCGATGAAGCCGGAGGCCGTAGAAGAGACGACTGAAGCGGCTGCGCCCGAAGCGGCTCCTGCCGCCGAAGAGAAGTAACCCCTTCCCGCCCGGAGGCGACGATGCTTGTCTTTGCAGGCCTCGGCAATCCGGGCGCGAAATACGCCAACAACCGGCACAATGTCGGCTTCATGGCGGCGGACGCGATCGCCCGCCGCCATTCCTTTTCGCCCTGGTCGAAGAAATTCCAGGGGCTGATCGCCGAAGGCACGCTTGCCGGCGACAAGGTGATCCTGATCAAGCCGCAGACCTTCATGAACCTGTCCGGCCAATCGGTCGGCGAAGCCTTGCGCTTCTATAAGCTCGGCCCTTCGGCGCTGACTGTCTTTTATGACGAGATCGACCTTGCCGCCGGCAAGGTTCGGGTCAAGGTCGGTGGCGGTTCCGGCGGCCACAACGGTATCCGCTCGCTCGACCAGCACGTCGGCAAGGATTTTCGCCGTGTGCGCATCGGCGTCGGCCACCCCGGCGTCAAGGAAATGGTGCACGGCCATGTGCTCGGCGATTTCGCCAAGGGCGACCGCGAATGGCTGGACGTGCTGCTCGACGCAATCGCCGATGGTGCCGGATTGCTTGCCAAGGGCGACGACAATTCGTTCATGAATCGCGTGACGCTGGCGCTGCGCGAGAAGCTCACGCCGACGGGCGACGACGACCGCCCGCCACCCAAGGCGCCAAAGGTGCAAAGCCATGTCCGCCAGGCGCGGCCGCAGCAGCCAGCGGCCAAGCTGCCCGAAACCGGCCCGATGGCGGCGATGCTGAAGAAGCTTTTTGGCGGCAAGGACTGAGCCATGAATATGGATGACGTCCAGCAATTGGTTCGCCGCGTAAGGCAGAAGTATGTTGATTATTTCGTCGCCGCTGCCGGCGAACTTGCTCGCAACGGCCAAGGATCGCATGCGACCGAGGTCAAGTTTTCGAACGTCGATTCCTTCTATCGAAATCTCATCGCGGTTGATTTCGTCGGCAATGACGGACAGCCAAATCCGCAGTTCATCAATAGCGATACCTATGTGAAATTCTCTCCGGATATTCACGCCGGGATCGGTGGAATGGATGTCCTCATCTCACCGTTCAAGTGGGACGAGGTTCATTTCAAATTCCCCGTAAATGAGCTTGACGGCGATCTCTTCGACGAATGGTTTCGCGGCTGGTTCGATATCGATGGCGAGCGTGAAACATCGGAGACCGTAGGAAGCATCATTCACAGTGCGCAATTGCTCGAGGGGCAACTGACGATCGATTTCGGAACCGCGGATGTCGACGCGTTCTGGCATCTTCTGCAAATACTGAGCAGGTCCGGCGTTCACGCGTTGGCGATAGGCACCGATGACATCGCGCAGCGTCTGAATTGAATTGCGCCTTGACGATCGTCGGCGCTTTCGCCCATAGCCCTGATCAAATTTCGATTTCCCGATAGGACCAGACAAAAATGGGTTTCAAATGCGGCATCGTTGGCTTGCCCAATGTCGGCAAGTCGACGCTCTTCAATGCGTTGACCAGGACGGCGGCGGCACAGGCCGCCAATTATCCGTTCTGCACCATCGAGCCGAACACCGGCGAGGTGGCGGTGCCCGACCCGCGCCTGCAGAAGATCGCCGCGATCGGCAAGTCGAAGGAGATCATCCCGACGCGCATCTCGTTCGTCGACATTGCCGGCCTGGTGCGCGGCGCCTCGAAGGGTGAAGGGCTGGGCAACCAGTTCCTCGCCAACATCCGCGAGGTCGACGCCATCGTCCATGTGCTGCGCTGTTTCGAGGATGACGACATCACCCATGTCGAGGGCCGCATCGATCCTGTCGCCGATGCCGAGACCGTCGAAACCGAATTGATGCTTGCCGACCTCGACAGCCTCGAGCGCCGCATCGTGCAGATCCGCAAGCGTGCCGCCGGCAAGGACAAGGAGGCAGCGACCGTACTTCCCATGATGGAAGCGGCGCTTGAACTACTGCAGGCCGGCAAGCCCGCCCGCATCCTGCTCAACGGCATCTCGGCTGAGGATCTGCGCATCCTGCAGGGACTGAACCTTTTGACGTCGCACCCGGTGCTTTACGTGTGCAACGTCGCCGAAGCCGATGCCGCCATCGGCAACGCCCATACCAGGGCGGTCGAGCAGATGGCGGCCGCGCAAGGTGCCCGCACCGTTGTGATTTCGGCGGCGATCGAGGCCGAGGTCGCCCAGCTCTCGGACGAAGAGGAAATGGAATTCCTGGCAACGCTCGGCCTGGACGAACCCGGCTTGAACAAGGTCATCCGCGCCGGCTACGAGCTGCTGCAGCTCATCACCTACTTTACCGTCGGGCCGAAGGAGACACGCGCCTGGACCGTGAACAAGGGCGCCAGGGCGCCGCAGGCGGCAGGCGTTATCCACACCGATTTCGAGCGCGGCTTCATCCGCGCCCAGACCATCGCCTATGACGACTTCGTCAGGCTGGGCGGCGAAGTGGCGGCTAAGGAGGCCGGCAAGGCGCGCGACGAAGGCAAGGAGTATGTCGTCCAGGACGGCGACATCATGCTGTTCAAGTTCAACACCTGACCAGGCGAGGGAGCCCAGCGGCCACCATTGCCGCCGCTCGATGCCAAACTTCAAAGCAGGGGTCGCGGTGCCTCTTGCGCTGCTTGACGGGCCGTCGTGCGGGGTCTAAGGGGCCTTTGCACCGGCCTCGCGCCTCACCTGCCCGTGTCCGTGCGATCTGACTGACGCGCCCCTCCAACGAACGCTCTTTGGCAACAGCAAGGGAGACCCGGCGATGATCAAGGCCTTCGTCGTCGACAATGATCGCCTGCGCCTGGTCGACGATCTCCTGCAGAACAGCGACACTGTGGTCTGGGTCGACCTCTTCAACCCGACAAAGGAAGAAGAGACGACAATTGAGACCTGGCTCGGCATCGCCGTTCCGACCCGCGAAGAGATGGAAGAGATCGAGATCTCGAGCCGTCTCTACGTCGAGGACGGCGCCTACTTCATGACCGCCATTCTGCCTGCGCAGACCGAGGTGGACGATCCGTTGATGTCGCCGGTTACCTTCGTGCTCGCCGGCAGCAGGCTGATCACCGTGCGGTACCACGAACCGAAGGCGTTTAAGACCTTTCCGCAGCGCGCCGAGAAGGTGGCGACCGGTTGCACCAGCGGCGACACCATCCTGATCGGACTACTGGAGGCGATCGTCGACCGCCTCGCCGACATTCTGGAGCGCGCCGGCCGCGACGTCGAGGCGATCTCGCGCGACATCTTCGAGGCACGCTCGACCAAGGTTTCCAAGCGCAACCGCGACTTCCAGGAGCTGTTGAAAGGCATTGGCCGCAAGGAGGATCTCGCCTCCTCGGTCCGCGACAGCCTGATCTCGCTGCAGCGCCTTGCCGGCTTCCTCGCCCATGCCTCCACGCAGACCAGGATGAGCAAGGATACCCGCGCCCGCATCAAGACCTTGTCGCGCGATGTGCTGTCGCTCGCCGACCACGCCACGTTCCTGTCGCAGAAGATCAGCTTCCTGCTCGACGCGACGCTCGGCATGATCTCGATCGAGCAGAACGCCATCATCAAGATCTTCTCCGTCGCCGCTGTCATCTTCCTGCCGCCGACGCTTGTCGCTTCAATCTACGGCATGAATTTCGACATCATCCCCGAGCTCAAATGGCACTTTGGTTATCCCTTCGCCATCGGCATGATGGTGCTTTCGGCAATCCTGCCCTTCTGGTATTTCCGCCGCCGCGGCTGGCTGTAGGGTCATCAATACCTCCGCTGCGGCTTGGGCGCCGCAGGCTGGCGCACTAGAAATTGCTTGACCAAATGCCGCGCTGCCTGCATCCGGGACCCCGACCCGCAGCGATCGTACAATCCTGAACAGGATTTCCAGACCATGACCGCAAAGACCTGGGCTTATGAGGATTTTGTCGAGGGCGCTTCGCTCGACCTCGGCACCAAGCTGGTAAGCGCCGCCGAAATCATAGAATTCGCCGGCGAGTTCGATGCCCAGGCGATGCATCTCGACGAGGCTGCGGGTAAGGCCAGCATCCTCGGCGGGCTGGCGGCTTCGGGTTGGCACACCTGCGCCATGTTCATGCGCATGCTGTGCGATGCCTTCCTGCTCGACTCGACCTCCCAGGGCGCGCCAGGCGTCGACCAGGTCAAATGGAAACGGCCGGTCCTGGCCGGCGACCTGTTGAGCGGCAGCACCACCGTCCTTGCCAAGCGCCTGTCTAGATCGAAGCCCCGGCTTGGCCTGGTGACCATGCGCAGCGAGTTATTCAACCAGCGCGGCGAAGGTGTTTTCGAGCTCGAAAACGCCGTCATGTTCCTCACCCGCGAGGGCAGTGCGTGAGCCTCGACGAATTCTTCTGCATCGGTATCACCGTCACGCTCGGTTCGCATCGATTCGAACCGGAGGCGATCAAGGCGTTCGCCCGCAAATACGATCCGCAAGTTTTCCACATCGATGAAGAGGCGGCGAGGAACAGCATATTCGGCGGGCTCTGCGCCTCGGGCTGGCACACCGCCGCCACCTGGATGAAATTGAACCTCCAGGCTGGCATAGAGGCAGAGGTCGCCCGCTGGCCCGGCCCCGGGCCGGTGCCGGAATTCGGCCCCTCGCCCGGCTTCAAGAACCTCAAATGGCCCAAACCTGTCTATGCCGGGGAAACCGTGACTTTCACCCGCACGGCGCTGGCCCACCGCCCCATTGCCTCGCGACCGGGCTGGCGGCTGCTGACGCTCCGCTCAGAGGCCTTCGATTCGACGGGCGACAAGGTGATCGAATTCGAAAGTGCCGTGCTGGTGAAGGTGGGGTGAGCGGAATTCTTCCCTTCTGCCACGGGGGAGAAGGAAGAAACGCTCAATGCCCCTCAAACCCGATCAGCGTCCTCACCGGCACGCCGAGCCCCTCTAACCTCTCGCGGCCGCCAAGGTCCGGCAGGTCGATGACGAAGCAGGCGGCGAGAATGTCGGCGCCGATCTGCCGCAATAGCTTGACGGCCGCCTCCGCCGTGCCGCCGGTGGCGATCAAATCGTCGACGAGGATTACCTTCTCGCCCGGAGAAACACCGTCCTTGTGCATCTCCATCTCGTCCAGCCCGTATTCCAGGCTGTAGGCGACGCGCACCGTCTCGTAAGGCAACTTGCCCTTCTTGCGGATCGGCACGAAGCCGGCTGAGAGCTGGTGGGCGATGGCGCCGCCGAGGATGAAGCCGCGCGCCTCGATGCCGGCGATCTTGTCGATCTTCAGGCCGGCATAGGGATGCACCAGTTCGTCGATCGCGCGGCGGAAGGCCCGCGCATTGCCGAGCAGCGTGGTGATGTCGCGAAACAGGATGCCCGGCTTGGGATAATCCGGAATGGTGCGGATCGCGGCAAGCAGCGTCTCTTCGAGCGAGGACTTCATCAAGCGGCTCTCCGGGCCATTCAGATTCGGCTAAAGACGTGAAAGGAATTGGCCAATCGTAACCCGGTGCAGCCAAGTCCGGCTACCGCCATGTGACGCCTGACGGAAAATTGTCCGGCAAAGGGCCTTGTTCAGCGCCGGCTGCGATGAATCGACATGCCTGCAATGAAAAGGGCGCCTTTCGACGCCCTCGCATTCTCTTATATCGCAGGGCTCAGTGCGCCACGCCGGCCCACACCTTGCGCTTGGTCAGGTAGACCAGTGCGCCGAACAGCAGCAGGAAGACCAGTACGCGAAAGCCGGTCTTCTTGCGGTCCTCGAGGTGCGGTTCTGCCGCCCACATCAGGAAGGCCGACACGTCGCGAGAATACTGGTCGACCGTCTGCGGCGCCCCGTCATCATAGGTAACCTGGCCGTCGGAGAGCGGCTTCGGCATCTTCAGCGACACGCCGGACAGGAAGTACGGATTGTAGTGCGTGCCTTCTGGTATGACCATGCCCGCCGGCGGCTGTTGGTCGTAGCCGGTCAGCAGCGAGTGGATGTAGTCGGGGCCGCCCTGGGCATATTGCGTAAAGATGTCGAACACGAAGCGCGGGAAGCCGCGCTCGACGCCGCGCGCCTTGGCCAGCAGCGACATGTCGGGCGGTGCTGCACCGCCATTGGCCGCCGCCGCCGCTTCCTCGTTGGGGAACGGCGGCGGAAAATGGTCGGACGGCTTGCCGGGACGATCGAACATGTCGCCGGCATCGTTCGGGCCGTCATGGATCGTATATTCGGCCGCCAGCGTCTTGATCTGCGCATCCGAATAGCCAAGGCCTTCCAGCGTACGGAACGCCACCAAATTCATCGAATGGCAGGCCGAGCAGACTTCCTTGTAGACCTTGAGCCCGCGCTGCAGCTGGGCCTTGTCGTAGGTGCCGAATGGCCCGGCGAAGCTCCAGTCCATTTCCTTCGGTTCGTCAATCGGGAAATGCGTCGGCGCCGCCTCATTGTGCGCCTCTTCCTGGGCGCTCGCTCCAGTGCCTGTGGCCCCAATGCCCGCGGCCACAAGGCCAAGCAGCGCCAACGAGGCGAGAATCTTCTTCATGCCATATCCCCTTGAGATTCTCTGACGCGCGGTCATCGTCCCGAGCATGATCTTGTCCGAAAACCGGTTTCCACTTTCCGGGATCATGCTCAGCCTTTGGTTTCCGGCGCGGCCGTGGCGCCGGCAGGATGTCCACCGCCACCCTTGTTCTTCTCGAGCACCGCCTCGGTGATCGAATTCGGCAGCCGCCGCGGCGTCTCGATCAGCCCAAGCACCGGCAGCGCTACCAGGAAGAAGGCGAAGTAGAACAGCGTCGCCATCTGCGCCATGAACACATAGCTGCCCTCGGCCGGCTGCGAGCCCAGCCAGCCGAGCAGGATGGCGTCGGCCATGAACAGCCAGAAGAACAGCTTGTACCAGGGCCGGTAGACAGCCGAGCGCACCTTCGAGGTGTCGAGCCACGGCACCAGGAACAGCATTACAATCGCGCCGAACATGCAGAGCACGCCGCCGAGTTTGGAGTTGATGGGCCCGATATTGAAGGTGATGGCGCGCAGGATCGCGTAGAACGGCAGGAAGTACCATTCCGGCACGATGTGGGCCGGCGTCTTCAGCGGGTTGGCCACGGTGTAATTGTCCGGATGGCCGAGATAGTTCGGCAGGTAGAACACGAAATAGGCGAAGACGAACAGGAACACGATCATGCCGAACCCGTCCTTGATGGTCGCGTAAGGCGTGAAGGCGAGCGTGTCGGTCTTCGATTTGACCTCGATGCCGGTCGGATTGTTCTGGCCGACGACGTGAAGCGCCCAGATGTGCAGCACGACGACGCCGGCGATCATGAACGGCAGCAGGTAATGCAGCGCAAAGAAGCGGTTCAACGTCGGATTGTCGACCGCGAAGCCGCCGAGGAGAAGCTGCTGGATCCAGTCGCCAACCAGCGGTATGGCGGTGAAGAAGCCGGTGATGACGGTGGCGCCCCAGAAGCTCATCTGGCCCCAAGGCAGCACATAGCCCATGAACCCGGTCGCCATCATCAGCAGGTAGATGATGCAGCCGAGGATCCACAGCAGCTCGCGCGGCGCCTTGTAGGAGCCGTAGTAGAGGCCACGGAAGATATGGATGTAGACGGCGACGAAGAAGAACGACGCGCCGTTCGAATGCAGGTAGCGCAGCAGCCAGCCCGAATTCACGTCGCGCATGATCTTCTCGACCGAATCGAAGGCGAGAGTGCTGTCGGCCGCGTAGTGCATGGCCAGCACGATACCCGTCAGGATCTGCGCCGCCAGCATGAGCGCGAGGATGCCGCCGAAGGTCCAGGCATAATTCAAATTGCGCGGCACCGGATAGGCGATGAAGCTGTCATAGACCAGCCGCGGCAGGGGCATGCGCGAATCGAACCAGCGTCCGATGCCGGTCTTGGGCGTATAGGTCGAGTGTCCCTCGCTCATCGAAATATCCCTTGCCTCAGCCGATACGGATCTTGGTGTCGGAAATAAACTGGAACACCGGTACCGCCATGTTCTCGGGTGCCGGCCCCTTCCGGATGCGGCCGGCGGTGTCGTATACGGAACCGTGGCACGGGCAGAACCAGCCGCCGAAATCGCCTTCCTGGCCGAGCGGGATGCAGCCGAGATGGGTGCAGACCTGGACCATCACCATCCACGCTTCCTTGCCCGGCGTGGTGCGGTTGGCGTCGGTCGCCGGCGCGTCGGCCGGCAAATTGGCATTGCGGGCAATTGGATCCTTGAGCTCGGCGAGATTGACCGCCTCGCCGTCCTTCATCTCTTGCTCAGTGCGGTTGCGCACGACCACCGGCTTGCCCCGCCACTTCACAACGAGCGACATTCCTGGCGTCAGCGAAGAGACGTCGACCTCAACCGAGGCAAGGGCCAGCGTCGAGGCATCCGGACGCATCTGATCGATGAACGGCCAAGCGACGGCGCCCGCGCCGACCACCGCGGCCATGCCGGTGGCGACGTAGAGAAAATCACGACGGTTGGGATCCTGGGTGTCGGTTGCGCTCACGGGTGCCTGATCCTTTCGCCTCTTCCATGCCGGCGGCCGAGCCTTGTTCCCGCTCAATCGCGCCGGCCCGACAGCGCATGGCGAACAGGCTAGCGAATTCCTCCGGCATTTGGGACTTGGGTTTATGCGTGAAGCCTGTTTTTGTCCAGACGGGTGAAGGCACAAGGGCAGATTGTCGCGGGGACGGAATTTGCCCGATGGAATGACTGGAAAATCGCAGGAAAACCAAACGACTGCGTTCGCCTCGACAGCGGGCGCTGGCGCGGTTTATCCTCGCCCTATGGCGCATGTTATAGACCGCGACAAATGGGCCGAAGCGCCCGACCACTGGCAGGGCGAGTTGCAGTGCGGCGCCTACGGCTCCAACAGCTGCCTGATCTTCAACTACCTGCCTGAGATCGGCGGCGGCCCCAGGCTGCACAGCCATCCCTATTGCGAGATTTTTATCATCCGGACTGGGACCGGCCTGTTCACCGTCGGCGACCGGCAGATCGAGGCCACATCCGGCCAGATCCTGATCGTACCGCCGGACACGCCACACAAATTCACCAATCTCGGGCCAGGCCCGCTGGAAACCACCGACATACACGAGAACGGCAGCTTCATCACCGAGTGGCTGGAATAACGCCTCCCAAACCGATTCCGGTTCGGATCATACGCTGGCGCCGAGCCTGGCCAGCACGGCCTTGGGAATATTGTATTCCCGGATCACCGCGTCGTGCTTGCGCAGGCCGCAGAGTTCGCGCTGGATGAAATAGCCGTGCACCGCTTCGGCTGCGTCCTTGAGCAGCTGGGCTCGATCGTCGCTGTCGCCATTCTCGCGCAGCCTCGTCAGTGTTTCCTCGACGCGCCGGCCGGCGCGGCCGAGCGCTGCCGCCTTTTCGCCGAGGATTTCGTGGCCAAGCAGATCCAACGCGCTCTCCTGCGCGCCGGACCGTCCGAAATTCGATGGCATTCTCACCGCCATGGCTCACTCCGGTTTATGGAAAACTACTCCGCCGGCCGGGTCTCGGCCAACGCGCTCTCTTCGTTGAACAGGAAGCCGCCGGACTGCCGTTTCCACAGCCGTGCATAGAGCCCGTCGAGCGCAACCAGTTCGTCATGCGTGCCTTGTTCGACGATGCGGCCCTCGTCGAGCACCACCAGCCGGTCGAGTGCCGCGATGGTCGACAGCCGGTGCGCGATGGCGATGACTGTCTTGCCTTCCATCAGCCTTGCCAGATTCTCCTGGATTGCCGCCTCGATGTCGGAATCGAGCGCCGAGGTCGCCTCATCGAGCACCAGGATCGGTGCGTCCTTGAGGAAGACGCGGGCGATCGCCACGCGCTGGCGCTGGCCGCCCGAGAGCTTGACGCCGCGCTCGCCGACAAAGGCTTCATAGCCAGTACGATCGCGACTGTCGCGCAGGCCGAGGATGAACTCCTGCGCCTCGGCCTTCTCCGCTGCCGCGATCACCTCGGCGTCGGTTGCTTCCGACATGCCGAGCTTGATGTTGTCGCGCAAGGAACGGTGGAAAAGTGCCGTATCCTGGCTGACGACGCCGATATTAGCGCGCAGCGAATTCTGCGTGACCCTGGAGACGTCCTGCCCGTCAATGGTGATCTTGCCGCTCTCGAGGTCGTAGAGGCGCAGGATCAGGTTGACCAGCGTCGTCTTGCCTGCGCCGGACGGCCCGACCAGTCCGACCTTTTCACCCGGCCGCACCACGAGGTCGATGCCGTTGAGCACGCCGGACCCCTTGCCGTAATGGAACTCGACGTTTCTGACGTCGATGCGCCCACCGCCAACGAGAAGCTCTTTCGCGTCGGGCGCATCGGTCAGGCCGAGCGGCTTCGAGATCAGCGCCTTCGAGTTTTCCAGCACGCCGAGGTTCCGCAAAATACTGTTGAGCTGCATCATCAGCCGGCCGAGCAGCATGTTCAGCCGCAGCACCAAGGACAGCGTGAAGGCGACGGCGCCGACGGTGATCGAGCCTTCGACCCAGAGATAGACGGCAAAGCAGGCGATCGCCGTGATCATGATCCCCGACAGCATGGTCAGCGCCATGCGCACGCCGGTCAGCCGGCGGGTGAACGGGCGCAGCGCGTCGAGATAGATGTCGAAGCCGTTCCTGATATAGCGGTCGTCGCCATCGGGCGAGAACAGCTTCAGCGTCTGCACGTTCGAATAGGAATCGACGATGCGGCCGGTGATCATCGAGCCGGCTTCGGCGGTGGCCTCGGCATGCTTGCGGATCGCCGGCAAATAGCGTCTGGCCAGCAGGCCGAAGGCTGAGATCCAGATCACCACCAGCACCGCCAGCCTGAGATCGAGCCCGGCGACCAGCGCCAGCGTCGTCACCGTATAGACGACCATGAACCAGACGACCTCGATGAAGCTTTCCATCAGATCGCCGGTCGCCTGCCCCGCCTGCCAGACCTTGGTCGCGATACGTCCGGCAAAATCGTTCTGGAAGAAGGCGTAGGACTGGCGCGACACATGGCGATGCGCCTGCCAGCGCACCAGATTATAGAAACCCGGCGTGATCGTCTGCTCGTCGACCAGCGCCGACAGGCCGACGACGATGGTGCGGATGACCAGCACCACGGCGATCATGAAGACAAGTTCGGGGCCGGCGGCAGTCCACAAGGCATGCCAGCTACGTTCGCCAGGAAGCTGGTCGAGGATGTCGACCAGCCGCCCGACGAAGTAGAACAGTCCGGCCTCGACCAACGGCGCGATGCCGCCGATCACCAGCATGGCGAAGAAAGCGATCTTCGCCTGCCCGACATAGTGCCAGAGGAAACCCCTGACGCCGGCAGGTGGCCGAAGGTCCGCGGGCTCCCGGAACGGATAGACCCAGTTCTCGAACCAGCGGTAGATGGCAGTCATCATTCGGCGGCTTCACCCTTGGCGAGTGCATCGTTGGCGGCTGCATCGTTGGCAGAGGGGCCGTCGTCGAGCAGGAAGCCGCCCGACTGGCGCTGCCAGAGCTGGGCGTAGAGCCCGCCGCTGGCAACGAGTTCCTCATGCGAACCTTCTTCGATGACGCGGCCCTTGTCCATGACGACGAGCCGGTCCATGGCGGCGATCGTCGACAGCCGGTGCGCGATGGCGATGACGGTCTTGCCTTGCATCAGTTTGTAGAGGTTCTCCTGGATGGCCGCCTCGGCCTCGGAATCGAGCGCGGACGTCGCCTCGTCGAGAATGAGGATCGGCGCGTCCTTCAGCATAACGCGGGCAATGGCAATGCGTTGCCGCTGGCCGCCGGACAATTTGACGCCGCGATCGCCGACATGCGCGTCGAAATTCTTGCGGCCACCGGCGTCCGAAAGCCCTGATATGAAATCAAGCGCTTCGGCGCGGCGTGCCGCCTCGACCAGCATCTCGTCACTGGCGTCCGGCCGGCCATAGAGGATGTTCTCGCGCACCGAACGATGCAGCAGCGAGGTGTCCTGCGTGACCATGCCGATCTGGGCGCGCAGCGAGTCCTGCGTCACCGCCGCGATGTCCTGGCCGTCGATCAGGATCTTGCCGCTTTCAAGGTCGTAGAAGCGCAACAGAAGATTGACCAGCGTCGACTTGCCGGCACCCGAACGGCCGACGATGCCGACCTTCTCGCCCGGCTTCACCGTCAGCGACAGGCTTTCGATCACGCCCTTCTGCTTGCCGTAGTGGAAGCGGATGTCCTCAAAACGGATCTCGCCCTTGGTCACGGCAATATCCTTGGCCCCAGGCCTGTCTTCGACGAGGCGGGGCAGCGAGATCGAGCTGATGCCGTCTTGCACCGTGCCGATATTCTCGAACAGCGTGGACATCTCCCACATGATCCATTGCGACATGCCCCACAGCCGAAGCACGAGGCCGATGACTAGGGCGACGGCGCCGATCGTCACGGCCTGGCCGAGCCACAGCCACAGCGAGATCGCCGTGACCGAAAACAACAGCAGCGAATTCAGGATGTAGAGCAGGCCGTAGAGCTGCGTCACCAGCCGCATCGACCGATAGACGGTATCGAGAAAGCCGGCCATGCCTTCCCGGGCGAAGGACGCTTCGCGCCGCGCATGCGAGAACAGCTTGACCGTCTGGATGTTGGAGTAGCTGTCGACGACACGGCCGGTCATGGTCGAGCGCGCATTGGCCTGCTCCTCACCGACCTTGCCCAGCCGCGGGATAAAATAGCGCAAGAGCAGGACATAGCCGGCAAGCCAGACGGCAAGCGGCGCCGCCAGCCGCCAGTCTGCCGAGCCGACGATGAACAGCATGCCGAGAAAATAGACGACGATATAATTGAGCACGTCGATGAGCTTGATGACGCATTCGCGCACCGCGAGCGCAGTCTGCATCAGCTTGGTCGCGATGCGTCCGGCGAACTCGTCCTGATAGAAGCTCATCGACTGCTTGAGCAGATAGCGATGCACCTGCCAGCGGATACGCATCGGATAGTTGCCCATCAGCGTCTGCTGGTTGAGGAGCGAATGGAACCAGACCGTCGCCGGCAGCGCGAAAACCACGATGAAGGCCATGCCGGCCAGCTTCAAGCCTTCGGTCTGCAGGAACGTCTCGCGATTCTGCGCCGACAGCCAGTCGACAATCCGGCCCATGAAGCCGAACATCCACACCTCAGCCAGCGCGATGGCCGTCACCAGCACCGCATCGAGAGCGATGTAGGGCCACGCGCCGCGCGTATAATGCACGCAGAAGGCGATCAGCGTCCTCGGCGGCTCGACCGGTTCCGCAGCCGGAAACGGATCGAGTCTTTTTTCAAACCAGCTAAACATAGTGATGCTCACAATATTGTTTCCGCTCACGCGGCACGGGAACGGACGACGTGCCCAGACCGCATGGCGTCAAGGACCGGCGATACGGAATCGTCCGCCTCGCCGGTCCTGCTTCGGGCTATATAGGTTGTCGCGGGCCTTTCGCCGACAGTTTCGTTTGACGATGCTGACGACGTTTTGACGATCCGGATTTTCGCGCCGGTTTTTGCACCAGGCCGGATGAGCCTGATGATCCGGCGCACCAGCGACGGCCGGCTATAGTCCGGAACGGCATGCGAGAAATCGACGTCCGGCAGCATGCCGCGATGCGGACGCTGGCGGGTCTCGGCGTGAACCGCCGACGAGTAGGTCTCGCCGATTAAAAGCGCCCAAGTCGCGGTTTTGCGCTCGTGCAGGCTTCTTGAGCCGGGTATTCTACAGGGATCGAACATCGGTCCGTCCTCCAGTTGAAGATGCAGATAGAAGGGTGAACCAACCCGGACCGTGGGCACGCGCCGCGCGGCAAGGGTGATATCGGTCGAAGCACGTTCAGGTGGGGCGTTCAGCCCCTTCGACAGCTTGAAAAACATCGCCGGATTCCTTCGAAGGCCGAAAAAGGTTTCGGCGGGAATCGGTGCGATTGAAGTCTAGAAGTTCAGGAGAATCGTCGTACCGAAACCGCCGTCGGGCTGGTAAGCCCACGAGAGGGGTGGTGGATGTGCATGGCCATCATGAATTACCCCTTCATCGGTTCGGGTTGACAATGCTGGCCGTATAACCGACTTCGCAGAAAATGACCACCCGCCAGTCCAGGAATTTCCAAAACCGCGAGAGCTCTGTGGCTGATCTGCCACTTATTAGAAAGACGCGGAAATGAACGACCGTCTCCGCATTGCGCTCTACCAGCCGGATATCGCCGGCAATACCGGGACTATCCTGCGCTTCGCCGCTTGCCTCGGCCTTGGGGTCGACATCATCGAACCGACCGGCTTCCCGCTCTCCGACCGGGCGCTGAAACGGGCCGGCATGGACTATCTCGAAATGGCGGCGCTGACCCGGCATGTCGACTGGCACGCCTTCGAGGACTGGCGCAAAGGCGAAGCGCGGCGGCTGGTGCTGCTGTCGACCAAAGCCGCGAGCGCCTATACGGATTTCGTCTTCACCGGCGCCGACGTTCTTCTGTTCGGCCGCGAATCCGCAGGCGTTCCGGATCATGTCCACGAGGCGGCGGATGGGCGACTTACCATCCCGATGCAGGGCACCGCGCGCAGCATCAACGTCGCGCTTTCCGTCGCCATGGTGGCCGGCGAGGCGATGCGGCAGCTTGGATAGGATTTGCAGACCGTCGGCGCGCGCGGCGAGTACGGCCGCTTTCTGGTCGACGACTGCGCCCTCGCTTGTCATTCTAACCCAGGCGCACATCGCCTTCTCCTGCGGTTTGCCTATCCAGAATTTCTTCGTTACAAGCTCAACTTAACTTGAGGTCAAGCGGAAAATCGGAGATGGCTGCGGCAACGGAATTAACAGTCGGCCAGGTGGCGATGCGCAGCGGCGTCGCGGTGTCGGCGCTGCATTTCTACGAAGCGCGCGGGCTGATCCGCAGCCACCGTACCGCCGGTAATCAGCGGCGCTACGGCCGCGACGTGCTGAGGCGTGTGGCGATCATAAAGGTGGCGCAGGAGGTCGGCATTTCGTTGGCCGAGATCGGCACAGCACTTCGATCACTGCCTGAAGGCCGAACGCCGACGCGCGAGGACTGGAATCTGCTGTCGACGGCTTGGCGCGACGAACTCGACCAGAAGATTGCCCAGCTCAAGAAGCTGCGCGACGGGCTGACGGACTGCATCGGCTGCGGCTGCATGTCGATTGACAAATGCCCGCTGCGGAACAAGGGCGATCGGCTGAGCACCCGGGGGCCGGGAGCGAGACGGCTGTTGATCGAGCGTTAATCCGCCGCCGGCAGCCGCCTGATGGTGAATTCGATGACGTCGCCCGGCCGCTCGAACCAGCTTTCGATCTCTGTCCAATAGGCCTGCTTGGGAAAACGCTCGAACCACTCTTTCGCCTTGAGGCGCGCGTCGGAGCGCGGCAGCACGAAGGTCTCGCGCAGGAAGCCGTCGCGCGGCATGCGCGCGTTCTCGGCGCGTGAACGGTCGAGCCTCTTCTTCAGGCCATCCAGCGGCGGTCTTGCCGGGGTGCGCACGAAAGAACTCCATTCAC
>NZ_JAMYKZ010000015.1:0-142644 GCF_040317735.1 Mesorhizobium sp. M1399
CGCCGCGGCCCGCCCGGCCGGCTGGGGGGGGGGCGGGGCGCGCAGGACCGGTCCGCAAGCGGCGGATGGCGATGCCGGCGACAGCCAGCTCGTGGGCGGCCCGCGATGCCGGCGGCAGCGGCGAGGGATCGAAGCCGTCCAGCCTGCGCTCGGCTTCGTCTAGATGACCAATCAGCAGCAGGCGCCGAACTTCGAGGTTGCGCGCATGCGCGGCGTTGACGCGGTCGCCATGCTTTTCAAGCGTCGCCCGCGCGGTGTCGAGTGCCTTGGCCGGCCAGGCGAGGTCGCGCGAGACGAGCGCGATCTCGGCCTCGGCGACGATACACCTCGCGCGGGCCACGGCCTCCCTCGGGCTGAATGCGTGCGCCGCCCTCTTGAGAAGAACCTTCGCCCTATTCAGGTCGCCAAGCTGCGCCATCGCGATACCGCGCAACGCAAGGGCCGGCGCATCGTCGCGCAGCGCAACCCGTTTCAAGGCGCCGAGCGGATCGCCCGCCGCGAGCGCATGCGCCGCGGCCGTGATCAGCGAGTCCATCGGAATCCCGTCACACTTGTCACTCCCATGGCTTCGACATCCGGCGCTAAGTCCATCTCACCAACCAGTCGTATCGAGAATGGCGACTGTAGCCAACCTGAGTTGCGGCGCGCCTGAGTTGCGGCGCGATTGTGCACTGAGCTCGAACACAACGATAAGCACTAGGAGAGACGCAATGAAGATCGAAGGCACAACTATCCTGGTGACTGGAGCCAATCGGGGCATCGGTCGGGCACTGGTCGAGGAAGCCCTGAGCAGAGGCGTAAAGCGCGTCTATGCCGCAACCCGCCAAGCCATGGCTCACCCGGACCGGCGTGTGACGTCCCTGACCATGGATGTAACGAACGCTGCGCAGATCCGGGAGGCCGTCGAGAAAATCGATGCTCTCGATATCCTCATCAACAATGCCGGCGTATCGCCCTTCGACGACCTCAGCGACCGTCGCGTGCTCGAACAACAGCTCGCCGTAAACCTCTTCGGCGCGTATGACGTGACCCAGGCTCTGCTGCCGTTGCTGGCCCGGTCGCGGGGAGCCATCGTCAACATTCTGTCGCTGGCCTCTATTGCTGCCGTGCCGTTCAGTCCGGCTTACTCGATCTCGAAGGCGGCCTCGTTCTCACTGTCACAGTCGTTGCGCACCCTCTTGGCCGGACGGGGTGTCAGCGTCCACAGGGTCCTTCCCGGCCCCGTGGACACGGACATGACACGGGGCCTGGACATCCCGAAGGCCTCTCCGGAGTCTGTTGCGCGAGCGATCCTGGACGGCGTGGAGAACGGCGAGGAGGAAATCTTCCCCGATCCCATGTCGGAATCCGTGGCGGAGGGTTGGCGCAGCAGTGCGGTCAAGGCGCTTGAACGCCAGTTTGCAGGCTATGCGGAAGCAAGCCCGTCAAGTGAAGCAAGCCCGTCAAGCAGTGGGCACGAAAGAAGCAGCGAAACGACTACCCGAGAAGCCCATCCTTGCTGCTCGGCATGAAACTGCAGACGCCTGTGCAGGGGGCGGCAGCACCGCCGCCCTCGACGCCGGCGGTCGGCTGTCGCTGGGGACGGCGCCGACCTTCACGGTCATGGCGCGGCCTGGCGGAGATGCCTCGTTATGTCCCGGGCAAGTTGACGGATCAGTTGCGGTCGTCCGGGAAGCTGGGAATAGGCAAGAACTCGACGCCGTCGTCGGCGAGGCTCTTGGCCTCCTCCAGCGTCGCCTCGCCATAGATGCCGCGCGGATCGCTCTCGCCGAAATGGATTTTGCGCGCTTCCTCGGCAAACTTGTCGCCGACATAATCGGCGTTCTCGCGCACCTTCTCGGCCATGGCCTTCAATTGCGCCAGCGCCTGCTTCTGGGCCTCGCCCATGGCGAGCGCGATCTTTTCCTGGTTGCGCCCGGTCGAGACCGCGGGCGCCATCAGCGCCTTGTCGACCTTACGCGAGCCGCAGGCCGGGCAATCGACGAAACCGCGCTTCTTCTGTGTGTCGAAATCGTCGTTGCTGCGGAACCATGCCTCGAATTCGTGCTCGTGCTCGCAGGTCAGGGAAAAGCGGATCAAGAGGCGGCACCCCTGAGCGGCAGCGCGTCCACCGGACCGGCGTTGACGGCAAAATCGCGTGCGTTCTTGAGGTTCGGTATCTTCTTGCGCGCTGCGACCGACTGCGCCGGGTCGATTTCGGCGACGATCACCGCCGGCTCGTCATGCGCTGCTTCGGCGATGATGCGGCCCCAGGGATCGACGATCAGCGAATGGCCATAGGTTTCGCGACCGTCTTCGTGCACTCCGCCTTGCGCGGCGGCGACGACATAGGCGCCGTTCTCGATGGCGCGCGCCCTGAGCAGCACATGCCAATGCGCTTCGCCGGTCTGGCGGGTGAAGGCGGCGGGCACCGCAAGCAGATCGGCGCCGGCCAGCGCCTCGGCGCGGAACAGCTGCGGGAAGCGCAGATCATAGCAGACGGCAAAGCCCAGCTTCGCGCCATCGATTTCGGTGACGACAGCCTCCGTGCCCGGCTCATAAGCGGCGGATTCGCGCCAGCTCTCGCCATTGTCGAGATCGACGTCGAACATGTGGATCTTGTCATAGGTGGCAATCGTGGCGCCGTCAGGCCCGAACAGAAGTGCGCGGTTGGCGAGCTTGCCGTCGGCGCGCAGAATGGCGGTCGAGCCGATATGCAGGAAGATGCCGAGTTCGTTGGCCAGCTTCCGCGACGTCGAGACGATGATGTCTTTGTCTTCGGAGGTGAACGAAGCGGCCCGGGCTTGGCTGTCGCGGATCAGCGCGCCGGTCATTTCCGGGGTCTGGATGTAGCTCGCGCCCAGGCCTGCCGCCTCGCGCACCAGCCGTTCCAGATCGACCGCATTGCGCTCCGGGCTGGTTCCCGAACGCATCTGGATCGCCGCCGCCTTGAAACCAGTCATCGTCATGTCCTTACCTGGCCGAGCCGTTGGCGAGCAATCTGTCCAGCCGTCCTTCCGCCTCCAATTCGTGGAGATCGTCGGAGCCGCCGACATGCGTGTCGCCGATGAATATCTGGGGAAAGGTGGAACGGCCGTGAGCCCGGGAGATCATCTCCTGGCGCAGCTCCGGCGAGAAGGAGGCGTCGTGCTCGGTGTAGGCGACACCCTTCCTGTCGAGCAGCCGCTTGGCCGCAGTGCAATAGCCGCACATCATCCGCGTGTAGATCGTCACATCGACCATCGGTCAGCAACCCTGCCTCGTTCCGCTGTCATATAGGCTATATAGGCGCCGATTCGTCGGCCCGAAAGTCCCCCGGCAGCACGCGCGCGAAGGTCAGTACGTCGACTGCGCCGGCACCGCCCTTTTTTAACGCCCTGGCGACCGCACGGACCGTGGCGCCGGTGGTGTAGACATCGTCGATCAACAGCACCCGGCGGCCGGCGATTTCGATCTCCGCTTCATCAGGCACTGTGAATGCGGCGCGCACATTTTCCTCGCGTTCCCGCCGCTCCAGCCCGACCTGCTGGCGCGTGAGTTTGACGCGCTTGATGGCTGATGGCGCGAAAGGCCGATCGCCGAGCTGCGCCACCGCCCGCGCCAGTTCCGCCGACTGGTTGAACTGCCGCCTGAAGAAGCGCCGCCAGTGCAGCGGCACCGGCACGACCACCTCGGCCTCGGCGATGAGCTCGGCACCGGCGCGAAGCATCCAGCGCGCCATCCACGGCGCCAGATCGGTGCGGTCCTGGTATTTCAGCCCTTGCACCATCTGGCGGGCAACGCCGGAATAGGCAACCGCCGCCCGCGCGCGCTCGAATGGCGGCGGGTCGGCTATCGCCTCCGCCGACAGGAACCCCTCACCCATATTGTGGGTGAACGGCGTGCCCATCACCGGGCACCATGGCCGTTCCAGCAGCCTGAGTTTCGGCCAGCAGGCGCCGCACAACACGCCGGGTTGCGAGACATGGCGGCGGCAGCCGGCGCAGACCGGCGGGAACAACAGGCGCGCCGGCCAGCCCAATGCCTTGCGGGCAATGCTCTTGATCGCAATACGCTTGATCTCCGGCATGGGATCGGCCACGTGGTTGGTCCTCCGCATCACTATATCAGAGAGCGAAGCACAAGGACCTGCCCATTGCAGCTTGTAATCGACACCTCGCTCTGGCTGGCGCACAAGCGTCGGGCACTGGCCCGCCCTATCGCCGGGGCGGATTTCCTCATGCGGCGGGCGGCCGAGGATCTTGCCGACCGGCTCGGCGCCGTCGAACGCAAGTTCGGCAAGGCGGCCTCATTGTTTTGCCAGACGCCGGCAGCAGCAGAGGTGCTCGCAGAAAGCGGCAAGGTAGCGGAAAACGTGCGCGTCGAGGCCGACGCCGCTTTCCTCGACGGCCGGCCAGGAGTGGTGGCGCCGTTGGAAACCGTGCCATTCGAGCCGGAAAGCCTCGATCTTGCTGTCTCGCTGCTGTCGCTGCAGGCGATGAACGACATTCCCGGCATGCTGGTGCAGATCCGCCGGGCGCTAAAGCCGGACGGGCTTTTCCTCGGCGCCTTCGCCGGCATAGGCACGCTCTCCGAACTGCGCGAAAGCCTGCTTGCCGCCGAGACCGAGCTCTACGGCGGCGCCAGCCCGCGTGTGATCCCGTTCACCGATGTCCGCGACGCCGGCGTGCTGCTGCAGCGCGCCGGCTTGGCGCTGCCGGTTGCCGACGTCGAGACGATTACGGTGCGCTACGATTCCCTCTTTGGCCTGGTCGCCGACCTGCGCGCAATGGGCGAGACCAGCGCGCTTGTCGACCGCAGCAGACGGCCGGGCACCCGAGCGCTGTTCGCGCGCGCCGCCGAAATCTATGCGGAGCGGTTTTCGGACGCCGATGGCCGCGTCAGGGCGAGTTTCTCGGTGGTCTGGATGTCAGGCTGGGCGCCCGATGCCTCTCAGCAAAAACCGCTGAAGCCGGGCTCCGCAAAAATATCGCTGAAGACGATCCTGGAAAACCCCGGCGGCCCCTGAGCATATCCCTGCGCAAAAGCTAGGCGTAGCCCTGCGCAACAGCCGAGCGAATCACTGCGCAAATGCGTTGGCAAGCCTGCTGCTGTTGTCGCTGAACAGCCACTCGATCGCACCGGCAGCCTGGCCGATGCCTGTGACAATGGCAAGCGACAGCACGGCCACGATCAAACCATATTCGATAGCCGTCGCACCCCTCTCGTCTTCTAAAAATCGTTGCAGCAAGATTTTCATGGGCGCCCATCCCTCTTGCCGGAACCTAGCGCCGACCCGTTAAGAAAGGTTAACGTGACAGGCTTAACGCGCGGTGAAACAGCTGCATTCCAATGCATGTCGCGCAAAAGTGTGCAGCGGTTTTGCGATAACGACATGCATCGAAACATAAGCGCGTCGCACGAGGCCGGTCGAACGCGACGCGCTTCAGATATCTGTTGAGGACGTCAGCAGTCACCGCTGCTTCTGCCATCGGCCCGAATGACGCAAACCGAACTGGGCAGCGGCTGCAGCACGCTCTTGCGCAGCGTATAGCTGTCGCGCTGGCCGATCGAGCCGGTGCTCATTGTATCAAGCCCATCGCGGGCAAACTGCGATCGGGTCCGGCTGTCGAGGTAGGGTGTCGCGATCAAGGCCAGAGCCACCGCGGCCGAGCCGAACAAAAGGGCGATGCGCAATATTCCCATGCCAGCATTGGCGGCGCCAGGAAGGCGATCGGGCCAAGGCAAGTCCCAGTCCTTGTCGAAGCTCATGCAAATCGCTCCCCAGCGGTGGAATCGGCGTAACCGCTTTGCGTCAATTTTTCACGGCCAGATAAATCTTTCATTAACGCTGCTGATATCGCTTCGCGGAGCTGCCCGGTTTACGGGAGATCGGCCGTTACAGCAGATCGATGAGGAACTGGATCAGCGGGGCATCGGCCGGCGGCATTGGAAAATCGCGCATCTGGCGCGGCCGCACCCATTTCAGCACCTGCCGTTCCTTCGGCTGGGCAATGCCGCGGAAGCGACGGCAGACGAACAGCGGCATCAGCAGGTGAAAATCATCGTAGGAATGGCTGGCAAAGGTGAGTGGTGCCAGGCAAGGGATATCGGTCTCGATGCCGATCTCCTCATACAGTTCGCGGATCAGGCATTGTTCCGGCGTTTCGCCGGGCTCGACCTTGCCGCCCGGAAACTCCCATAGGCCGGCGAGTTGCTTGCCTTCGGGCCGCTGCGCCAAAAGCACGCGCCCGTCGGCATCGACTAGCGCGCAGGCCGCAACCAGGAGCAGGCGCTTGCCGACCGTGTCTGAGCCGCTCATGCGCCTTGTGGCCGGCGATAGTGATAGCGATAGACTTCGTCGAATCCGAGCAAACGGTAAAGCGCCAGCGCCGGCGCGTTGTCCGCCTCGACTTGCAGCCAGGCTTCCCGCGCCCCGCGCAGTCGCGCCCATTTCAGCGCCGATCGGATGAGGTGGCGGCCATGGCCCTGGTTGCGCACCGATCTGTCGGTGGCGATCTCGAACAGCCCGGCAAGGTCGCCGTCATGCACGCAGATCAACGTTGCCAGCGGCTCGCTGCCGTTCTCCAGCGCAAACAGCCCGGCCTCCGGCTGGATGGCGCCAATGATCTCCGACAGGCCGGGCCGTAGCGACACGTCCGAACCGCTCACCTTGAGCGCTGCGCCGATGAAACGGCTGATGTCCTTCAACGGAATCTGGTCCATGGCGTCG
Source organism: Mesorhizobium sp. M1399 (assembly GCF_040317735.1). Classification (NCBI taxonomy): domain Bacteria; kingdom Pseudomonadati; phylum Pseudomonadota; class Alphaproteobacteria; order Hyphomicrobiales; family Phyllobacteriaceae; genus Mesorhizobium; species Mesorhizobium sp. M1399. The sequence goes on from NZ_JAMYKZ010000015.1 coordinate 6,692, forward strand.
TCGAGCATGGCGTCCGCCAGCGGCAGCCGCATGACCAGCGACTCCGCGAATGTGCTCCAGCCCTCGCCGTCGAGGTACTTTGAGAGATCCGGCCCAGACAGCGGCGAGACGCGAAAGGTCAGCGGCCTGCCATAGGCGTCGAAGCGACGGCTGGCGCGGCCGATGCGCTCGGCAATGTGCTGGATGTCGCCCGGATCGAGCGGATTGACCGAATTCAGCCGCTTGGCCGGATGGCCGGCCGTCAGCCGCACGACCCAGGTGCCGTCATAATGGACGGCGGCCGCCGGCCAGGCGCGAAAGCCAGCCGCCTCGTAGCGGCGCACGATCGCCAACACGCTTGCCGGATGTCTGGAAGCCAATGTCATCAGCTCCGATAATCGCCATTGATGGCGACATATTCCTTGGTGAGATCGCAGGTCCACACCGTCGCCTTGCCGCGGCCGATGCCGATATCGGCGCGGATGCGGATCTCGTCGCGCTTCATATACGCCGAAGTCGCCGCTTCGGAATAGGCGGCGTCGCGCTCGCCCTGATATGCCAGGCGGTTGTCGCCGAACCAGATCGACAGAAGGTCGCGGTCGGCCGGTTCGCCGGCCTTGCCGACGGCCATGACGACACGGCCCCAATTGGCGTCCTCGCCGGCGACTGCCGTCTTGACCAGCGGCGAATTGGCGATCGACAGCGCGATGCGCTTGGCCGAGCGGGCCGATTTGGCCCCGGTGACGGTGACCTCGACCTGCTTGCGGGCGCCCTCGCCGTCGCGCACCACCTGTAGCGCCAGCGACTTCAACACCTTGCCGAGGGCACGGCGGAACGCGCCGAGGCGCGCATCCTTGGGGTCGGAAATCGCCGGCGCGCCACGCCTGGCGGCAGCAGCTGTGGCGAACATCAGCAGCGTGTCGCTGGTCGAGGTGTCGCTGTCGACGGTGACCGCGTTGAAGGTCTTGGCCGTGCCGCGCGACAAGAGATCCTGCAGCGCCGGTGCTGCGATCGGCGCATCGGTGGCGATGAAGGAAAGCATCGTCGCCATGTCGGGCGCGATCATCCCCGCGCCCTTGGCGATGCCGTTGATGGTGACGTCGGCATTGCCGAGCTTGACCGTCGCGGTCGCCAGTTTGGGATAGGTGTCGGTGGTCATGATTGCCTTGGCGGCTTCGGTCCATAATTCCGGCTTGCCGTCCTTGATCAGCCCGGCCAGCAGGTGGCTGAACTTACCAGTATCGAGCGGTTCACCGATGACGCCGGTCGAGGCCAGGAACACCTCGCCTGGCGTGCAGCCGGCCGCCTTCGCCGCCGCCTCGCCCGTGAGTGCGGTCGAAGCGCGGCCCTTCTGGCCGGTAAAGGCATTGGCATTGCCGGAATTGACGACCAGAACGCGCGCCTTGCCCGCCGTGAGGTTTTGCCGGCAGAAGTCGACCGGCGCCGAGGGGCATTTCGACCTGGTGAACACCCCGGCGACGGTGGTGCCGGCGTCGAACACCATGGCCAGCAGATCGGTACGGTTCTTGTATTTTATGCCGGCCTCGGCGGTGGCGATGCGCACGCCCTCGATGGTCGGCATCTTGGCATATTTCTTCGGCGCGAGCGGCGAAACCTGTGCGGACATGGAAGACCCCGGGCGGGAAAATCGCGAAAGGAACGCCGGTTTGCCCGATAGCGCGCGTCGGCGCAAGCCGTTTTCACAGCCGTTACGGGTGCCGGACGCCTGACACTGCCTCATGCCGCAAGCAGGGCTGTTGCAAATTTGTTGGCATCGCTGCGGCCGATAGCGCTATGATCCTGCCCCATGGGCAGGCTTGTGGTCTTGGCACTGGCGTTTCTGGGCTTTCTGCTGCTGCGCGCGGATGCGCAGACGGCGCGGCGCGTGGCGCTTGTGGTCGGCAACGGCAGCTACGCCAAAGCCGGCACGCTGGCCAATCCCGTCAACGATGCGCTCGACATTGCCGACAAGCTGCGCGCCATCGGTTTCGAAGTGATCGAAGGCAACGATCTCGGCAAGCGCGAGCTCGAACGCAAGATCGGCGAATTCTCCGATGCGCTGCAGGGCGCCGGTGCCGGGCTGTTCTACTATGCCGGCCACGGCCTGCAGGTCGACGGGCGCAACTTCATCGTGCCGGTCGACGCCAGGCTGGACATGCCGGTCAAGCTCCAGCTCGAGGCCGTGCCGATCGACGAGGTCCTCGACATCATGGAGCAGCAGACCAAGGTCAGCCTGGTCTTCCTCGATGCCTGCCGCAACAACCCGTTTGCGCGAAGTCTCAGCCGCAGCGCCACGACGCGCTCGGCGACGGCTCTCGCCGGCCTCGCCCAGTTCCAGTCGACACGCGGTTCATTCATTGCCTTCTCGACGGCGCCCGGCGCTGTGGCAATGGACGGGACGGGGCGCAACTCGCCCTTTGCGGCGGCACTTTTGCGGCATATGGCGGAGCCCGGACAGAGCATCAACGACATGATGATCGCGGTGCGCCGCGATGTCGTTTCCGCAACGCGCGAGGCGCAGCGTCCCTGGGAGCAGGGATCGCTGCTCGAGCGTTTCGAATTTGTGCCGGGCGGAGACAGTGCCCAGCAACCGAAACCGGCCGTCACCCCGGCGCCCGCGTCTGAGGTCGCAGCGCTCGAACGCTCCGTCGGCGACAAGGGCGCCATCGAGCAGTTTCTGCGCCACGACTATCTGGCGCCTGATGCCAAGGCGATGCGCGAGACCGTCAAGCGGCTTTACGGTGCGTCGGCCACCATCTACGGCACGCGCTACGACAGCGAGGCCATCGTCAAGGTCAAGACTGACTGGTTCGCGCAATGGGCGTCGTGGTCGTTCGGTCTTGAGCCCGGCAGCCTTGAGGTGACGCCGCACGGCAAGGACCGCGCCGATGCGGTTTTCGCCATGACCTACGATTATGTGCCGAAGGACCACTCGGCGCAGCGGCTGACCGGCAAGGCACGGGTCATGCTGGAACTCGTGCTGGCCGACGGCGAGTGGCGCGTTGCGTCGGAAACGTCGCAGGCGCTGGAATGAACATCACCGGACCGCTGGGTTAATGAACCCGCGAAACGCCCGCTGCACGCCCGGAATCAGTCCCCAGATCATGATCGAGACCATCAGCGGCGCGATGACCAGTGTACGCTGCCAGATTTGCCACTCCTTGGTCAGCGGAAAAACCATGTACAAAATGGCAGTGATCAGCGGGTAGACGCCGAGCAGCACCAGCAGGGCGAAGCGCAAGCGCGAAAAACGCGTGGCGACAGTCGAGGTCATTGCTGTTCTCCTTATCGTTACGGAACGTTCCGTTACATATGAAACGGATCGTTTCGTTTCGTCAAGGGGCTGTGTATGATGGCTGCTGAGATCATCGGCAAGGAAGACGAGATGGGCGAAACCACCGATCCCGGGCGCAAATCAGCCGGCGCACGGCGCAGCCCCGAAAGCGCCGATGCCATTCTCGATGCCGCCGAAGCGGTACTGGTCGAAGCCGGCTATTCCGGCTTCTCCATCGAGGCGGTGGCGCGGCGGGCGCGCGCCGGAAAACCGACGATCTATCGCTGGTGGCCAAGCAAGGCCGCTCTGCTGCTCGACGTCTACCAGCGGCAAAAGCGTGTCGACAATCCCGACACCGGGAACCTTGAGCAGGACCTCGTCGGCTTCCTGAAGAGCTTGTTTGCGCACTGGCGCGACACATCGTCGGGCAGCGTGTTCAGATCGCTGATTGCCGAGGCGCAGTCGGACGAAAAAGCGGCCGCCGCCCTTGCCGAATACGCGAGAGGCCGTCGTGTCCACACCGGCCAGATGGTCGAACGCGCCAAGGCAAGGGGAGAGGTGGCAGCCGATGTCGATGCCACTGTCGTCGCCGACCTGATCGCCTCGTACGCCTGGACGCATCTTCTGACGAACCGCCTCGACGAGGACGAAGCGACGCTGCACAGGGCGGTCGGCTATGTCTTGAAAGGCATCGTCGCTGGCGATGCCGGCGATGCCACGGCGGTCCGGCGGCGGCGTCGACGCATCATCGTTCGCCCTACCAAATAGAAGCGACAGGGCGGCAGCGCGCCCTGTCGTAGCTCAATCTGGCCTATTTCGCGCTTTCCAGTGCGTCGACCGTCTTCTTCAGGTTGGCATCGGGGATGTCGACCTTGGCGTTGGCGCGCAGCGACTTGACCAGCGCGAAATACTTGTCGCGGATGACCGCCTGGCGGGCCTGGTCCTTGACCTCGTCGAAGGCCGGCGGCTGCTTGGTGCGCTTGTCCTCGACCTTGATGACGTGCCAGCCGAACTGCGACTGTACCGGCTGCTCGGTGTATTTGCCGACCGCCAGCGCAAACGCCGCCTTGTCGAATTCCGGCACCATCTGGCCAGGCCCGAACCAGCCGAGATCGCCGCCGCTGGTCTTGCCGCTCGGATCGCTGGTGTGCTCGTTGGCAAGCTTCTGGAAATCGGCACCGCCGTCGAGCTGCTTGATGATGGCGTCCGCCTCTTCCTTCGTCTTCACGAGGATGTGACGGGCGTGCACCTCGTTGGTGGGCGGCGTGTTGGCGATTTCCTGGTCGTAGCGGGCGCGGACCTCGGCATCGGTAACTTTGTCGACGACGCCCTTCTCGACCATTTCGCCATGCAGCGCGCGCTGCTGCAGGAATGCCATGCGGCGCTGGAAGTCGGGATCCTTGTCGAGGCCGGTGGTCACCGCCTGGGCCGCCATCACGCGGATTTCGATCGCCGCCGACAGCGCCGCGGCGCGGCGCTGCTCGGGCGGAAGCTGCGCGAACTGCTGCGACAGCTCGCCCTCGGCAAGCCCAAGGTCTGCCTCGGTCAGCGTCTGGCCGTTGATGGTGGCGACCACGGCGTTCGGATCGACCGGCTTGGCCGCCGGGGCGGGTGCCGCCGGCTGGGCAGGGGCGGCTTCCTGCGCCATCAACGGCGACAGCGAGAGGGCCGACAGCCCGAATGCCAGACCAAGGCTGGCGAGCGACGCGCGGCGGAACAATACAGACATTACGATTATCTCCAAAGCGGGGTAGCTAGAGCGGAATGGCTTCCAGACCAGCAGGATTGTGGCGGAATTTGGCGCGGTCGACAGGGCGAGCGCGGCGTTGACATCGAATGAGCCCCCTCTTATCTGTCCAACGACTTTGCGTCCAGAACCGTTTTCCGGGCGCTTTTTGCGTTTGTCCGCGTTCACGCGGATTTGATGGGGGCCGGCCGGCGCCCGTCGCAATGACTTGGAATGCTATCGAAAGGGCCATTGGATGGTCAGTCTCGGCGGTCTCGCCCGTAAGGTTTTCGGCTCCTCCAACGATCGTCGGGTCAAATCGACCCGGCCGCGCGTCGAGGCGATCAATGCCATGGAAAACGAGATGCGGGCGCTTTCCGACGCCGAGCTTCAGGCCCGCACCGACAAATTCCGCCAGGACATCGCCAACGGCGCCAGCCTCGACGACCTTCTGGTGCCGGCCTTCGCTACCGTGCGCGAGGCCGCCCGCCGCGTGCTCGGCATGCGGCCGTTCGACGTGCAGCTGATCGGCGGCATGGTGCTGCACAATGGCGGCATCGCCGAGATGCGCACCGGCGAAGGCAAGACGCTGGTGGCGACGCTGCCGGTCTACCTTAACGCGCTCGCCGGCAATGGCGTCCATGTCGTCACCGTCAACGATTACCTGGCCACGCGCGACTCCGAATGGATGGGCCGCGTCTACAAATTCCTCGGCCTCAAGGTCGGCGTCATCGTCCACGGCCTGTCCGACGAGGAGCGCCGCGTCGCCTACGCCGCCGACGTCACCTACGCCACAAACAACGAGCTCGGCTTCGACTATCTGCGCGACAACATGAAATACGAGCGCGCCCAGATGGTGCAGCGCGGTCACAGCTACGCCATCGTCGACGAAGTCGATTCCATCCTGGTCGACGAAGCCCGCACGCCGCTGATCATTTCCGGTCCGCTCGAGGACCGTTCGGAAATGTACAACACCATCGACACCTTCATCATCCAGCTGCAGCCGCAGGACTACGAGATCGACGAGAAGCAGAAGACCTCGATCTTCACCGAAGAAGGCACCGAGAAGCTGGAGAACATGCTGCGCGATGCCGGCCTGCTCAAGGGCGAGTCGCTCTACGACGTCGAGAATGTCGCCATCGTCCATCACGTCAACAACGCGCTGAAGGCGCACCGGCTGTTCCAGAGGGACAAGGACTATATTGTCCGCAACGGCGAGATCGTCATCATCGACGAGTTCACCGGCCGCATGATGCCCGGCCGCCGCTATTCGGAAGGCCTGCACCAGGCGCTCGAGGCCAAGGAGCATGTGGCGATCCAGCCGGAGAACCAGACGCTCGCCTCGGTCACCTTTCAGAACTATTTCCGCCTCTACAAGAAGCTGGCCGGCATGACCGGCACGGCGCTGACCGAGGCCGAGGAATTCGCCAACATCTACAATCTCGACGTCACCGAGATCCCGACCAACCTGCCGGTCATCCGCATTGACGAGGACGACGAGGTCTACCGGACGGTAGAGGAGAAATACAAGGCGATCGTCAAGGAGATCAAGGAAGCCCGCGCCAAGGGCCAGCCGACGCTGGTCGGCACGACTTCCATCGAGAAGTCGGAGCAACTGGCTGAACGCCTGCGCAAGGAAGGTTTCAAGGATTTCGAGGTGCTGAACGCCCGCCACCACGAGCGCGAGGCGGCGATCGTCGCCCAGGCGGGCAAACCGGGCGCCATCACCATCGCCACCAACATGGCCGGCCGCGGCACCGACATCCAGCTCGGCGGCAATGCCGACATGCGCATTGCCGAGGAGCTTGGCGACATGCCGGCCGGCCCCGAGCGCGAGGCCAGGGAAAAGGACATCCGCGACGACATCGCCCGGCTGAAGGAAAAGGCACTCGCCGCCGGCGGTCTTTATGTGCTCGCCACCGAACGCCATGAATCGCGCCGCATCGACAACCAGTTGCGCGGCCGCTCGGGCCGCCAAGGCGATCCCGGCCGCTCGAAATTCTTCCTGTCGCTGCAGGACGACCTGATGCGCATCTTCGGCTCCGAGCGCATGGACGGCATGCTGCAGAAACTCGGCCTCAAGGAAGACGAGGCAATCATCCATCCGTGGATCAACAAGGCGCTGGAAAAGGCGCAGAAGAAGGTCGAGGCGCGCAACTTCGACATCCGCAAGAACCTGTTGAAATATGACGACGTCTCGAACGACCAGCGCAAGGTGGTGTTCGAGCAGCGCATCGAGCTGATGGACGGCGAAGGCTTGTCCGAGACCATCACCGAGATGCGCGAAGGCGTCATCGAGGAGATCGTCGCCAAGAACATTCCCGAAAACGCCTATGCCGAGCAGTGGAACGTCGCCGGGCTCAAGGCCGAGATCGCCGAATTCCTCAATCTCGATCTGCCGGTCGAGGACTGGGTCAAAGAAGAAGGCATTGCCGAGGACGACATCCGCGAGCGCGTCAGCCAGGCTGCCGAAGCCGCCGCCAAGGAGCGCGCCGAGCGCTTCGGCCCCGACGTGATGACCTATGTCGAGCGCTCCGTGGTGCTGCAGACGCTCGACCATCTGTGGCGCGAGCACATCGTCAATCTCGACCATCTGCGCTCGGTCGTCGGCTTCCGCGGCTATGCCCAGCGCGATCCGCTGCAGGAGTACAAGGGCGAGGCGTTCGAGCTGTTCCAGGCGATGCTGGGCAATCTGCGCCAGGCCGTCACCGCGCAATTGATGCGCGTCGAGCTGGTCCGCCAGGCGGCGGACGCGCCGCCGCCCGAGGCCCCTGACATGTTCGGCAGCCATATCGACGGCAGCACCGGCGAAGACGATTTCGACGGCGGCGAGACGGCCGTGCTGGTCCGCCAGGAAAGCAACGCCATCGTCGCCCCCGAAGACCGCGACCCGAAGAACCCGGCAACCTGGGGCAAGGTCGGCCGCAACGAGGCCTGCCCGTGCGGGTCGGGCAAGAAGTACAAGCACTGTCATGGGGCGTTTGCGTAAGGCTGCGCTTTCCTTCTCCCCGTGATGGGGAGAAGGTGCCCTAAGGCGGGGCGGCACGGACGTCTGCGACTAGCCAATCTCCCCACCTGAGGGGGAGATGGCCGGCAGGCCAGAGGGGGGCGGTGTCCCGCCGACACCAAAATACGCATTTCGAATTTTCTGTATCTCGACCGGCGGTGGTGTTTGAGTTTGAAATCTAATAGCCGGGTGACGCACGCGCTGATGTCCGCGCTTCATGAAGATCGGAACCTGCTAAAGTGGGTAAAGACACTACTTTGATTCAATAACCCCGTTCGAGGTCGATCTTGTTGGACAGAGGCTCTCCTCTGGCGACTTGACCGCAGAGATCGGCGGCCTGGTCGATTCCAGAATCCACCCAGAAGCTCGCGACATGAGGTGTGACGGTCACCTTGGGATGAGTCCACAACGGCGATGAAGCCTCCAGCGGTTCACGCTCAAACACGTCAAGACAAGCACCAGAAAGCTGACCTTCGTCGAGAGCGCGGATCAGGTCGGCTTCGTTGACATGCGCGCCCCTGCCGACATTCACAAGGTAGGCACCTCGCTTCATTTTTCCAAAGGCACTCAAGTTCAGTATCCCACGAGTCTCACCAGTCAGGGGAAGTGAACAGATAACGTAGTCCCGACTTGTGAGTGCGCCCGCAAGCTGGGCACGGCCAAAGTAACTGTGTATGCCAGGAAGCGTCTTTTGATGACGAGACCAGACTGCTGTGTCGTAGCCAAAGTCCGCAAACAGCTTTGCGGCCCAGCCACCGATCCGGCCCGCACCAAGCACAACTATTCTTGTCTCGGAGATCTTCCGCGGCGCGATCGGATTCCACAACTTGCGGGCTTGTAGACTCATGTAATCCGCAACATGCCGTTGCTGGCAGAGAACGCGAAGGACGATGTACTGCACCACTTCCGAAGCCTGCTCACGCGTTGCGAGCCTGATGAGCGGAACACTCTTGGGAAAGCTCTGAAGATCAATACCCTCGACACCGGCTCCCAAATAGACGACGGCGCTTAGCCCCGTCATGGCATCAAAAAAGCCAGGACTGGCGCCCTTGTCGATCAGCACAATATCTATGTCACTTTTGTTCCCGGCGTCTGGCCAAAGCCTGAACTCCAGCTGCGGCACACGGGTTTTCAGCTCAGCAGCCCACACTTGTGCATCAATGTAGTCAGGATACTCATTGACCATCAGAACGGTAATGGGCTCGCCTAACACTTCGCCCCTCCCAGATTCAGGTAATCAGGCATCCACCGGATTACCGTTCTGTTGAGACTGAGGTTTGCGCAAACTGGCACCAGTTGCAAGATCAGACCCCGGCAAAAATGGCGTTGGTGATCCGCCAAAGCCGTGATGTCTGCCCGCTGCTGGCCGAGGATGTCGATTTCGCTTTCTTCAAGGCATAGTTCTCCCCTTGTTTTGCTGAAACGCATGACAACCGGGCCGGTCACGCCGGTGATGGATGGGGCGATGGCCGGAGTTCCGCGATCAGCCGCAGGATGTCGGTGAAGAGTTGCCTCGGGATAGCGACCTCCGCATCTGGAAGGCGACATAACGCCCATGGCTGATAACCTCGGCAACGATCTTGATGAGCTTCTTTGTGAGCTGGTAAGTGGTGCCAGAACATCCTTCCTGGCCTTTAGGTCCGGTTGGCATTCTTAGTTCTCCGCATGGCTAAAGACGACAGCGCCGTTGTCCTTACGAACTTCAACGGACACGATTCCATCGTCACCCTTTCGGGTTTGGAACATGGAGGTTGCATGATCTTTCGCGGTCTTCTCGTCGTCGAAGATCACCTTGTCGACGATGCCCTGCCTTCCATACCAAATGACAGTGTAGACCATTGTTGCTGCCATGCGTTCCGCTAAGCATATAGGCGTTTTCGCATATGGGGCAAACGAGATAGGCGTTTCCGCGTATTTCAAACTGAGACACTAAAGAGCAGGGTGAAGGGTTGCGCGAATGATGAATATGAAGCAGCGCGCCGCCCCTCATCCGCCTGCCGGCACCTTCTCCCCGTGAACGGGGCGAAGGAACACCCACCCAACCGTTTCTTAATGTGTTTTCGCTACACGCATAGCCAGAAAAGAAGCGGAAAACGGAGTGTGATCGGGGTGCGCTTTTCCGCGGCGACGACAGCCGGGCGGTTCCTGCCGCAGCGCTTTGCGCTGCGCATACGGCCGCTGCTTGGCCTGATCGATGCCGTGCTGTTCAGCGCCGGCGAGCGCGGCGAAGCCGGCCGCATGTCGCTGATCGCCTTTTCGGTCCGCATCGTCAGCGCCGTCATCGCCTTCGTCAGCCAGGTCTTGATGGCGCGCTGGATGGGCTCGTTCGAATACGGCATTTTCGTCCTCGTCTGGGTAACGATGGTCATCGTCGGCAACCTCGCCTGCCTTGGCTTCCACACCTCGGTCATCCGCTTCATTCCCGAATATCGCGAGCGTGGCATGCTGGCCGAATTGCGCGGCATCGTGCAGGCCAGCCGGCTGTTCGTGCTGGTTGCCTCCACGGCGATCGCCGGGCTCGGCGCGCTCGGCGTCTGGCTGCTGTCGCCCTTTATCGAAGACTATTATGTCGTGCCGTTCATCCTCGGCATCATCTGCCTGCCGATGATCGCCATGTCCGATCTTCTGCAAGGGCTGGCGCGCGCCAATTCCTGGGCGCTGTTTGCGCTGTCGCCGACATTTCTGGTGCGGCCGCTGCTGATTCTGGCGTTCATGGCGCTGATGCTGCTGGCGGGCTACGCGCCCGATGCCAAAACGGCGATCTTTGCCGCAATCGCCGCCACCTACGCCACCACGCTCGGCCAGCTCATCGGCGTCACCTCGCGGATGGACAGACGGATCCCGGCCGGGCCGATGAAGCTGCATTTCGGCCAATGGTTCATCGTCTCGCTGCCGATCTTCCTGGTCGAGAGCTTCTTCTTCCTGCTCACCAATGCCGACGTGCTGATGGTCGGCGCCTATCTCGAACCCAACGACGTCGCCGTCTATTTCGCCACCGTCAAGACGCTGGCGCTGGTGCATTTCGTCTATTTCGCTGTCAAGGCCGGCGTTGCCCAGCGCTATGCGCAGTTCACCCATGGCGAGCCGCACAAGCTCGCCGCCTTCGCCCGCGAAACCGTGTCGTGGACGTTCTGGCCGTCGCTGGCGATGGCGCTGCTGGTGCTGGCCCTGGGCGAGCCGATGCTGACCTTGTTCGGCCCGGAATTTGCCGCCGGCTATCCGCTGCTGTTCCTTTTGGTGTTCGGCGTCGTCGCCCGGGCCGCCGTCGGCCCTTGCGAAAGCCTGCTCACCATGAGCGGCAACCAGAACATCTGCGCCGCCGTCTACGCCATGACGCTGGCCTTCAACATCGCGCTCAGCGTCGTGCTGATCCCGCTCTTCGGTCTGTGGGGCGCAGCGATGGCCACCGTCTTCGCCATGATCTTCGAGGCCGGCGCGCTGTCCTTCACGGTCTGGCGCAAGCTCGGCATCGCCATGGTCATTTTCGTGCCCGCCAAAGGAGCCGCCTGATGGCTGCCGTCCCCTTGCTCGAGGAAACCAGCGGCGGCCCGGCCGGCGCCATGGTGTCCGGCCTTGCCGGGCTTGCGCGCGAAGCCGATCCCGCCCATGTCGAGATCCTCGCCAACAACCGGCCCGAGCGCAAGCTTGCCATCTATCCGGCCTCCGCCGGCTTCGACCTGGTCGAGGAGCTCGACTATCTCTGCACCCGCACGATCGAGCCGAACGTCTTCTTCAATCCGCGCTTCCTGGCTCCGGCCATGCCGAGGCTCGAGGACCGCGAGGTGCGGCTGGCGGTCATCCGCGACGGCGACCAGTATCGCAACCGGCTGCGCCTGCTGGTGCCGTTCTCGGTCGAGCGGCCGATGGTGCCGCTCGGGATTCCCGTCATGCGCACCTGGTCGAGCCCGTTCGGCCCGATCGGCACGCCGCTGGTCGATCGCGACGATCCGATCGGCGTCATCGAGGATTTCTTCTCGATGCTGTCCAGGCCGCATCTCAAGCTGCCGAAGGTCTTCGTGCTGCCCGACATAAGGCTGGATGGTCCGGTGGCGAGCCTGCTCGCCAGCGTCGCCGAGACGCGCGGCCTGACGCTGGTCACCACCGGCAAGGCCGACCGCCCGGTGCTCGAAAGCGAGCTCGACGGCGAGGCGTATCTGAAGGCTTCGCTGCGCGCCCACCATTATCGCGAGTTTCGCCGCCTGAAGCGCCGCCTCGCCGACCTCGGCCGGCTGGAGCATGTCGTGGCGCGCGGGCCCGACGAGATCCGCCACGCCATCGAAAATTTCCTGACATTGGAGGCCGCCGGCTGGAAAGGCCGCGAGCGCACCGCCATGGCCATCGACCGCTACCGCGCCGCCTTCGCCCGCGAGGCGGTGCACCGGCTGGCCGAGCAGGATCTTTGCCGCATCCATTCGCTGACGCTCGACGGCCGCACCATCGCCTGCCTGGTCGTCTTCGTCGAGGCCGGCGTCGCCTATACCTGGAAGACCGCCTATGACGAGACGCTCGCCGCCTATTCGCCGGGCACGCTGCTGATGATCGAGGTGACCAGGCAGCATCTCGACGACCCCAACATCATGATGACCGATTCCTGCGCGGTGCCCGACCACCCCGTGATGAGCCGGCTGTGGAGCGAACGCAAGCCGATGGGCACGCTGGTGATCGGGCTGACGCCGGACGCCGACCGCCCCGCCCGCCAGGCGGCCTCGCAGCTTCACCTCTACCGCGAGACCCGCAACATGGCGCGCCTGCTGCGCAACCGGATGAGAAGCCTGCTGCGGCGACGGTAGCGCATCGGGTCCAAAGGGGGACCCGGCCCGGCCGACCGTCTCCGCACCATCGACCTGCTCCGGCCTAGGTCGTCAGGGTTAATTCTCCCGATCAGCGGAAAGGATTAGCATCGACGCAGTCCCAACAGGGATGAGGCGATCAATTACGGCCGCGCGTCCAGCATCACTGCCGCCTCGGTCCTGCACGGCCAGAAGAAAAATCTGGGAGGAATGCATGACGAAAACAACTCACCTCAGGCGTCTCGGTATCCTCACATTGGCAGGTCTCGTCGGCGCGTGTCTGAACGCCGCCGCTCCTCGGGCCGCCGAACCCGACAAGGCCGAGATCGATGCCCTGCGTAAATCGCTGTCCAGGTATGAAGACTACAAGGTTGCCATTCGCGAGCTTTATCTGTCGACGGTTGGATGCGTCTTCTACAGCGGCGAAAAGGTAGAGGGAGCGATGGACTACCCGAAGGGCGCGATGGGCATCCATTTCGTCAACGTCACGACTGTCGGCCCGACCGCGGATCCGACGCGCCCCAATGTGCTGATCTATGAGCCGGTCGGCGGCGAATTGCGCCTGGTCGGTGTGGAATGGCTCGTGCCCTTGACGCCGGACACCAAGGAGCCGCCGAAGCTCTTCGGCCAGACATTCATGGGGCCTATGGAGGGGCATTATCCGCTCATCCCGAAGGAGTTCCACCACTACGACCTTCACGCCTGGCTGTTCAAGGAGAACCCGCTCGGAATGTTCAGCCCGACGAACCCGGACGTGAAATGCGACAATTATGCGTTTCCGATGCCGGAGCAGCCGACCAAGATGGTGCCGGGGCCGATGTGATAGCGGCTCGGGCTGCGATCCGCAGCTTGCCAGGAAGGGCTGCCGGATCTCAGACGTTATCCCAGAGGACGCTCCTGGGATAACGCCCAAGTAACCTCTCGAGGTTTCCCGGAAGAAAATGGTGCCCTCAGCCCGGATCGAACCGGCGACGCATCGGCAGCCTAGGGCAATTTCGCCATAGCGCATTCGCTGCGGGGCCGTTGGGCTCGCAGCGCGGTCGCCTATGACTTGGCGGGCATGGCTTGGACGAAAGCCGCCATCTGGCGTTCGAGCGCCTTGAACGCGCTGCCGCGCCAGCTCTCGGCCATGGACGCCGATTTTGGATCGGGGAAAATTTCCTCCTCCCCTCGCGCCATGCCGTCCAGGATACCTTTCGCGACGCTCTCCGCAGAGCTCTTCGGGATGTCGGCGTCTCTGCTCATGTCGGTGTCTATGGGACCGGACAGGACCGCATGAACGCTCACGCCACGAGCGCCGGCGAGAGCACGGAGCGATTGCGTCATGGAGAACGCGGCGGCCTTCGACAGCGAGTAGGACGGAATAATCGGGAAGGGAACGAGGGCCGCTTCCGACAGGATGTTGACCACGGCGCCGCGCGAACTCGTGAGCAGCGGCAGGAATGCGTCGGTTACGCCGTGCACGCCGAGCAGGTTGACGGCGAGGTGTCGCTCGAGCGCAGCACGATCGCCGAGGTCGTCGTAGAGCCCGATGCCAGCATTGTTGATGAGGATATCGAGAGACCCGACCCTTTCGACAGCCGCCTCAATCTGCGCCGTATCGGTCACGTCCAGGATCAGCGGCGTGACACGCCGATCCGCGTGGGCGAGCGGTTTGCGCGCGCCGGCATAGACGCGCTTGGCACCCCGCCTCAATATTTCCTCGACCAGCGCCTTGCCGAGGCCGCGGTTGGCCCCGGTTACCAGAACGGCCTTGTCTGTGACTTCCATCGATTTTGGCACGGCGATCTCTCCTCCTACTTGCATGAATGCAAGCCATTCGTTCTTGCATCATGCAAGTAGGTTATAATTTTCTGTTCCATGCTTGGATGCCGTCCCCCATTGCATTGCTCCAGGGCAGCCGGCACCGGCACCGTCGCCGGGCGAACCCTTGCAATCAGGACCCGACTTCCAATGTCGTGTAGGAGATCGGCGAAGGCCGCTCCAGGAAGGCGCCGGTTATGGCCGAAACGAAATTCTTCGCGTCCGCCGAGCCCAGAAAAGCGTCGCGCTCCTGCTTCGATGCCCAGCGCTCGACGCAGATGGTAACGTTCGGCTCTGCCTCCGAGCGAAAGACGCTGTAGTCGATGCATCCGCTTTGCTTGCGGGCCGCGCCGGCTACGTCCCGCAGGGCATCCCGCACCTTGCTCTCGATGCCGGGCTTCGCCGCTGCCGTCGTCATGACGATCATCTCGGCGCCATCGCTCGCTGTCTTGCGCTCGAGGCCGATGTTCTCGTTTTGCGGCACGACCGTTGGATTGGCGTTCTCTTCGCCCTTGTTGGGCTGCCCCTTGCCCGTCGAAATCAGGTCGCGAAGACTCGCGACATAGAAGCGCCAGGAGTCATGGCAGACGTCGTAGCATTCTTCACTCGGCTTCAGCCCGACATGGGTGAAGCGCAGCTCGGTACCCTTGTCGGTCGGCGCGATCTCGAAGACCACGTCCGTGCCGGTCCACTCGGTCGCATCCTTGACGAAGTTGAAGTAGTTCTGGACGACGTGCCAGACGACCTTCTTGCCGGGCACAAGCTCCGTAACCTTGAAGGTACCGCGGTGGATATCCTTGAAGTGATAGTAGAATATCGCACCGGGCTTGTTGGTATCGCCGTCGATGTCTTCGGACCACCAGGCGCGCGGATTGACAACCGCCGCAAAAACCTCTTCCGGGCTTTGCTCAACGACAAATAACGTCGTGTAATCTTCATCCTTTTTCATGACATATCTCCTGTCTGGATCCGACGGTTGATGGGCACCCAAGTCTCGGGCGATGAAGTGAGCGACGCTCTCTCGAGCTCCATCGCTTGCATCATGCAAGCACAATGCATACTTGCATGATGCAAGTCAACAGGGTATGTTCACGCCATGCTTGGTCGTCTTTATGAAAAACAGAACTGCTCGGCCTCACGCGCCCTGGAGCTGGTCGGCGAGCGCTGGAGCCTGTTGATCCTGCGCGACGCGATGTTCGGCGGCTACACGCGCTTTTCGCAATTCCAGAAGAGCCTGGGGATTGCCACCAACATCCTGGCCAAGCGCCTCGAGGATTTCGTCGAGGCCGGCCTGATGGACCGTCGTCCGGGTGCCGCCGGCGAGCAGGCCGAATACGTCCTGACCCGAAAGGGGCTGGAATTCAAAACGGTCATCATCGCGCTGACCGAGTGGGGCGACAAATGGGTGCGGCCCGGACCCATCTTCTACTGCGACCAATCCGACGGCAGGCCCGTCGAGGTGCAATTGCGCCGCGCCGACAATGGCAAGCGGGCCGATTTCGCCGACGTCGTGGCGGCCCTCCGCTAGGCACGGCGGCGGGTCCGGCCCGCAGCACGATCCAAGACGAAGCTGTTTCGAATTGTGCCATAAATGTTACCGCATAGCTCACCTCTCCAGGTTGCATCTGTGGCTCGGGTCTGGTGGATAGTCCGCGGGAGGAAACATGTCCGTCGGACAGCGATCGACTTTGCGGCAGCGTCTTTTTGCGTTTCTCGTCGCCGGCCTTGGTGGCCTCGCGGCGGCCGCCGCGTCATTCGCAATGACGGTGTATGAAGCATCCAACTCGCGGCCAACTCCAACGGTCGCAGCCGGCGAGCCCATCGACACCGGGCGCTGGGTTATTACGTTTCGCGGTGCCCGAACCGGCTCGGTTCCGCCGACGGGAACCGAGCCGTCCCAGCCGAAGACCTTTTTGATGGTCGAATTCGACCTCGACAACCGCTCGGCGGCGACCAGCAACGCCTTCGCGTCCATGTTTGACATCGACCCGCCGATCACGGACGTGCAGGCGCCGGCCTTCTATCTTGCACGCGACAAATGGATCGCAAGCGGCGTCCATCCCGGCATACCGGAACACATGATCGCCGCCTGGGAGTGGCCGAAGGCGCAGCCGCTGCCGCAGGATCTGCGTCTCGTGGTGGGCAGCCAGATCTACAAGCGGCGTGACAATCTCTACGGCGGCTCGGGCTGGTTCGATCGCGATCCGGTCGCGATCGTGGCATTGCCGGTAAAGACCGAAATGGTCGTCGGGCCGGGGCAATGAGAACAGGTCTCAAGGAAACCGGCGCAATCATCTTCGCGGCGGCGATCCTCTACGCAATGCAGCGGACTACCCCGCTCTACAGCAACATCACCTCGCCCGTCTCGATTGCTGGCGAGCAGGGTAAGCGCACCGACGCACGCGCCTTCGCGCTGGCCGTCGGCGACGTGCATCTCGCGCGTACCGTAAGGATCGAGCGCTTTGGCCAGACCCGGACCTACACCACTTCCGGGGTCTGGGTCCTGGTCGAGGCCGCCGCCGAAGCAAAACGCGAGAGCCTGACCCTGACCTCCGCCGAATGGCTCGGCCCGAGCGGGTTGCGCTATTCTCTCAGCCAGCGCATTTCCACCATGCCGGCAATGCTGCCGGCAGAGCGGCTGGAGCCGGGACTGCCAAAGCCCGTGCTCATGGCTTTCGAAGTCCCGGAAAACGAACTTGCGGGCGGAACCGTGCTGGTCGCGCCATCGGCATTCACACCGCTGGGTGAAGAGGTCCGGGTGGCAATCACCGAACTTGCGGTGGGCGACATCCCTGGCGCCGTGACGATCCGCCGGAGCGATGGCCCGATGCCTTGGACGCTGGAGACCGAGTGATGGCGGAGGCCATTTCCCGTGCCGAGAGACGCCGCTACTGGCTGAGCCTTGCTGGGCTGGGCTTCGCTCTGCCGGTTGCAGTGCTGGTGCATTCCTGGGAAAGCCTGGAGGCATGGCGATCCGGTAGCGACCGCGACCCGATCGCGGTCGACAGGGGTGAGTCGCAGCGCTACGCCGGGGCCGAATGGCGGCTGACAACGCTGTCGCGCCTGCCCGGCGGCTCGGCAGATGAAGCCGTCGTGCTGGCCGAATTCGAGGCGAGGATCGAGGATCCTGGTCTCCTTGCAGAAAGCCCCTGCGCCGTTGTGCTCACAGACGCCGAAGGCCGCCGCTGGCTGCCTGCCTTCCTGACCCGGCCCGTCGTGCGCAAGATGCAGCCCGAGGCAGCCGACAAGCCCCGCTGCGGCGGGCTGGCCTTCCAGGGCGCCGGCACGCACGGCACGGCGCGCATGGCCGAGACTTTCGTCATTCCGGCGACGGCAAGCGGCCTTGCGCTGTCGGTCACGCTGGCGAACGCCAGGCCGCGCCATCTGCTCTTCAGGTAGCGACCCTCAGCGGCTGCCGTTGCGCCGCCACCGCAAATTCAAGCACCGCCGCCAGCAGCGCGATCCTCAAGGCGTCGAGCACTATGCCGCCGTCAAGATCGCTCGGACTGCCGATGAACACGCTGGCGAAGCTGAAGACGACCTGCCATGTATCGAGGTCTGGCGCGCCGAGCGTCCGCGTCGCGCCAAACCACAGCCAGGCGCAAAGCCAGCCGATCAGCCGGTAGGCGACGACGAAGGTGAGCAGCGTCGCGAGTCCTGCGCCGAGCGTGAGCTTGAGACAGGCCCAAATCGGCGCATAGCGCGAGCGGTAGCCGCCGAGGAAATGCGTGATGAAGTCGCTCAACCATTTGCGCCAGGTGGACCCGCGCGACGGCGGCGGCGCGGCCGCTGCCGAAGCGGCCGTCAGCTCGTAGCCGTTGATGATCGCCGCCATGACCAGCCAGACCATTGGCAGAAGCGCATAGAAGAACAGGCTTTGCGCCTGTTCCAGGATGCCGGGCTGCCTGAACTCGACCGGCGTGAAGCCTTCGGCAGCGTGAGCGGCGATCGACAGGACAAGCGATCCTGCGCCCATGCTGAGTTCGCTGCGCAACGCACTAGCCCCGATCCAGGTGATGAACTCGTCCTTCCAGATATCGAGCGCATAGAGCCCGATAAAAATCCAGCTTGCATCCGCCGCCACGACGAGCAGCCGCCAGTAAGGCCTGCGCGCGCCTTTGTTCATGCGCTTCGCGAACCAGCGGACCAACCAGCAGCCGACAATCGACGCAATGAGGCCGCTGGAGCGCAGCAGGCCGAATATGTCGGCGCTTTCTCCCAGCGGAATGCGTTCGAGCGCCAGCCGCGAATATTCTCGCACACTGTCGCCGAGGAATCCCCATGCGGCGTAATAGGCGAAGAAGGGCAAGATGGCGGCCGCGGTCACCGCCAGCAAGTGGTCGGCGGGCTGGGACGTTTTCTCCTGTTTCGCACCGCTTGCCGACATTTGGCGAAGCGAGGCGAGTGCCGGCAGTCCCGGACGCAGGGCGACGAACATCGCCACGATGACCAGAAGCTTCGTCAGCACCACCAGCGAAAGCACAACCATCCCGCCGAGGGGATTGACGAGGCCCACCGTGACTGCCGCGTTGAGCAGGAGGTCGCGCGCTACATAGCCGATGGCGCCGAGAAGCAGCAGTTGCGGCCAGAAGCGGGCAATAAGACCCACGGTAAGGGAAAGAGGCCTGACAATATCGTCGGTCGTTGTCATGCCATGTGCATAGCCGAGCAAGACCGGCGCCTCAATCCACGGAATGTCCGGTTCGGCTATACCAGCTGACCGCGGAGTTGGCGGCGCATCCCTCGTGATGGCGGGGACCGCAGCACGCCCGATTGCGGTGGTGAGGAACGCCCAATTGCGCTTGGGTCTAGTCCGCGCACCGTTCAGCGGAAGCTTGGGCAGCTTGCGGCAACAGGCAAGACGCAACCATTCGATGCCGTCGAGGGCGTCGTGGACGATCCCACCGACGCCCTTGGGTTTAATAAGAAGTGGCGTGGCAATTTAAGAAATGGTGCCCCTAGCCGGGATCGAACCAGCACTCCTTGCGGAACTCGATTTTGAGTCGAGCGCGTCTACCAATTCCGCCATAGGGGCTCAGGCCGGGCGGCCTGGATGGGCGCGGACTATACGGTTGGAGGCCTGTTCGTCAACTGGCCAATTCCCGAGACCCTATCTAGCCCAAGCCCAGGCTTTCGATTTCGTCGATCGGAGGCTTCGGTCCATAGTGGGCATCTCAGCCCGTTTGAACCCTTCTACCTCAACAGCGGCCACAGAATGCCGATGAATGCTGACACCCCATCCATGAGCCAATGCGCCGTCGCCAGCGGCAGGATGCGGCGCACGCGCAGGTACACGAGGGTGATGAATGTCGAATGGGCGATAGGCGCCAAGAGCCGGTAGAGCATGAAGTGTGGGTCGAACGTCAGCGGCATCACGGCGTGCTGAAACGACCAGGAAAACGCTACGACGGCAACGGCAAATCCCGTGCTTCCCGACAAGACTTGGAAACGCGGCAGAAGATAGCCGTTATAGGTGGTCTGCTCCGTAATGCCCCAGACCAACGGAAAGATCAGCACCCCGTAAAGCGCAGGCAAGAGCGGCAAAGGTCCGTATATTTGCAGTGCATCAGGGTTGCCGTAGACCAACAGGCTGCTGGCGATGATCCCACCGTAGATGAAAACGAGGCCGGGAGGATGAGCGCGACGCCCAACAACAGATCGCGCCCCAAGCGTTTGCGATCGAAGCTGATAAAATCGAGCAGCGTGATGCCCTCGCGCCCGTGCAAGCCACCACAGGAGACCAAGGCAGCCCGCGTCGATCAAACTGCCGTATGCCGGCAGCCAAGCCCCTGCGTCGCGCCAGGGCGTTGCCGAACCGTGCGCTGCATAAATGGCCGCAACCAGGCCCTGCGCGGCAACAGCGAACGCCGAGCGCGCGAACAACATCAAGGCGGGGCCGGACCATGTCAGCACGCCGGCAGATCGCCGCTCGAGAATGGCGGCACGGGAGTTCGGGACTGTGGCTTCGCTCATGATCGGCTTCCGAACGCTACGGTGGAAACGAGTTCAGCCAATTCCGGTTTCTGGAGTGAAAGCAGAATGTGTCGAGCCGGCCATGAGCAAAACATCATCACCGAGGGCGGCTCACATCTCCTCGATGGCGTCGGCAATGTAGCCGCCGGTCTGACGCTTCCACAGTCGGGCATAGAGCCCGTCGCGTTCCAACAGCGCCGATGGTTTTCCCTCCTCGACGATGCGGCCTTTGTCGAGGACGACGATCCGGTCCATCCTGGCAATGGTCGACAGGCGATGGGCGATGGCGATCACGGTCTTGCCCTCCATCAGAACCGCGAGCTTGGACTGGACCGCCGCCTCGGCTTCGCTGTCCAGTGCGGACGTCGCCTCATCGAGAACCAGGATTGGCGCATCCTTGAGCAACACCCGGGCGATCGCGACGCGTTGGCGCTGGCCGCCGGAAAGCTTCACGCCGCGATCGCCGACGAAAGCGTCGTAGCCGGTGCGGCCTTCAGCATCTCTGAGATCGGCGATGAAGCCGTCGGCCTCGGCCAGCAGCGCGGCGTGCTCCAACGCCTCCGGCGGGGCATCGGGCCGGCCGTAGCGGATGTTGTCGCCGACGGAGCGATGCAGCAGCGAGACGTCCTGGGTGACGACGCCGATGCTCTCCCGAAGGCTGGCCTGGGTCACGCTGCGGAGATCCTGTCCATCGATCAGGATCGCGCCGCCCTTCAGCTCGAAGAACCTTAGGAGCAGGCTGACAAGGGTCGACTTGCCGGCCCCGGAGAGGCCGACGAGCCCGACCTTCTCGCCTGCGCGCACGGTGAGCGACAGGTCTTCGATCACCCTTTGGCCCTCGCGGTATTCGAACTGGATGTTCTTGAACTCGACTTCGCCGGCCGTGACGTCGAGCGGGTTGGCGTTCGGCGCGTCTTTTATAGTCGGCGGCGTCGTCACGACCGGCATTGCGTCGCGGATCGTGCCCACCGCCTGGAAAATCTGCTGGCCCATCTGCAGGAAGGCACGGGAGTTGGCATTGAGCCGCTGAACGATGGCGATCGATGCGGCGAACTGGCCAATCGTGACAAAGCCGGCGACAAATCCCCAGAGCCCTATGGCAACGTTGGTGAGAAAGAGCGCAACATTGAGCAGGACGACGCCCATGTCGGTCGTCAGATAGATGCGCCTTTCGCGCTGCTGGGTCTCGATGGCGTTTTCCATGACGGTGCGCATTGCGCCCGCCTCGCTGTCTTCCGCCGCAAACAGCTTGACCATCTGGATGTTGCTGTAGAGGTCGGTCATGGCGCCGACAACAAGGCTGCGCCCCCGCGCCGAGCGGCGCGAGCGTTCGGAATATTGGGGCACCGCCACCACCGCAATGGCGATGTTGGCGGCGATCCAGACGAACACCGGAAGCGCCAGCGGCCAGGATAACGCGCCAAGCAGAACGAGCGAACCGACGAGCTGCACCAGAAACAGCGGTATTCTGTAAAAGGCCACGACGATCTGCTGCTGCACGGCGGATGCGACTTGCGAAATGCGCGACGCAACCTGACCTGCGAAGAGATCGTGGAAGAAGGCAAGGTCCTGGCGTTCCACCGCCTTGTGGCCCTGCCATTGCATCGCCGCCGGCATGCATACGGCCACCGTCTGCGAGTTCAGCGCATTGCCCAGGAAGATGAGCAACGGCAGCACGGGGAAAACCAGCACGCCGAGCACGACCAGCGTCGGCCAGTCCTCGTGCAGGAAAACCGCCGCGCCCTTCGCGCTCACCCCGTCGACGACGAACGAGGCCCCCCAGATCGTCGCAAGGTTGATCCCCTCGATCGCCATCATCAAGACGGTAATGGCCGCAAGAGTGCCGCGGAACATCCTCGCGAAATGCAGGAGCAGCGCAAACGGCCCGCTCGCTGGCAGCGGCCCGGGTGGAATATCCAGCGGACGGATGAGCGTCTCAAAGGGGCGGTAAATGAAATCGGAGAACGTCATGGCGGCGCAAAGGGCGGATGGAAAGACAGGATGTGACAAAAATCGCCGTATTTAAACACGGATCGTGTTCGACGGGAAAACCCACGATTTATTAGATATTGCCTTGACGCACTTCAGGCGGGCAGGTGCTCGATGCCATGGCCTGGTCGTCAACTGGCCAAATCCCGACATCTGGGCTCGCTCAAGCCTCAGCCTTTCGATTTCGTGAAGCAGCTGCCATTGTGCAGCGCGGAAAATCTTTCTAGACAGGCGGCGCATGTCATTGAAGCGCACCTTGTCCGACGAGATTGATACGGCGCGCTTCCAAGTCTTGTTTGTACATGTCGTGACCCAAGACCACTACCGGTTTGGGCGTGCATTAGGAGTGCCGATGCTTCGCGGACTTTACGACTGGACCTTGTCGCTGGCGGCCAGCAAATCGGCCGAATGGTGGCTGGCCTTCATCGCCTTCGTCGAGAGCTCGGTGTTCCTGGTGCCGGCCGACGTGCTCTATCTGCCGATGGCGCTTTCGCGGCCGGATCGCGCCTATCGTTACGCGCTGGTCGCCACCGTCGCCTCGGTGCTGGGCGGCATCGCCGGCTGGTTCATCGGGCACTACGCCTATGACGCGGTGGCGCGGCCGATCCTCGAATTTTACGGCAAATATGACGAGTTCGAGGCGATGCGCGTCTCGTCGGGTGTTGGCTTCATCATCCTGATGCTGGTCACCTCCGGCCTCGCCCATCTGCCGCCGATCAAGGTGGTGACAATCCTGTCCGGCGTCATCGGCGTTCCTTTGCTGCTGTTCATCGTGCTGGCAATCGTTGCGCGCGGAGCTCGCTTCCTGTTTCTCGCCTGGCTCTTGCGCCGCTATGGCGAGCCGATCCGCCACTTCATCGAAAAGCGCCTTGGCCACATTGCGGGCGCCGGCGCCGCTGCCCTGATTTTGCTCTATATCGTCGTCAAATACGCCGTCTGAACGGCATCGAACCGAATGGACTGATTCCGATGACAGCGACCGTGAATGCCGATACCGGACGCCAGCGGCTGCGCACCGCCCTGTTCCTCGCCGTCGCCATGGCCGCCACAGTCGGCTCGGCGCTGGCCTTCCAGTATGTTGGCGGCTACATCCCTTGCAAGCTCTGCCTCGAGCAGCGCACCCCTTACTATGTCGGCGTGCCCTTGATGCTGCTGGCGGTGCTTGCGTCGGCCCTTAAGGCGCCCGCCTGGATAAGTCGTGGCCTGCTGGCCATTGGCGGCCTGCTGATGCTCTACGGCCTCTATCTCAGCGTTTATCACTCCGGCGTCGAATGGGCGTGGTGGCCGGGCCCGACCGATTGCACCGCAGCCGCCGGACCGGTGGACACCGGCGGCAAGGGCGTGCTCGACGCGCTCGACAAATTCGTCCCGCCCTCCTGCGACAAGGCGGCGCTCCGCATCCTCGGCCTGTCCTTGGCCGGCTGGAACGCCATCGCCAGCTTTGTCCTGGCAGTCGTCGCCTTCCGCAGCGCCTTTGCCCGCGATTGAGCGGTTCACCCTTGCGCCGACGCGAGATTATTCAAGAATTCGGCAGGCTGAGTCGTATCAAGTGATTATCGAGAACCGGAGCGGAGCGTACTAAAGTACGTGAGCACCAGCCTACGCCAGCCGTAGCCTTAACTACCACACCACGACCGCTCATGAATGCTTCGGCCGGGCGAAGGCCGGAAGCGCAGAAAATCGCTTCAGACGGCCAGCCTCCCGAATTATCGGATGATCTCAAGGCTCCAGTTCGACATCCCAGTACAGATAATCCATCCAGCTTTCGTGCAGATGGTTGGGCGGGAACAGCCGGCCGTTATTATGCAAATCATGCACCGTCGGCTGGTAGGGCTTCTGCAGCGGCCACATCTTGGCGTGGGCCGGCATCATGCCGCCCTTCCTCAGATTGCAGGGCGAGCAGGCAGCGACGACATTCTCCCAGGTCGTGGCGCCGCCGCGATGGCGCGGAATGACATGGTCGAACGTCAGATCGTCCGGCGTGCCGCAATATTGGCACTGGAAACGGTCGCGCAGGAAGACGTTGAACCGGGTAAACGCCGGATGCCTCGACGGCTTCACGTAGGCCTTCAGGCTGACGACACTCGGCAGCTTCATCGAAAAGGTCGGCGAAGACACGGCGTGTTCGTATTCGGCGACGATGTTCACCCTCTCGAGGAACACCGCCTTGATGGCATCCTGCCAGGACCAGAGCGACAGGGGGTAATAGCTGAGCGGACGGTAATCCGCATTCAGCACCAGCGCTGGAAGCCCATCCGGAGATACGGCAACCGTCACGTCGTTGACCTCCTTCACCCTAGAACCGGTCGACGCGGATACTGTAAGCCCGACATGACAGGGATGTGAAGCGGATTGTCGATCATGCCGGGTCTCAAAAACGCATGATTTCAATGCTTTTTTGCGGATTCAGGCCGGAGGCGCGGCATCCCTGCCCTTCAATTCGCGATAATAAGCCCAGAAAAGCCGCGATGCGACACCGCGCCACGGGCTCCATGATTCGGCAAGCCGGATCAGCATTTTCTCCGGCGGACGCGGCTCGATGCCGAGTGCATGGCCGACCGCGCTCTGCAACGCAACATCGCGCGCCGGAAAGATATCTGGGTGTCCGGCGGCAAACAAAAGGTAGACTTCAGCCGTCCACGGGCCGATGCCCGGCACCTTGGTCATGGCAGCGATCGCTACCGTCGCATCGAGTTGGCAGAGGTGATCGAGGTCGAGCCCGTCGGCCACCGCCTGGGCGACGGCAATCAGGCCGCGCTGCTTGGGCCGCGACAGCCCGACCTCGCGGAAGACCGCCTCATCGGCGGCTAGTATCGCCTGCGGCGTCAGCGGATCGAGCAGTTTCGTCAGCCGGCCGAAGATGGCATCGGCGCTCGCGCGGGACACTTGTTGCGAAACGACGATCGAGGCAAGGCTCCTGAAGCCCGGCTCCGACAGCCTGAGCGGCACCTCGCCGGCCATGCCGCGCACCTTGTCCAGGCGCGGATCTAGCAGGCACAGCGCGTCCAGGCCTTCTACAATGTCGTCAAGGTTGGCGATGCGTTGCATGTCTGCTTGTTCCAAAATCAAAAGTGCCGCACACGCTTCGTCACGCGTCCCTCTGGACGCGCGACGCTGCCGGCGCAAAGTAGCAATTGGCGAAAGCGCCGCACAACCCGATTGCCGCCGGACAATGACACTGCTGACATTCCGCTTCGCGCCGAGCCCGAATGGCGAATTGCATCTCGGCCACGCCTATTCGGCACTGCTCAACCAGAAAATGGCCAAGGCGGCGGGCGGACGCCTGCTGCTGCGCATCGAGGACATCGACACGACACGCTGCACGCCGGAATTCGAGGCGGGCATTTTTCGCGACCTGAAATGGCTGGGGCTTGGCTGGGAGGAACCGGTGCGCCGCCAGTCCGAGCATTTTGCCGAATATCAGGCTATGCTCGAGCGTCTGATCGAAGAGGAGCTTGTCTATCCAGCCTTCATGAGCAGAAGTGAGATCCGCGCCTTCATCGCCGACAGCGAAAAGCGCGGTCGCGACTGGCCGCGCGACCCGGACGGCGTGCCCCTCTATCCCGCCGCCGACAAGGCGCTGCCGGCCAGCGAGCGTAAGCGGCGCATCGTCGAAGGTGCACCATTTGCCTGGCGGCTAGACGTCGATGCGGCAATGGCGCGGGTCGGCAGGGACCTGACATGGGCCGAATACACGGACGAGACGCTCTCTGGGACGCGTCATGTCGAGGCCCGACCGCAGGATTGGGGCGACGTGATCGTGGCGCGCCGCGAAATCCCGACCAGCTATCATCTCGCCGTCACCTTGGACGACGCGCTGCAGGGCGTCAGCCATGTCGTGCGCGGCCAGGACCTTTATTCCGCGACCAGCGTGCAGCGGCTGCTTCAGCAACTGCTTGGCCTGCCGCAGCCGGCCTATTTCCACCATCGCCTGATCCTCGGCCCGGATGGACGAAAACTGTCGAAGGGTCTTGGCGATACCGGCCTTGCCGCCCAGTGTAAGGCGGGCGCCTCGCCCGACGATGTCAGGCGGCTGGTCGGTCTTTAGACCGGTGAGCCGACGGCCATCAACGGCGCTCCTTCAATTCAAATGACTCTATGGATCAACCGTTTGGTTTTGCTTGCCGGCCCGAACGGCATTAAGCAATCGCCGCAGTCGATCCCTCACCCGAATTCACCGCGGCCTCCGGAAAATGCACAGCCTCAAGCGGTTCATCCCCGCCTCTTTCGTCGTCCTGTGGGCGACCGGCTTCATCGGCGCGCGCTATGCCATGCCGTGGGCCGAGCCTTTTACTTTCCTGGCTGCGCGCTTTGTCCTGGCCGCAATCCTGCTTGTCGCGTTGATGGCCGCGCTTGGTTCGAGCCGCGCCACCCGCGACGAGGCGCTGCACGCAGCCGGCGCCGGCATCCTGATGCATGGGGTCTATCTCGGCGGCGTGTTCTGGGCCATCCACCGGGGCATGCCCGCAGGGCTTTCAGCCCTGATCGTCGGCCTGCAGCCGCTGATCACGGCAGTGCTCGCCGGCCGGCTTCTGGGCGAGGCCATCCTGCCGCGCCACTGGGCCGGTCTCGGCCTCGGGTTGATCGGCGTGGTAATCGTGCTCTGGCCGAAGCTCGGCGCGCTCGGCGGCGGCGTGACCGCCGAAACATTGGGCGCCTCGCTGGTCTCCGTACTCGGCATGAGCGCCGGCACGATCTGGCAGAAGCGTTTCGCCTCCGGCGGCGATCTGGTGGCTGCCACGTTCTGGCAATATGTCGGCGGCGCATCGGTGATGGCTCTGGCCTCGCTCGCCTTCGAGACCCGAACGGTGATCGTCAACGGCGAACTGATCTTCGCCACGGCCTGGCTCGTGCTGGTGCTGTCGATCGGTGCCATCTTCCTGTTGATGGTAATGATCCGCGACGGCGAGATGTCGAAGGTCGCCTCGCTGTTTTACCTCGTGCCGGCCGTCACCGCGGTCATCGCCTGGACATTGTTCGGCGAGCAGCTGAGCCCACTCCAGATCGCCGGCATGGCCATCGCGACGCTCGGCGTCGGGCTGGCGACGGCTCAGCCACCGACGCGGGCGCGCGCCTCCAAATAGCGGCTGATCGCGGCGTTGAGCTCGCCGCCGAGGATGAAGATCGCCGAGACGATGTAGAGGAAGACAACGGCGATCATGATCGAGGCGAGGCCGGCATAGGTCGTCACATAGGACGAGAAATGGTCGAGATAGGCGGCGAAGATGGTCGACCCGATGAGCCAGCCGACCAGCGTGAAGATAATGCCAGGCACGATCGAAACGAACCGGCGCTTGCCGGCCGGCAACCAGAAATGCACGGCGAACAGGCCGCCGATGATGACGACCGAGGCGATGACGTAACGCCAGAGGGTGATCGTGCCCATATAGGGTTTTATCCATTCAAGATGAGATTCGGCCAGCCGCGCCAGCAATGGCGCAAAGACCAGCAGCACGCTGATCGCCAAAAACCCGGCCGTCGCGATCAGCACGAAGATGATGCTCTGCACCCGCCGGTAGATGATGCCGCGCGTTTCTGAGACACGATAGGCGCGGTTGAGCGAGGTGCGCAGCGCCTCGATGCCGTTCGAGGCGAAGTATCCGGCAAGCACGATACCGTAGGTCAACAGGTCGCTGCGCCTGACGGTAAGCACGTTGAGCACTTCGCGCGCGATCGGTTTGGCGATCTGCTCGGGCCATGTGTCGAACACAAGGTGCACGGCGGTGTCGGCGAAAGCCTGCGCGCCGAAAAAACTCGCCAGCGTCGTGGCGAAGATCAGGAAAGGAAAAAGCGCCATCAGCGCGGTGATCGCCAGATGGCTGGCCATTGCCCAGCCGTCGTCGGTGTTGAAATGGCCGAGCGCGTCGTAGAGCACGCGTTTGAGGGCTACGATCTTCCGCAACAAGAACCGCGTTCCCTTCGATTGTCCCGACGCCGCGAATATGGGAAGGGTTTGCGGCAAATGACAACCCTCGGTCAAACCACCATTCCTCCCGAAGAAGAGTTGCGCACCATCATTGTCACCGGTGCCTCTTCCGGAATAGGCGCCTATTGCGCCCATGCTCTTAAGAAGGAAGGCTGGCGGGTGTTCGCAACGGCCCGAAAGCCGGAAGATATCGCTACGCTCGAGGCCGACGGCATCGAGGCCTTTTATCTGGACTACACCGAGCCCGGATCGATCGAGGCGCTGGTGGCGTCGGTGCTGGAGCGGACCGGCGGCCGGCTCGATGCCCTTTTCAACAACGGCGCCTACGGGCAGCCCGGTGCCGTCGAGGACCTGGCGGTCGAAGCTTTGCGGCAGCAGTTCGAGGCCAATGTCTTTGGCTGGCACGATCTCACTCGCCGTGTCGTACCGGTGATGCGCCGCCAGGGCCATGGTCGTCTCGTTCATTGCTCATCGATCCTCGGCCTCGCGCCGCTGCCTTTCCGTGGCGCTTACTCGGCATCGAAGCACGCCGTCGAGGGGCTGATGCTGTCCCTTTATCAAGAACTCCTCGGCAGCGGCATCCATGTTTCGCTGATCGAGCCGGGGGCGGTGAAATCGAAGATCGCCAGCAACAGCCTCCCCTGGTTCCTTGCGAACATCGATCACGAGAACTCAGTCCATCGCCTCGCCTATGCTGTGCAACTCAAACGGCTGCGGGCCGGCGGCAGCACATCGCGGCTGAAGCCCGGGCCAGAGGTGGTTTATGCCGCCTTGCGCCATGCGCTTCTGTCGCGGCGCCCGCGCCCGCATTATGTGGTAACTGTGCCGGCCAGGATCGGCGCGATCCTTAAACGCATCCTGCCGTCTTCGGTACTCTATCGTCTGCTCGCCAAACGCGCCTGAACGCAATCCAACTGGAACACACCATGGCAACTGTCTTCAACATCCTCGCTGTTCTCGTCATGGTCGCCGTGGTGATCGTGCTGATCCGCGGCCTCATCAACATGATGCGCGGCGGCTCCAGCATGACCTCCAACAAGCTGATGCAGACGCGCGTGCTGTTGCAGTTCGTGGCCTTGGTGCTGATAATGCTGGCGGTGTATTTCACCCGTAAGTGACGCACCGGCCGGCAGCCGGGAGGTAACCCGTGGTCAAGCTCAACAAGATCTACACCCGCACCGGCGACGATGGCACCACCGGCCTCGGTTCTGGTGAGCGGCGGCTGAAATCCGACCTTCGCATCGACGCCTACGGCACGGTCGACGAGGCAAATGCCTGCATCGGCATGGCTCGCATCCATACAGCGGCGGTAAATCCGGCGATCGATGCGATGCTCGGCCGCATCCAGAACGATCTTTTCGATCTCGGCGCCGATCTGGCAGTCCCCGATAATGGCAAGCCGCTCGACTACGAGCCGCTGCGCATCATCGCCTCGCAGACCGAGCGCATCGAACAGGACATCGACCTCCTCAACAAGGACCTTGAGCCGCTCAAATCCTTCGTGCTCAACGGCGGTACGCCGGCAGCGGCTGCCCTTCACCTCGCCCGCACGGTGGCCCGCCGCGCCGAGCGCATCATGGTGGCGCTGTCACAAGATCCAGACGAGCACGTCAACCGCGAGGCGATAAGATACATCAACCGTGTCTCGGACTTTCTGTTCGTCGCCGCACGCGCGGTCAATGACAATGGAAATGCCGACGTGCTATGGGTTCCCGGCAAGAACCGCTGAATCCGCCGGAAGCGGGAGAGGCCCGATGTTCATCCCGCTTTACGACACCAACCGGCTGCGGCACATCAAGCTGCAATATGTGACGATCAGCCTGATCGCGCTCAATGTGTTGATCTATTTTGTAACAACACTTGGCGGCGAGGACTTCGCCAACGCCGCGGTATTGGGCCTCGGCTTCATCCCGTCGGTTGTGCATGACAGCGTCGAGCTCGCTCCGCAATTTGTCGTCATTCCGGAGAGCCTGAGCTATCTGACCTATTCCTTCCTGCACGCGGATATCTTCCACCTCGGCGGCAACATGCTGTTCCTGTGGGTGTTCGGCGACAATGTCGAGGATGCGCTCGGCCATGTCCGCTATCTCGTCTTCTACCTGCTTTGCGCCATTGCCGGCGCTTTCTTCCAGGGCTTGGTGGCCTGGGATTCGCAAGTGCCGCTGATCGGCGCGTCGGGCGCCATCGCCGGTGTCGTCGCCGCCTATCTGATCCTTTATCCGCGGGTGAAGGTATGGGTGCTGGTCTTCGCCCGCATCCCGTTGCGCATCCCGGCCTTCATCCCGCTCATCCTGTGGATTCTGTTCCAGATCTTCATGTTTGCCCAGGGTGGCGAGGACCAGGTCTCCTGGGCCTGCCACATCGGCGGCATCATCGCCGGAGCCGTGCTGGTGCTTGTCTTGCGCAGCCGCGGCGTGCCGCTACTCGCCGGCGCCGACGAGGAGCCAGCCGTAGTCGCCGGGCCGGCGCCCATTGCCGTGGAGCCGCCGGCAAGCGATCTGCCGCCCGCCCAGCCGGCGCCGCGCTGGGGCCGGGGAAGCGTTTCCGGGCCGGACTGAACCGATTTGAATGCTTTGCCGAGGATCCGAGTGCGCCCGGGATATTGACGGGCGGGGTCGCCGCAACTACGGAAGCGCCACCCTACTGGCGTGGCGAGACCAGAATTCCGTCCGGAATGTCGGCTTTCGACAACTCTGAAGAGGTGCACGCTGCTATAGCGCGCCCGACGAGCGTGAAGAGACTATCGTGAAAGAGGTGACAGGCAAATGAAGATCCTTGTGCCCGTGAAGCGGGTTGTGGATGCAAACGTCAAGGTCCGGGTGAAGGCGGACGGTTCGGCGGTGGAACTCGCCAACGTCAAGATGGCGATGAACCCGTTCGACGAGATCGCGGTGGAAGAGGCGATCCGGCTGAAGGAAGCGGGCAAGGCCGAAGAGATCATCGTCGTGTCGATCGGGCCGCAACAGGCACAGGAGACCTTGCGCACGGCGCTCGCCATGGGCGCCGACCGCGCCATCCTGGTCAAGACCGACGAGCAGACTGAGCCGCTGGGCGTCGCCAAGGTGCTGAAGGGGGTCGTAGAGGCAGAACAGCCCGGCCTGGTCATTCTCGGCAAGCAGGCGATCGACGATGATTCCAACCAGACCGGCCAGATGCTGGCTGCACTTCTCGGGTGGGCGCAGGGCACCTTCGCCTCCAAGATCGTGCTCGACGGTGACAAGGCCACGGTGACGCGCGAGGTCGATGGCGGCCTGCAGACGCTGGAACTGAAGATGCCGGCAATCGTCACGGCCGATTTGCGGCTGAACCAGCCACGCTACGCGTCGCTGCCCAACATCATGAAGGCCAAGAAGAAGCCGCTCGACGAGAAGAGCCCTGCCGACTACGGCGCCGACGTCAAGCCGCGGCTGAAAGTGATCAAGACCGAGGAGCCGGGCGGCCGCAAGGCGGGCGTTAAGGTCAAGAGCGTCGCCGAACTGGTAGACAAGCTGAAAAACGAAGCCGGCGTGCTGTAAGGCCAGGAAGGGACAACAAAAATGACAATTCTTCTGATTGCCGAACACGACAACGCGACGCTTTCCGACCAGACCGCGAAGGCGCTTTCCGCGGCGCTGCAGATCGGTTCGGACGTGCATGTGCTGGTTGCCGGCAAGGGCGCCAAGCCGGCAGCGGACGCCGCCGCCAAGCTCAAGGGCGTCACCAAGGTGCTGCTCGCCGACGCCGACGAACTGACCGAGCGTCTCGCCGAACCGCTGGCGGCGCTCGTCATTTCGCTTGCTGAGCCATACGACACGATCATTGCGCCGGCGACCTCGTCGGGCAAGAACGTCTCGCCGCGCGTCGCGGCCCTGCTCGATGTCGCCCAGATATCGGAAATCATCGAAGTCGTGTCGCCCGACATCTTCAAGCGGCCGATCTATGCCGGCAACGCCATCCAGACCGTGCAGTCGAGCGACGCCAAGAAGGTCATCACCGTGCGCACTGCTTCCTTTCAGGCAGCACCCGAGGGCGGTTCCGCGCCGGTCGAGACGGTTCAGGCGGCAGCCAATCCCGGCCTGTCGAGCTTTGTCGAGAACAAGCTGTCCGAGACCGACCGCCCGGAGCTGACCTCGGCCAGGATCATCATTTCGGGCGGCCGTGCGCTGGGCTCCTCCGAGAAGTTCCAGGAGGTCATCCTGCCGGTCGCAGACAAGCTCGGTGCGGCTGTCGGCGCATCTCGCGCCGCGGTCGATGCCGGCTATGCGCCGAACGACTGGCAGGTCGGCCAGACCGGCAAGGTGGTGGCGCCCGATCTTTATATTGCCGTCGGCATCTCCGGCGCCATCCAGCACCTTGCCGGCATGAAGGATTCAAAGGTCATCGTCGCCATCAACAAGGACGAGGAAGCGCCGATCTTCCAGGTCGCCGACTACGGCCTCGTCGGCGACCTCTTCGTCATTCTGCCGGAACTGCAAAAGGCGCTTTGACGCCCTCTGCCAAAGCGTATTAAATTCTGCGGGGTGGGGTAGACGAAGTCGCCCCGCCCTTTTAGTTTGCACTGCACAAAAAGCAGGCCGCAAAGGCCTTGACGGGATCGGGTAATGAGCAAGATCGAGACGATCGGCATCATCGGCGCGGGCCAGATGGGTGGCGGCATCGCCCATGTATCGGCGCTGGCGGGCTACAAGGTGCTGGTTTACGACATTTCGCCCGACCGCATCGAAAAGGGCATTGCTACGGTCAGCGGCAACATGGCCCGTCAGGTCGGCTCCGGCAAACTTGAGGAAAAGCTGCGCAACGAGGCGATGGCGCGCATTTCCGCGGCGCCGGCCATGGCCGACCTTGCGGGCGCCGATCTGGTGATCGAAGCGGCGACCGAAGACGAGACAGTCAAACGCAAGATCTATGCTCAGCTCTGCCCGCAGCTCAACCCCGAGGCCATCCTGGCGACGAACACCTCGTCGATCTCGATCACCCGGCTGGCTTCGCAGACCGACCGCCCGGAACGCTTCATCGGCATACATTTCATGAACCCGGTTCCGGTGATGAAGCTGGTCGAGCTGGTGCGCGGCATCGCCACCGAGGACCAGACCTTCGAGGCAGCAAAAACCTATGTGAAGCAGCTCGACAAGACGATCACCGTCTCGGAGGATTTCCCGGCCTTCATCGTCAACCGCATCCTGCTGCCGATGATCAACGAGGCGATCTACACGCTCTATGAAGGTGTCGGCTCGGTCGACGCCATCGATACCGCCATGAAGCTCGGCGCCAACCATCCGATGGGGCCGCTGCAGCTTGCCGACTTCATCGGGCTGGATACCTGCTTGTCGATCATGCAGGTGCTGCATGACGGCCTGTCGGATTCGAAATACCGCCCCTGCCCGCTGCTGGTCAAATATGTCGAGGCCGGTTGGCTCGGCCGCAAGACCGGGCGCGGCTTCTACGACTATCGCGGCGAGCATCCCGTTCCGACGCGCTGATCGCCACCGCTACCAGCGCACGAAAAGCCGTCCGCCGACCGCCCCGAGCGCGGCAAGGCCGGCGATCGCGATCGTATACCAGGTGCCGACGAAAAGCGGCGAATCGTCGAAGCAATGCGCTGCATAGAAGGTCGCCGCCAGCCCGCCGGCAAGCAGGCCCGCGGTCGCACCGGCAAGCACCGGCCTTGTTGGCGCGCCATGGCGCAGCACCGCGAGAAAGACGGCAAGCGGGCCGATGCCGATCAACGGAATGAAGGTCAGGCAGATGACCATGTTCGTGCCGACCAGGCGCGTGCCCCAGTCGGACACAGGCACGACGAGGAGTTCGAGAATCACGGCCATAATCACCAGCAGCGGCGCGGCGATCATCCAGCTCGCCGCCCGCCCTGTCGATGCACCGGGCGTCGACAGCGCGCGGACGAGGGCAAAGGCGCTGACGGCTAGAGCAATCGTGAAGACGAATTTGGACAGGAACCGCATCGTGTGCATGGCAAATGCGATGTCGGGACGTGGGCCGATCGTCAGCCAGAAAACCGCGGCCGCGATCACGATGGCCGCGCCGGTTGCAAGCAACCAGGCGGCGCCTAGCGGCAGCGCCTTGCTGCGGACATCGGCATCGAGCGCCTTGATAAGATCTTCGGTCCTCATGCTATTCCCGCCCCGCCCCGAACCGTTTGGCAATGGCGGCAAGCCCGCGGTGTAGTGACACCCGCACAGCCGTCTCGCTGATGCCGAATTTCGCCGCCGTCTCGCCGATCGAACGGCCTTCGACCGACACGGCCGAGACGACCGAACGCTGCGCCGGCGACAGGCAGTCGAGTGCCCGGTTGACGTCGCGCTCGCTGATCGTCTCCGATTCCGGCTCGGCAAAGGTCTCGGCGATTTCGTCGATCTCGATCTCGATCCGCCGGCCGCGCCGCCGGAACGCATCGATCAGCTTGAAGCGGGCTATTGCATAAACCCAAGGCAGCACCGGCGCATCATGGCGCCAGGTATGTCGTTTCACATGAATGGCCAGCAAGGTTTCCTGCACGACGTCCTCGGGATCGACCCCGCCCTGCACGATCTTGCGCCGGGCAAAGCCACGAACGAGGGCGGCGATCCGGTGCAGAAAGTCGGCATAGGCCCTTTCGTCTCCGGCGATTGCGGCCCGCAGCAGCCGGGAAAGCTCGGCTTCGTCCTTGCCGCTCACAAGAGTTCACTCCCCGATATTCGCGTCTCGGCGCTGGTTTGTTACGTGGCCGGCGAAATAATGTCCAAGGCAAATTAGCTGGGCATCACGAAAGTTTGCTCCTTTTGAGCGATTGAGCGGGCCAGCAATGTTGACTGCGCTAGTCATGTATTGATAGGTGCAGCATACCAAGCCAAAGACCATCGAAATCGAGGACGATGCCATGAAATATGCTCTTTCCGCCCTTGCCGGTGCGACAGCACTTGCAATCAGCCTGATCGCCGGCCCGGCGTTAGCCGAGGACGAGGGCATCGTCGTCTACAACGCCCAGCACGAAAACCTGACCAAGGCCTGGGCGGAAGGATTCACCAAGGAAACCGGCATCAAGGTCACCGTCCGGAACGGCGGCGACAGCGATTTCTCCAATCAGATCGTTGCTGAGGGGTCCTCTTCGCCAGCTGATGTGTTCCTGACGGAAAACTCACCGGCCATGGTGCTGGTCGAGACAGCCGGCCTGTTCGCGCCGGTCAACGCCGAGACGCTGGCCCAGGTTCCGCAGGAGTACCAGCCGGCGAGCGGCAAATGGGTCGGCGTTGCCGCGCGCAGCACCGTCTTTGCCTACAACAAGACCAAGCTGACCGCCGACCAGCTGCCCAAATCGCTGCTCGATCTCGCCGATCCGAGCTGGAAGGGCCGTTGGGCCGCTTCGCCCTCCGGCGCCGATTTCCAGGCGATCGTCAGCGCCTTGCTGCAACTCAAGGGTGAGACTGCCACGGCCGACTGGCTGAAGGCGATGAAAGAGAATTTTACCGCCTACAAGGGCAACAGCACGGTGATGAAGGCGGTCAATGCCGGCGAGGTCGAAGGCGGCGTGATCTATCACTACTACTACTACGGCGATCAGGCCAAGACCGGCGAGAACAGCAAGAATGTCGAGTTGCACTATTTCAAGCACGAGGACCCCGGCGCTTTCGTCTCGGTTTCCGGCGGCGGTGTGCTGGCCTCGAGCAAGCACCCGAAGGAAGCCCAGGCTTTCCTGAAATGGGTCACCGGCAAGGGCGGCCAGGACGTGCTGAAAACCGGCGATTCGTTCGAATACGCAGTCGGCAAGGGCGCCGAGTCCAATCCGAAGCTGGTGCCGCTGGCCGATCTGCAGGCGCCGAAAGTCGACCCGACGGCGCTGAACTCGAAAAAGGTGACCGACCTGATGACGGCGGCCGGCTTGCTTTAGCCGGCGTTCGTCCTAAAAGGGCAACCGACTGCGCTCCTGTGGGAATTCGCTTTCCGCGGGAGCGCTCTGTTTTCAAAATGGCATTTGCCCATGACCACAAGCTGCTCGCCACATTGTCGGCCGCCGATCGTTTCCGCCTCCGGGCGGACCCGGCGCAACGTCTGATCTGATGCAGTCTGCGATCGATCTCGCACCTTCAGGCTTGCCGGCCGACACCACGGCCGTGCGGGCACGTCGTTGGTCGGTCTCATGGATTGCGTTGGCTGCCGTCTTTGTCTCGCTTTTCGCGCTGCTGCCGCTTGCCTTCATCGTCTGGGTGGCGGTGCAGACCGGCTGGGAAACGGTGGCGGCGCTGGTGTTCAGGCCGCGCGTCGGCGAGCTTCTGGTCAACACCAGCCTGCTGGTGGTGCTGGCGGTGCCGATCTCGATCGTGCTGTCGGTGGCGCTGGCTTGGCTGACGGAGCGCAGCGATCTGCCGGGTGCCCGCTTATGGGCCTGGCTGTCGGTGGCGCCGCTCGCCATTCCCGCCTTCGTCCACAGTTACGCCTGGATCACCATGGTGCCCAGACTGCACGGCCTGTGGGCCGGCGTGCTTGTGTCCGTCATCGCCTATTTCCCCTTCCTTTATCTGCCGGTGGCGGCGGCATTGCGCCGGCTCGATCCCGCTCTCGAAGATGCAGCGGCAGCCCTTGGTCTCGGCCCGTGGCGCGTGTTCAGGCGTGTCGTGCTGCCGCAGCTCCGGCTCGCCATTTGCGGTGGCTCCCTGCTGGTCGGCCTGCATCTCCTGGCCGAATACGGGCTCTACGTGTTCATCCGCTTCGATACATTCACCACCGCGATCGTCGACCAGTTTCAGTCGACCTTCAACGGTCCCGCCGCCAACATGCTGGCCGGCGTGCTGGTGACCTGCTGCTTCGTGCTGCTCGGGCTGGAGGTGCTGGTGCGCGGCGAGGAGCGCTATGCCCGCGTCGGCTCGGGTGCTGCGCGCCACCAGCAGCGCACGAGCCTTGGGCGCGCCACCATTCCTTGCCTGCTGCTGCCCGCTGTTACCACGCTGCTGGCGCTCGGGGTGCCGTTCGTCACTATCGGTCGCTGGCTCATGGCCGGCGGCGCCGATATCTGGCGGCTCGACGAGATCGGCCTGGCGCTTGGTCAGACACTGTTCCTGGCGATTGCAGGCGCGCTGCTCGCCACCGTCGCGGCAATGCCGATGGCGTGGATTTCGATCCGCGCGCCGGGAAGGCTGCAACGCGTCCTGGAGGGCTGCAACTATATCGTCGGCGCGTTGCCCGGGGTTGTCATCGCCCTGGCGCTGGTCACCATCGCCGTGCGTATCGCCATGCCGCTCTACCAGACCCTGTTCACCATCCTGGTCGCCTATGCGCTGATGTTCCTGCCGCGCGCTCTGATTAGCCTCAGGGCGTCGATCGCACAGGCGCCGGTCGAGCTCGAACGCGCCGCCTCCAGCCTCGGCCGGTCGCCGCTCAAGGCGCTGTGGTCGACGACCATCCGCCTGTCGGCGCCGGGTGCCGCGGCCGGCATGGCATTGGTCGCGCTCGGCATCATGAACGAGTTGACCGCAACCCAGATGCTGGCGCCCAACGGCACCCGCACGCTGGCCATGGCGTTCTGGTCCTATAGCGGCGAGATCGACTATGCGTCGGCGGCGCCTTATGCCTTGATCATGGTGGCGATGTCGCTGCCTTTGACCTGGCTGCTCTACGTCCAGTCGAAGCGGATGGCCGGGCGATGAGCTTTCTCGAGCTGAGCGGCATCCACAAGCACTACGGCCCCGTGGCAGCACTTGCCGGCGTCGACCTCAGCGTGGCCAGCGGCAGCCGTACGGCGATCGTCGGGCCATCCGGTTGTGGCAAGACCACCTTGCTGCGGCTGATCGCCGGCTTCGAGGCGCCCGACCAGGGCCGCATCGTGCTCGATGGCGAGGTGCTGGCCGATGGCGACACGGCCGTGCCGGCGCATCGCCGCGGCATCGGGCTGGTGGCGCAGGACGGCGCTCTGTTCCCGCATCTGAGCATCGCCGCCAATATCGGGTTCGGCATGGGCCGTCACGAGGAAAAGCGGAGCGAGCGCATCGCCGAGCTCGCCTATGTCGTCGGGCTGGACAAAGGGATCCTGAAGCGCCGCCCGCACGAACTCTCCGGCGGCCAGCAGCAGCGCGTCGCGCTCGCCCGCGCCATGGCCATGAAGCCGCGGCTGATGCTGCTCGACGAGCCGTTCTCGGCGCTCGACACCGGCTTGCGCGCCTCAATGCGCAAGGCCGTGGCCGAGCTCCTCGAAACGGCCGGCATCACCACCATCCTGGTCACCCATGATCAGGCCGAGGCGCTGTCATTCGCCAGCCAGGTCGCGGTGATGCGCGACGGCAAATTCTCGCAGGTCGGCACGCCGCGCGAGCTCTATTTCAAGCCGAAGGACCGGATGATCGCCGAGTTCCTCGGTGACGCCATCGTCCTGCCGGCCAGGATCGCCGATGGCGTTGCCACCTCGCCGCTCGGCCGCATTGCCGTCGACAGCACGGAGCGGCGCGACGTCGCGCGCATCATGCTACGGCCGGAGCAGGTGCTGCTGAAACGGACATCGCGTGAAGGCATGTCCGGCACGCCGGACATGCTGTTCGGCGAGGTGACGGAATCCGAATTCGCCGGCTCGATGTGCACGATCGCGGTGCGTCTCTTGAACAGCCCCGATCCGCCCGATGCCGCCGCCATCGGCAACACGCCGTTGATCCTGCGCAAGCCGGGAATGGACGCGCCGGCGATCGGCGAGATCGTCCGGCTGACCGTGTCGGGCAAGGCGCATGTGTTTGCCTGAACGGTTTTGCGCAAGGCCGACCTCAATCGACCCGTTTACCGGCATGATCGAACCAGTGCAGCTTTTCAGACCTGGCCACGACGCGCAATTGGTCGCCTGGCTTGGCGCTGGCGCGGCCTGAGACGCGCACGACGATACGGCTGCCGGCTGCCGCGCAGTGGAGAAAGCTTTCGGCACCGACCGGCTCGACTGCTTCCACTGTCGCCGGCAACGCGAGCGCGCCGGCCGGCGCCTCTGCCGTGAAGGTGATATCGGCATCCTCCGGACGAAAGCCGAGTGTCACCGCCTTGCTTTGTCCAGGCGCCGAGCCAATCACCGTCCCGTCCGTCAGTACCGAGCCTGGAGAGGCCCCCGTGAGGGCCAGCAGATTCATCGGCGGCGCGCCGATGAAGGAAGCAACGAAGATCGAGGCCGGCTTCTCGTACACGTCGAGCGGCGCGCCGATCTGCTCGACCAGGCCGGCGTTCATGACGACAAGGATGTCGGCCAGCGTCATCGCCTCAAGTTGGTCGTGGGTGACATAAACCGAGGTGACGCCAAGCGAGCGCTGCAAATTCTTGATCTCGACGCGCATCTGCCCGCGCAATTTCGCATCGAGGTTGGACAGCGGTTCGTCGAACAGGAAGACTTTCGGGTTGCGCACGATGGCGCGGCCCATGGCGACACGCTGGCGCTGACCGCCGGAAAGCTCGCGCGGGCGCCGGTCGAGCAGCCCCGAAAGCCCCAGCACCTTGGCAGTCGAGCGCACCCTGCTGTCTATCTCGTCCTTCGGCGTGCCGCGGTTGCGCAGACCATAGGCCATGTTGTCGTAGACCTTCATATGCGGATAGAGCGCGTAGTTCTGGAACACCATGGCGATGTCGCGCTCGGTCGGGCCAATGGCGTTGACCACCTTGCCGTCGATGGCGACTGTACCGACCGAAATCGTCTCGAGCCCGGCGATCATCCTCAGCAGCGTGGACTTGCCGCAGCCGGACGGGCCGACCAGCACGCAAAGCTCCTTGTCGGGAATGGCGATGGAAACGCCCTTCACGGCCTCGACGCCGCCGGGATAGATCTTCTTGACATCCTTCAGATCGACGGTCGCCATCGGCTTCTCACTTTTCGGATTCGACCAGGCCGCGCACGAACCAGCGTTGCATCAGCACCACGACCAGGATCGGCGGCACGATGGCCAGCATCGCGGTGACCATGACCAGGTGCCATTGGGTGTCGGCATCGGCGAAGGAAACCATCTTTCGCAGCGCGATGACGATGGTGTTCATGTCGTTGCTGTTGGTGACGAGCAGCGGCCAAAGATACTGCGTCCAGCCGTAGATGAAGAGGATCACGAACAGCGCGGCGATGTTTGTCCGCGACAGCGGTACCAGAATATCGAAAAAGAAGCGCCATGGACCGGCACCGTCGACACGCGCCGCCTCGACCAGTTCGCCCGGGATGGTCATGAAGAACTGGCGAAACAGCAGCGTTGCGGTGGCCGAGGCGATCAGCGGGATGATCAGGCCGGCATAGGTGTCGATCATGCCGAGATCGACCATCACCTTGTAGGTCGGCAGAATGCGCACCTCGACCGGAAGCATCAAGGTGATGAAGATCAGCCAGAAGAAGGTCATGCGCAGCGGAAAGCGGAAGAACACGATCGCGTAGGCCGACAGGATCGAGATGAAGATCTTTCCCACCGCGACGCCGAGCGCCATGATCGTGGTGTTGAGGAGCAGTCTGCCCACGCTGACACCGCCGATACGACCGATGCCGCCGAACAGCGCCTCGCTGTAATTGTTCCATAGCTGGTCGCCGGGCAACAGCGGCAGCGGCGGCCTGAGGATCGTTTGCAGCGTGTGCGTCGAGGCAACGAAGGTGTAGTAGATCGGAAAAGCCACGATCAATATGCCAAGGATAAGCACGGCATGGGCGATGACGGTGCGGAGCGGAGATTGGCCGATCATCGCTGCCCTCAGCCGTAATGGACTTTGCGTTCCACATAGCGGAACTGGATGGCTGTGAGCGCGATGACGATGGCCATCAGGATGACCGACTGCGCCGCCGAGTCACCCAGGATCAGATTGACGAAGCCGTCATTGTAGACCTTGTAGACCAGCGTCTCGGTCGTCTTGCCCGGGCCGCCGCCGGTGACGGCATGAACGATGCCGAACGTGTCGAACAGGGCATAGACGGTGTTGACGACCAGCAGGAAAAAGGTTGTCGGCGCAAGCAGCGGGAAGACGATGGTCCAGAAGCGCTTGGTCTCGCCGGCGCCATCCATGGCCGCCGCCTCGATCAGCGTTTTCGGCACCGCCTGCAGGCCGGCGACGAAGAACAGGAAATTGTAACTGATCTGCTTCCAGGCAGCCGCCGACACCAGCAGGATCATGGCGTGGGTGCCGTTGAGCAGCGGGTCCCATGCGATGCCGAGGCTTCTCAGCAAATAGGCCAACGAGCCGATCGAAGGATTGAACAAGAAAAGCCACAGCATGCCGGCAATCGCCGGCGCGACGGCATAAGGCCATATCAACAGTGTGCGGTAGAGGCCTTTGCCGCGCACGGCCTTCTCGGCCATGACCGCGAGCAGCAGGGCCACAACCATGGCAACGATCGCGGTCGCAAGCGAGAACACCACGGTGACCTTGATCGAGTTGAGGTAGGCCGGATCGGCCAGCACCTTCCGGAAATTGGCAAACCAGACAAACCTGCTCTTCAGCCCGAACGGGTCTTGCCTGAGCATCGACTGGTAAAGCGCCTGACCGGCCGGCCAGTAGAAGAAAACCAGGGTGATGGCGAGTTGTGGCGCCACCAGCAGGTACGGCAGGATCTTGTTGGGAAATACGACGCGTGGAGACAAGCTGATTTCCCTCGCTATCCAGGTATCGCCCACGCGAGCTCGCGTGGGCGATATTCCAACCGACTAATGCATGTCGCCCAAAAGTGCGCAGCGGTTTTGAGATAACGACATGCATAAGAACAAGAGCTTAAAGCGCGTCGCATGTGGCCATTCAAACGCGACGCGCTTTAACCGAGATAATCTCGTCAGTTCTCCAGCGCTTCCTTGATCGCGGCGTTGCCGCGTGTGACCGCATTGTCGAGCGCCTGCTGGGCGGTTTGCTGGCCGGCCAGCAGCTTCTCCAACTCCTCATTCTG
Organism: Mesorhizobium sp. M1399; assembly: GCF_040317735.1. NCBI lineage: Bacteria > Pseudomonadati > Pseudomonadota > Alphaproteobacteria > Hyphomicrobiales > Phyllobacteriaceae > Mesorhizobium > Mesorhizobium sp. M1399. Next base: position 48,987 of record NZ_JAMYKZ010000015.1, read on the forward strand.
AATATCACGCACCTGCGGCAGATTCGGCAGGCGCACGCCCTTCGAGTTGTCGGTCGGCGCCTTGCCCGTCATCTGCAGGATGGGTGTCTCGCGGCCGGGGTTTTTGTCATAGAAGCCTGATTTCTTGGTCGCCTCATACGCGGCGAGCGTCACAGGCAGGTATCCCGACTTCTGGTGCAGATATTCCTGCACATCGGTCTTGGACAGATAGGCAAAGAAGGCGGCAACACCCTTATATTCCTCGTCCGACTTGTTGCCGAACACCCACAGGCTGGCACCGCCCGGCGTGGTGTTCTGTGGTGCGCCCTTGGCGTCGCTATCGTAGGGAAGCTGGCCGATGCCATAGTTCATGCCGGACTTGACGATATCGCCGAGGCCGCCCGACGATTCGGTGAAGATGCCGCATTCGCCGGCGAGGAATATCTGCTTGGCTTCGGAGGTGCGCCCGCCATACTTGAACGTGCCGTCCTTGGCCAGGTCCGCGAGTGCCTGGAAGTGGTTGACGAAAATCGGCGCATTGATCTTGAGTTCGACATCGCCGCCGGCCAGGCCGTTCTGCCGAGTGGCCCAAGGCACGTCATTCCACGCCGCGAAATTCTCCAGATGGATCCAGGTCAGCCAGGTCGAGGTATAGCCGCAAGGGGCGGCGCCGCTCGTCTTGATCTTCCTGGCAGCTTCCCACACCTCGTTCCAGGTCTGGGGCGGGCTGTTCACGTCGAGGCCCGCCTTCTGGAAAATGTCCTTGTTGTAGTAGAGGATCGGCGACGAGGAGTTGTAAGGGAACGACAGCATGGTGCCGTCCGGCTTCGAATAATAGCCGACGATGCCGGGCAGATACTGGCTCTTGTCAAAGGTCATCCCGGCACTGGTCAGCACATCGGCCGCCGGCTTGATCGCACCCTCGGCCGCCATCATCACGCCGGTGCCGACGTCGAACACCTGGAGGATATCGGGCGCCTGGCCGGCGCGGAAAGCGGCGATGCCGGCATTCAGCGTCTCCGGATAGGTGCCCTTGAACACCGGAACGAGCTCATAGTCGCTCTGGCTGGCGTTGAAATCCTTGGAGATCTTGGCGACGACCTCGGCGTTGGCGCCGGTCATGGCGTGCCACCAGCTGATCTGCGTGACGGCGAAGGCGGAGGTGGTGGAAAGCAGGGTCAAGGTGGCGGCAACACCGGCCGCGAAGCCGAAGAACTTCATGTTTCATCTCCCGTTTGTCATTGGCGAAAGGGGCACTCTCGCAAAGCCAATATGTGGCGCTGATGACAATCGGACAACGGTTTTGTTGCGGGTCAATGAACATCGCTTCCGGCTAAAGTGCGCTCGCTACCGAAAGCGTCGCCAGGAACTACATCACCGCCTTCTCGGCGGAGCGCATCGGTTTTCCCCCGAAAAGGCCCGCCTCATGGCCCGCGGGTTAACCATTCGTTAAAATCTCCAAGAGCTAATCAGTCACACCTCCCCTGTTATTTGGCAGACCGAGTGAACCCAGGATGCTGACGGTCTATAATTGTATTGTAAGTCAGCACGACCTGAGACTGGTCGCACTTGCCGCCCTCGTCTGCGGCATTTCTTGCTTCTCTGCAGTAAATCTCCTTAAGCACGTCGGCCGATCGACCAACCGAAACCGGCTTGTCTGGCTAATGATCGCCGCAACTTCGACCGGGTTCGGCATATGGGCGACGCATTTCATCGCCATGACTGCGTTTACGCCGGGAATACCAAACGCATACAATCCGGGATTATCCGCCTTTTCGCTTGCCGCCGCCGTCATCCTGACCGCGCTTGGGATGTGGGTTGCCACCTTGCGCCGCGGCATCGACCATTTCCTCGTCGGCGGTGCCATTCTCGGTGGTGCCATCGCGACGATGCACTACATCGGCATGGCGGCGTTCGAGGTCGAGGGCCGGATCGTATGGAACCTGCTCCTTGTCGCGATATCGCTTCTGGCCGGCGGGACGCTCGCGGCAATGGCGCTCCTTGTCGTCTTGCGCCGCCCGTCCGCGCTCGCAACACTTGGTGGCGCCGCGCTTTTGACGCTGGCGATTTGCAGCTTGCATTTCATCGCGATGGGCGCGGTGTCGATCATTCCGGATTCCTCGATTGAAATATCCGAACATTCCATCGAGCCCATTTCCCAGGCCTTTGCCGCAGCGGTCGCCAGCCTGGTAATCCTTGTGCTGTCAGGCGCCGCGCTGTGGATCGACCTGCGCTTTCGCCGGCAGAGGCTCGAGGCCGATCGCATGCACGATCTCGCCAATGCCGCGGTCGAAGGGCTGATCGTTTGCGATGGCACACGCATAGTCAGCGCCAATGACAGCATGGCGAAACTGACGGGCACGGCGACAGCCACCCTGAACACGATGCAACTCGGCGAGCTGTTCGATGGACAGAGCGCAGCCGATGTATCCGGCTTCGGCGAACAGGCACAAGAAACGAAATTGAGGGGCAGCGACGGCACGAGAATTCCTGTCGAGCTGATCGCCAGGAAGATCGCCTACTGCGGCAGGCCTCATACGGTGCTTGCCGTTCGCGACATCCGTGAGCGCAAGAAGGCGGAAGAAGAGATCCTCCGTCTCGCGCATTTCGATCCACTTACCGGGCTTGCCAATCGGCGGAGCTTTTCTTCCCGGCTCGAAGCAGAAATCGCTTCGATGGAGCGTGGCAGCAAGGATGGATATCTGGCGCTCCTGCTGCTTGACCTCGACCGATTCAAGCAAGTCAACGACCTCTACGGCCACAGCGCCGGTGACGCCATGCTGCAGAAGCTGGCGCACTGCATTTCCGGCATTCCGCGCCACGGACAGATGCTCGCGCGTCTCGGCGGCGACGAGTTTGCCGTCTTAGCTCCGAACCTCCCCGACCCCCTGGCCGCAGGCCGCATAGCCGAGGACTTGCTGGCGGCGATCCGGGAGGAAAACAGGGTTTCAGTCGGCTCCGGCCTTGTTTCGGCCAGCATCGGCATCGCCTTCTTTCCGCTGGATGCCGAAGATCAGGCCGGCCTGATCGGCCATGCCGACACGGCACTCCATCGCGCCAAGACCGAGGGGAGGGACACGTATCGTTTTTTCGAGATAGCCATGGGCACCGCGGCCCGCGACAAGCGCGTGATGGAGCATGAACTGCGCCAGGCGATCGCCCGCAAGGAGTTCCACCTCGTCTACCAGCCGCAGAAGGAAATCCGCAGCGGCAAGATGATCGGCTTCGAAGCCCTGGTCCGTTGGCAGCATCCGGAGCGGGGCGACATTTCCCCGGCCGTTTTCATCCCCGTGGCCGAGGACAGTGGCGCCATCGCGCAGATCGGCGACTGGGTGCTGACGACGGCTTGTAACGATGCTGTTCGCTGGACGAATCCGCTGATGGTCGCCGTCAACGTCTCCGCCGTGCAGCTTCACAATCCGAACTTCAGCCGCAAGGTGCACGACGCACTGTCGAGATCCGGCCTCGCACCCGGCAGGCTCGAACTGGAGATCACCGAAACGGCCCTGGTGAAGGACATGCCCCGCGCATTGGCAACCTTGAGGCAGGTCAAGGCGCTTGGCGTGCATGTGGCGATGGACGATTTTGGCACCGGCTATTCTTCGCTGTCCAACCTTAGCGCCTTTCCCTTCGACAAGATCAAGATCGACGGGTCGTTCATCAAATCGGTCGACAAGAACGGCCAGTTCGCGGCGATCGTCCGCGCCGTGCTGGGGCTTGGACGCGGTCTCGGCCTGCCGGTCCTGGCGGAGGGCATCGAGACGCCGGGCGAATTGCAGTTCCTTGACGCCGAGGCTTGCGAGATCGGGCAAGGCTATTACCTCGGCAAACCGGCTCCGATCGAGACATTCGGCGAGTTGACGGGCGTCACGGCTCCGGCAGTCCGCACCGCCAGCCGGCGCGGCGCAAGCATCGCCGTGCTCAAGCCGCGCCTGCGCACGGTCTGAGCCTATCCCGGCTGAAGCGCTGCCTCGACCAGACGCTTGGCATCCGGCCCCGACCATTCGGCCGGGCCGTTCATATGGGCGATCAGGCAGCCTTGCCCATCGATCAGCATGGTGACCGGCAGACCGAGCGCCAGGCCGCGCGTCTTGACATCGTTGAACAGTGCCATGGTGGCATCGCGATAATAGCCGAGGGCCTTGACGCCGGTGTCCTCGAGGAACTTCTTCGGCTTGGTATCGTCGCCGGCATCGACGTTGACTGCAACAACCTGAAACGCGTCGCTGCCCATCTCCTTCTGCAGTGCATCGAGCGCCGGCATTTCGGCGCGGCAAGGTGCGCACCATGTTGCCCACAGATTGAGCAGCACCGTCTTGCCGGCATGATCGGCGATCGTCGTCGGCTTGCCGTCGGGGCCGTTGAAGGCGAGGCTTTTCAGCGATTGCGGCGGATCCGCCGGCAAAAGCGCGGCGACTTGACCGGTAGCGGCCGCGGCGATCTTCTTGGCATGGTCGGTCTTGGCGGCGCAGGCCACGTCGTCCTTGCCGCCGCCGGCGGCCACTTGCGCGGGCGCGTTGTTGCCAGAACCGCTTTCCCTGACATATACCGCGACCGCGCCGGCCAGCACGCCCGCAACCAAAGCGGCGAGGATGAGACGCAAAGCCGGGAAAAATCTATTGCCGTCTGCCATTTTTCAAAAACTGCTCCGGAGCACGGGTTATAGCGATGAGCGACAAGAAGGCCAGCAACCAGATGTGGGGCGGACGTTTTGCCTCGGGTCCGGCCGCAATCATGGAAGCGATCAACGCGTCGATCTCGTTCGACCGCAAACTCTATGCCCAGGACATTCGCGGCTCGATCGCCCATAGCGAGATGCTGGCGCAAACGGGCATTATTTCGGCGGCCGATCAAGAAAAAATCAGTCACGGGCTGAACACGATCCTGGCAGAGATCGGGGCCGGCACATTCGAGTTCTCGACCAGGCTGGAAGACATCCACATGAATGTCGAGGCCCGCCTCGCCGATTTGATCGGCCCTGCCGCCGGCCGCCTGCACACTGCCCGCTCGCGCAACGACCAGGTGGCGGTCGACCTCAGGCTCTGGGTCAAAGACGAGTGCTTTCGTGTCGCCGAGGCGCTGAAAGGCCTGATCACAGCGTTCCTCGCCCGAGCCGAGGAGCATGCGGCAACGGTGATGCCGGGCTTCACCCACATGCAAGCGGCGCAGCCGGTGACCTTCGGCCACCACTGCATGGCCTATGTCGAGATGTTTGCGCGCGACCTGTCGCGCGTCCGCGATGCGATCGAACGGATGGACGAAAGCCCGCTCGGTGCGGCCGCCCTTGCCGGCACCAGCTTTCCGATCGACCGGCACCAGACGGCAACGGCGCTTGGTTTTCGCGAACCGATGCGCAATTCGCTCGACAGCGTTTCGGACCGCGATTTCGCGCTGGAATTCTTGGGGCTGGCGGCGATCTGCGCGACACATCTGTCGCGGCTGGCCGAAGAGATCATCATCTGGTCGACCCCGCAATTCGGTTTCGTCAGGCTGTCGGATAGCTTCTCGACGGGTTCGTCGATCATGCCGCAGAAGAAGAACCCCGACGCCGCCGAACTGGTGCGCGGCAAGACCGGCCGTGTCACCGGCCATCTGGTCGGCCTGCTGACGGTAATGAAGGGCATGCCGCTGACCTATGGCAAGGACATGCAGGAAGACAAGGAATCCGTCTTCGACGCGGCAGAGACGCTCGACCTGATGCTGGCGGCGATGACCGGCATGGTGCGCGACATGACGGTGAACACTGCCGCGATGAAAAAGGCGGCCGGCGCCGGCTATTCGACTGCGACCGACCTCGCCGACTGGCTGGTACGCACGCTCGGCCTGCCGTTCCGCGAGGCGCACCATATCACTGGCCGGGCGGTGGCGCTGGCCGAGGACAAGAAGGTCGGGCTCGACAGGCTTTCGCTGCAGGATTTGCAGTCCATTCACCTCGGTATCAGCGCCGACGTGTTTTCGGTTCTGGCCGTGCAGAATTCTGTAAAGAGCCGCACAAGCTTCGGCGGCACCGCGCCGTCCGAGGTGCGCAAGCAGATCCGCTACTGGAAAAAGCGGCTCGCCAAGGCGTAAGACGCGGGGTGCAATGGCCGCAAAACTCGGCTAGAAGCGCTGCGGGCAACAGTTTCGGACGGATGACGCGATGACCGGAAGCAGGATTTTGGTGACGCTGACGCTGCTAGCGGCGATGGCGACCGTTGCGGCCTGCGGCAGGAAGGCTGCGCTCGATACGCCCTACGCGGCAGCCGTGCAGGCGCGCAAGGACGCCGAGAAGGCCAAGCAATCTTTGCCGCCGGAGCCGGAAAAACCTGTCGAGGACAAGAAATTCATCCTCGACCCGCTGCTCTGATTTTCGGACCGATCTCGTGAACCATTTCGACTACCGCGACGGCGTACTGCATGCCGAGGACGTGGCAATATCAGATATCGCCGCCAGTGTTGGCACGCCGTTTTATTGCTATTCGACGGCGACGCTGACCAGGCATTTTCGCGTCTTTGCCGAAGCTTTTGCCGGGCTCGACGCCCTCGTCTGCTATGCCATGAAGGCGAATTCCAACCAAGCTGTGTTGAAGGTGCTGACAAGGCTCGGCGCCGGCGCCGACGTTGTCTCGGAAGGCGAACTGCGCCGCGCTTTGGCCGCCGGCATTCCGGCAAGCAAGATCCTGTTTTCAGGCGTCGGCAAGACCGCGCGCGAAATGGATTTTGCGCTCTCGGCCGGCATTCTCTGTTTCAACGTCGAATCCGAACCGGAGCTGGAGCTGCTGTCGGCCCGCGCCACCGCGCTGGGCAAGATCGCGCCGATCTCGCTGCGCATCAACCCGGATGTCGACGCCCGGACGCACAAGAAGATTTCGACTGGGAAGGCCGAGAACAAGTTCGGCATTCCCTGGCAGCAGGCGCGGAAGGTTTATGCCCGCGCGGCTGAGTTGCCGGGCATCAAGATCACCGGCATAGATACCCATATCGGCAGCCAGATCACCGAATTGCAGCCCTTCGACGACGCCTTCGCGCTGCTGGTGGAACTGGTCGGCGCGTTGCGTGCCGACGGGCATGCCATTGAGCATATCGATGTCGGTGGTGGCCTCGGCATTCCCTACCGCGTCGACAACAACCCGCCGCCTTTGCCCGAAGCCTATGCCCAGATCGTCAGGAAGCATGTCGCCAAGCTCGGGCTGAAAGTGATGTTCGAGCCGGGCCGGCTGATCGTCGGCAATGCCGGTATCCTGGTCTCGGAGGTCATCTTCGTGAAAGAGGGCGACGCCAAGAACTTCCTCGTCGTCGACGCCGCGATGAACGATCTGATCCGGCCGACCCTTTACGACGCCTTCCACGACATCAGGCCGGTGGTGCAGCAGCCGGTCGCAGCACCGCGCATGAGGGTCGACGTCGTCGGCCCGGTCTGCGAGACCGGCGACTATCTCGGGCTCGACCGTGACCTGCCCAGGCTGAAAGCCGGCGACCTGATCGCTGTCGCCACCGCCGGCGCCTATGGCGCCGTCCAGGCCGGCACCTACAACACCAGGCCGCTGGTGCCGGAAGTGCTGGTCGACGGCGACCGCTTCCACATCGTGCGCCCGCGCCAGACCTATGACGAATTGATCGGGCTGGATTCGGTGCCTGATTGGTTGACCTGAGAGATACCTTGCAGCGCTACAGCCGGTGCTGGATGAGCGCCCTGGCCTCGGCGATCCTGTCCTCGTTCCGGCGATAGAATATCCACTGCTTGATACGCTTGCTGCGCAAAAGCCCTGCCTGGGTGAGCACGCGCATATGCTCGCTGAGCGTCGCCTGCGTGATCCCCAGCTTTTCCGCGATCAGCAGCGCGCAGACCCCGTCCTCGACCAGATCACCGTCCGCCTGCGGCGGAAAATGCGCGCGCGGGTCCTTGAGCCAATCGAGGATCTGCAGTCTGCGCTCGCTGGCAATCGCTTTGAAGACGTCGACCTCTTGCATTTAGGCACTTTGCCAAGTTACTAAGTAATGTCAACTCTGAATGTCAACTCTGGGAGTGAAGCATGCTGCATGGCCACACGATCACCCGCGAGCGCATTGCGGCGATGGAACCCCGCATCCGGCCCTTCGTGCGCCACACGCCGGTGCTGCGCGTCGACATGGCCGATTTCGGCCGCCCGCCTCTGCCTGTCGACCTGAAGCTCGAATGCCTGCAGCATTCCGGCTCGTTCAAGGCGCGTGGCGCGTTCACCAATCTCCTCGAACGGCCGGTTCCCGCAGTTGGCGTCGTCGCCGCATCGGGCGGCAACCACGGCGCCGCGGTCGCCTATGCCGCCATGCGGCTCGGCCATAAGGCGACCATCTTTGTTCCCGAAGTGAGCCCGCCGGCCAAGCTGGACCGCATCCGCGGCTACGGCGCCGAGTTGATCGTCGGCGGCGCCCGTTATGCCGAGGCGCTGGCCGCCAGCGAGAGCTTCGCCGAAAAATCCGGCGCGCTGCAGATCCACGCCTTCAACCAGGAGGAGACGCTGGTCGGGCAAGGCACGCTGGGCCTCGAGATCGAGGCCGACCTGCCGAAGCTCGACACGCTGCTGGTCGCTGTCGGCGGCGGCGGCTTGATCGGCGGCATCGCCGCCTGGTTTTCCGGCCGCATCAGGATCATTGCCGTTGAGCCGGAGGGTGCGCCGACGCTACACCGCGCTTTCGAGGCTGGCCGGCCTGTCGATGCCCCGACCGAGGGCATCGCCGCCGATTCGCTCGCGCCGAAGCGTGTCGGCGAAATGATGTTTCCTATCGCCGAGGCGTTCGTCGAGCGCTCGATCCTCGTCGGCGACGACGACATTATCGCCGCCCAGGCGGCGCTGTGGGACCGGGTGCGAATCATCTCCGAGCCGGGCGGTGCGGCGGCCTTCGCGGCGCTCCTGTCCGGCCGCTACAGGCCGGCTGTGGGCGAGCGCGTTGCCGTTCTGGTCTGCGGCGCAAACGCCAATCCAGCGAAATTTTGACAATATCCGGGGCATTATTGTTCACGTTTTGGGGAACCGCCTCGCCTTCGCCGTGTTTGTTGGTATCCTTAGGGCGACGTGCAGCCGCCTGAATGCACGACGTATGCGCTAAGATTTTGGGTCTTCGCATCGTGCTTCCCGAAAATCGACTTTTCGGGCCCATGCGATAGACTCGTGAGGTCCGGGCTATCCCGCCCGGCCAGGAAGGGCCGATGACGCAACGACCCGTCTTTACCAGCGATCGCAGCCTGGCCGGGCGCCTTGCCTTGAGCCGGCTGGCGACGCAGGTCTCGATAATCGTCGAGCGCGGCTGGCCGTTGCTGCTGCCGCTGATCATCGTCGCCAGCCTGTTTCTCAGTATCTCGTGGCTCGGTCTGTTCCCGCTTTTGCCCGATTTAGCGCGATTCGGTCTCATCACGGCATTCGGCGTCGCAGCGCTTGCCGCACTCTATCCATTGCGTTTCTTCCGCACGCCATCCAGTGCCGAGGTCGACCGCCGCATCGAGGCGGCCAACCGGTTGCTGCACAGCCCGGTGCAGGTCCAGACCGATCGCCCGAGCGGCAAGGAAAGCATTTTTTCGCGAGCCCTGTGGCGCGAGCATCAGCGGCGCATGGCGGACCGGCTGGGCGAGCTTGGCGGCGACGTGCCGCGCACGCGCGTCCCCGAGCATGACCCGTGGGCGTTGCGCGCCGTTGCGGCGCTTTTGTTGGTCACCGCCTTTGCCTTCTCCTTCGGGCCGTCGGGCGGCAAGCTGAGTGACGGGTTTGTTGCCCGTGCCGCGCGCGACGTCGTGCCGCCGCGCATTGATGCCTGGGTGACGCCACCGGCCTATACCGGCAGGCCACCAGTATTCCTCAACGCCCCTGTCCTTGCCAACAATGCCAATCAAGCGGCGCCGACCTTCACCGTTCCGGAGGGCAGCGACGTGTCGCTGCGCGTCACGGGCGGTTCGGGCGAGGAAACGCTGAGCTACGCCGACGCCGGCGGCAACACCCGCGCCATCGATCCGACCGGGCCGCAAGCCAAGCCAGAGGCAAATACTGCAACGCCTTCCACCGTGCGCCAGTTCAGCGGCAAGTTGACGGCCGACGGCATGCTGACGCTGCAATCCGGCGACGGCGAGCTCGGCCGCTGGGCCTTCGCCATAATCCCCGACAAGCCGCCGCAGATCCGCTTTGTCGGTGAGCCGAAACGCGCCGTCAACGGCGCCTTCGAGCTCAACTACCAGATCGACGACGACTATGGCGCGGCCTCCGCCAAGGCGGTTTTCGCATTGGCCGATCCGCAGGTGCCCAACGCGCATCCGCTCTATGGCCCGCCGGATATGCCGCTGACGTTGCCGCGCCGCGGCGGCAAGGCCAATGCCGCCAAAACGACGAAGGATCTGACCGACCATGTCTGGGCCGGTGGCAACGTCAAGCTGTCGCTTGTCGCCACCGACGGCGCCGGACACACGGCGACCAGCGAAACCAAGACGCTGGTGATGCCGGAGCGGCCATTCTCCAACCCCTTGGCGCGGGCCGTGGTCGAGCAGCGCCGCATGCTGGCGCTCGACGCCTATGCCAAGGACCGCGTCCTCGACCTGATGGATGCGATCACGCTCAGGCCCGAAGACACGTTCGACAATATGGCGCACTACCTCGCCATCATGAGCGCCCGCACCCGGCTGAAGATGGCCGACAGCGACGACCAGTTGCGCGACGAGGTCGCTTACCTCTGGGAGATCGCGCTCGGCATCGAGGAAGGCAATCTGTCGGCGGCGGAGAAGCGGCTGCGCCAGGCGCAGCAGGCGCTGCAGGATGCGATCAAGAACGGCGCTAGCGACCAAGAGATCGAGAAGGCGATGAAGGAACTGCGCGAGGCGATGAACCAGTTCCTGCAGGAATTCGCGGCGCGGGCGCAGCAGAATCCGAATGCGCCACAGATGCAGCAAAACGGCCAGGAACTGCGCCAGAGCGACATCGACCGCATGATGGACCAAATCGAGAACCTGGCGAAATCCGGCAATCGCGACCAGGCGCAGCAATTGCTGTCGGAGCTGCAGGACATGATGAACAATCTGCAGGCAGGCCGCCAGCAGCAAGGCGGCCAGCAGGACAGCGAGATGCGCCAGCAGATGGACAAGCTGGGCGAGATCATGCGGCGCCAGCAGGAGATGATGAACGACACCTTCCGTATGGACCAGATGCAGCGCGGCCAGCAACAGCGCGGGCAGAACCGCGACGAGCAACTCGGCGAGAACGGTGAGCAAGGCCCGATGGGCGAAGAGGGCAAGCCCAGCCCGGGCGACGACCGCGATCCGCTCGGCCGGCCGAAGCCGATGACGCCGCAGGAATTTGCCGATGCGCTGAAGCAATTGCAGGAAGGCCAGGGCAAGCTGCAGAGCGAGCTCGATCAATTGAGGAAGGGCCTCGAAGGCATGGGCCTCGACCCCAATGAGGGGTTTGGCGAAGCCGGCAAATCCATGGGCAATGCCGAACAGGCGCTCGGCGAGGGCGAGGGCGACCAAGCCGTCGGCCACCAGGGCCGCGCATTGGAAGCCTTGCGCAGGGGCGCCAAGGATATGATGAAGCAATTGCAAGCGATGCAAGGCGACCAGGGCGGCAACGGGCAGGGCGGACGCCAGCAGAATGCCGACCGTGACCCGCTCGGGCGGCCCCGCACCAGCGAGGGTCCCGATGACGGAAGTTCGGTGAGAGTGCCTGACGAGATCGACGTGCAGCGCGCGCGCCAGATCCTCGAGGCAATCCGCAAGCGGCTCGGCAACGCGCTCAGCCCCGATATCGAGCGCAGCTATCTGGAGCGGTTGCTGGAGCTGAAGTAAGGCTGCACTCTACATTTTTGGAAGATCGCCGTGCGCGGTCCTCCGTGGTGGCAGCTGTCGCCGGACCGAGCGACATGCTCTAACGGTTGGTGAACGCCTCGCGGATCGCCTCTTCCATGCCGTCGATCGCCTCGCCGGAAGCGTTCGGATTGCGCCGCAGCACTACGTTCGAGGAATCGATGTCGCCGAAGCCGTCGGCGGCCGTAAGTTCGCGGCAGCCGGCCGGAATGTTGCTGCGCGAGATCGGGGCAATCGCCAGCCCGGAGGTGACGGCGAGCCGCAGGCCGCCATTGGTATCGCTGGTGTAGGCGACACGATAGGCGAGACCGCGCTGTTCCAGCGACTTTATCGCGAAATCCTTGCACCAGCCGGCGCGGTTGTAGAGCGCGATCGGCACCGGCCGGTCCTCATGCATGTGATGCAGCTCCGACGTCACCCATACGGTCGGATCATGCATCAGCACCTCACCGCCCGAGAGATCCTGCCATTCGAACACCACCGCCAGATCGAGCTCGCCGGCGGCGAGCGCCGCGATCTGCGCACCGGAATGCGCGTAGCGGACGGTGATGTCGACCTGAGGATGGCGCTTGGCAAAGGCACCGAGCGCGCGCGACAGGATCGCGTGGCCATATTCCTCCGGGATGCCGATGCGCACCGGCCCGCCAAGCGGCGCCGCGACCATCGATGCCGCCGTCTCGTCGAGCAGCGAAACGATGCGCCTGGCGTTGGCGATGAGCTCGCCGCCGCGCCGCGTCAGCGCCACACCACGCGAGCCGCGCTCGAACAGGCTGTCGCCGACCATGCTTTCGAGCTTCTTCATCTGCATCGAGACCGCCGACTGGGTGCGGCCGGCCCGCTCCGCCGCCTTGGTGAAATTGCCGGTGTCGGCGACCGCGACGAAGGTGCGCAAGAGGTCGCTGTCGAGATTGGGTCGCATGTGCCCGCCATAAGAAAATCTGATTGCTGGCATCATTCCAATTCGTTTGCAACATGTCAAACGGCGGACGATAGTCGCCTCACCCATTGGATATGCGGCCGCGAAATCGGCCGCGGACCAATCAAAAGTCCTCACTCGTACCCGCTGCCCGAAACGGTGGCGGGTTCTTTTTACCCGGATGCAGGCCTGCTTCCGGCCGGCGCGCAGGAGACCGGAGCGCCCATGCAGAATCGGCTTGTGCTCGGCATCCTCAGCCTCTGTCTCGGCGTGTTGGTCTTTTCACTGCAGGACCCGCTGGTCAAGGCGGTGTCGAGCCGCTATCCCGTCACCGAGGTGATGGCGATCCGCTCGATCGTCGCCCTGCCGATCCTGGTTTTCCTCGTCCACGCCGACGTCGGATTGCAGGCGATCCAGTCGAAGCGGTTCGGCATGTTGACGATGCGCGCCTTCATCCAGTTCACCTCCTACACGGCCTACTATCTGGCAATCGCCGCCCTGCCGCTGGCCGACGCGGTGGCGCTCTATTTCATGGCGCCACTGTTCATCATGGCGCTGGCCGGCCCGTATCTCGGCGAACGCGTGTCCTGGCAGGCGCTCGCCACCGTCCTGGTCGGCATGCTCGGCGTGCTGGTGATGGCGCGCCCGGGTGCCGGCGTGTTCGACTGGGCGGCGCTGCTGTCGCTAGGCTCGGCTCTGCTCTACGGTTTTTCGCAACTGATGGCACGCAAGATCGGCGACACCGAATCCTCGACCGTTATGGCGTTTTACCAGAACGGCGCCTATCTGGCCGGTGCTGCCCTGGTGGCGGGGCTGTTTTGGCTGGCAGACATCGACCATGCCGTGCATCCGAGCCTCGAATTCCTAGTCCGGCCATGGGTCTGGCCGACGACGTCGGATCTGCTGAAGATGGGGGCATGCGGCTTCGTTGCCTCGGCCGGCATGATCCTGTTGTCGCAGGCCTACCGGTTGGCGCCCGCCAACAGTGTCGCCACCTTCGAATACACCGGCATCATCTGGTCGCCGCTATGGGGTTTTCTGTTCTTTGCCGAAGTGCCGCGACCGGCGACGGCGGCCGGCGCAGCCCTCATCATCGGCGCCGGCCTGTTTGCGCTCAATGCCAGCCGGCGCCGGAGCGGCGCGCCAGCCATCGCTGCGACCTGCGACCCTGCGTGAAGGCGGTCGGCCTTGGGCTTTAGGCGAAACAGGCGAGCGCCTGTTCGACGCGGGCGCGAATTTCAGCCAGCGTGAACGGCTTTTGCACGACATCGAGAATAACGCCGTCCAATTCCTCGGCGCGCTCGCGCTGATCGGCAAAGCCGGTCATCAGCATAATCTTCATCGCCGGGAACAGCGCCGCTGCCGCCTTGGCCATCTCGATGCCGTCCATCTCCGGCATGCGGATGTCGGACAGCACAAGGTCGTAGCCCCCTTGCGCCGCCCGGATCAGAGAAAGACCGTGCGCGCCGTCGGCGGCAATAGTGACATTATGCCCGGCGCGTTCGAGCGCACGGGCGGCGAGGGTGCGGACGGATTCATCGTCCTCGACGATCAAGAGCTTTGCCATGGGCAGGATATTTGGCGAGGAAAAGTTGATGTTTCCTGAAGGCGCTGAGTGTCGATGAGGCCTTTTCAGAATTCGCTCCGGCGAGTCAGATGGCGTGGTTTTCGAGAACCGGAGCGGAGCGGACGTTCGAGTCCGGGAGCTTCGCGCTTGATCCCGAACTCGGTTTCGATTTCGGAAAGCATCATGCGCAAAATCAAAAGTGCCACAGCGTCCTTTGCGCGTCCAAAGGACGCGCTGCGCTGCAGGAAGCGCAGAACACTGCGTCAGGTGGCCGCCGGAGTAGAATTATCAAAAAGGCCTCAAGCGTCGCCCTTGACCATGCCGACGAACGGCAATTCGCGAAACGCGTGGGCGACGTCCATGCCATAACCGACGACGAAATAATCGGGGCAGTCGAAGCCGACATAGTCGGCGTTGAGCGTGGTCTGGCGGCGCATGCGCTTGTCGAGCAGCACGGCGATGGCACAGCTCCTCGCGCCGCGCGACAGCATGAGGTCGCGGGTGAAGCTCAGCGTCTTGCCGGATTCGAGAATGTCGTCGATGAGAAGCACATCGCGGCCGGCGACCTCGTTGTCGATGTCGCGCAGCACCCTCACCTCACCGCTGGTTGTCCCGGCGCCATAGCTCGAGATGAAGATGAACTCGACCTCCGGCGACAGGCCGACATCGTGCATGGCACGGATAAGATCGGCGGCGAAGATGAATGATCCCTTCAGCACCGAGATTACCAGAAGGTCGTGGTAGTCGTGCCCGGCGATCTCCTTGGCAAGTTCCAGATTCCGCCGCGCGATGGCGGACGCCGAAAACAGGACTTCGATGTCCTTGCCGCGCACAACTGGCATTGGCCGCCTTTCCAGAAATGATCGCCTTGTAGGCGAAGCTGACCGAAAACGGTCTTCAACCCGTTTCTAGGCATGTCGAGCCGTCTGGCAAGGCCAAATCTTTGGCAGGGCGCCCGCGAACCGTCCCCTGCGCGTCGCAAATCGTTTATCTGGTGACCTGTTGATTTTCTGGCGCCGTTCTAACGAACCAGCGCATGGCCGCCCGAAATCCAGAAGGCGGCCAAGGCGGCACCGACGCCGGCAATCCAGAAGATCGGCCCACCGTGCACCCATAACGGCCGTTCGACGGCGGTTTCCGGCTTGCGCAACATGTCCATGCCTTCGATCGAAGGGGCGGAAATCGTGCGCGCAGGCGGCGGCGCAAAGTCTGGACGCGTAAAATGGCGGGGCAGCACCTCATAATCGGCATCGATGACGTCGGCGGTCACGTCGCGCATGATGCGTTCCGGCTCGGCGGCCGCATCGGTCATGATTTCGCCGGAAACCGGGCGCGCGGTTCGATCCTCAGCCATCGTGGCCCAACACTACGGCACCTGTTCGCTGTTCGTTTCTTTGGGTAAACGGAAATGGTTAACGCTTCCCCACCGGAACCCCTGTGACTCGTTTGAAAAGCCCCCAAATTAACCGTCGGTTAACCATGCCGGCCGATGGTCTTTCCACAGAAAGGGCTGGCATCTTGCCGCCGAGAATTTCAGGTCGTCGAAAGTGATCCGCTTCGAAAATGTCGGCCTCCGCTATGGCATGGGTCCGGAGATCCTCCGCGACATCTCCTTGCACATTCCGGAGCGCTCCTTTCAGTTCCTGAGCGGACCTTCAGGCGCCGGCAAGACGACGTTGCTGCGGCTTTTGTTCATGTCGCTGAAGCCGACGCGCGGCCTGATCACCATCTTCGGCAAGGACCGCTCGCGCATCTCGCGCACCGAATTGCCGCATCTGAGGCGCCGCATCGGGGTGGTGTTCCAGGATTTTCGCCTGCTCGACCATATGACCACCTACGAGAACGTGGCCTTGCCGCTGCGCGTGCGCGGCCGCGAGGAGGCGACCTACCGCACCGACGTCACCGAGCTGCTGAAATGGGTCGGCCTCGGCGAACGCATGCATGTGCTGCCGCCGGTGCTGTCTGGCGGCGAGAAGCAGCGCGCCGCGATCGCCCGTGCGTTGATCGAGCAGCCCGAGATCCTGCTCGCCGATGAGCCGACCGGCAATGTCGATCCACCGCTGGCACGACGCTTGCTGCGGCTGTTCATCGAGCTCAACCGGCTGGGCACTGCCGTGGTGATCGCCACGCACGACCTCGGCCTGATGGAACAGGTCGACGCACGGCGCATGATCCTGGCCGGCGGAAGGCTGGACATCTATGACTGAGCTCTCCGTCGAACACTTCGAGGGTCACGACGCCGCGGCGGCCAAGCCCCGCGTCCAGCGCAAGATGGCGCCGATCGTGCCGGCGCAGAACATCGCCGGCCGGGCGCTGGTGCTGGTCATCGCCATCATGACCTTTCTGTCCTGCCTGACGTTTGGCGCAGTCACGCTGGTGCGTGACACCGCCTCGGTCTGGGAGAACCAGATCTCGCGCGAGGCGACCATCCAGATCAAGCCGGTCGACGGCCTCGACATGGAGGCCGCACTTGCGCTGGCCTCGCAGATCGCCGGCGAATTCCCCGGCGTGAAAAGCGCCAGGATCGTCGACCGCGAAGCGACGGCCCGGCTGCTCGAGCCTTGGTTGGGCTCGGGCCTGAACATCGATGAGCTGCCGGTGCCGCGTCTGATCATCATCACCATCGACGAGAACAGTCCGCCCGATTTCGCCGCACTGCGCGCGGCGATCACGCCGAAGCTGCCGAGCGCCTCGCTCGACGATCATCGCACCTGGGTCGACCGGCTGGTTGCCATGGCCCGCACCACGGTAACGATCGGTATCGCAGTGCTGGCGCTGATGCTGTCGGCGACGGTGCTGACCGTGGTGTTCGCGACACGCGGCGCCATGGCCGGCAACGGCCACATCATCGAGGTGCTGCATTTCGTCGGCGCCGAGGCGCGCTTCATCGCGCGCGAATTCCGCCGGCATTTTCTGGTCACCGGCATGAAGGGCGCCGCGGCAGGCGGCGCCGCGGCAATACTCGTCTTCATCGTCTTCTCCTGGTGGTCGTCACGCAATATGGCGACGCCGCAGGCCGACCAGGCGACCGCCCTGTTCGGCAATTTCGCCATCGGCTCCGCAGGCTATCTCGGGGTCGCTGTCATGGTGCTGGTGATCGGCGCGCTGACCGCGGCAACCTCCCATTTCACCGTGGTTACCTATCTCAGCGACATCGACATTCGCCAGCCGGACGCCGGCTAAAGGATCGATCACGGATGAAAACGCATCGTCACGAAAATTGCATTTTTTTCCTACCAAAGGCCGTATTTCGGGATTAACCATTTCATGATGGACGTTCGGGACTCGACCGATACCGCTGGGTGCATGCCAGTGCTGGTTGCGCGTCCGCATGAATTCGCCGGGCCTGATGAATTTGCCAAGCCGGATCAATTCGCCACACACGGGCGGCTGCTGGCAGCCCGCTCCTTGCGACTTTCGGCCCTCGTTCTGCTCGCCCTTGTGGCGCTGTTTGTCGCCGGCTTCGGCTGGTTCGCCAACACCGTCAGCCGTCTGACGACGCCCGCCAATCCGGCAAGGGCCGACGCTATCATCGTGCTGACCGGCGGTCAGTCGCGCCTCGACGCCGCGATGGGCCTGCTTGCGTCCGGCAAGGGCGAGCGGCTTCTGATCAGCGGCGTCCATCCTTCCGCCAGCCGCCGCCAGCTTCAAGCCGCGACCGGCGGCGACAAGAGGCTGTTTTCCTGCTGCGTAGACATCGACCGCGCCGCGCTCGACACGATCGGCAATGCCGAGGAAAGCGCCAAATGGGTCGAGGACCATGCCTACGGCACGGTCATCCTCGTCACCAACAATTATCACATGCCGCGCAGCCTGCTGGAAATGGGCCGGCTGCTACGCGGCGCCAGGCTTGAACCTTATCCGGTGGTCAACACCAACCTCGGGAATGGCGGCTGGCTGACCAAGCCGGAAGCGCTGCGCGTGCTGTTCACCGAATACAGCAAATACCTGCTGGCGCTGGCGCGTGGCATCATGCCGGTGAAGCAACCGCCCAACAGCGTCACGCTGGCCGACGCCGCGGGCGGAAACTGAACGGCACCGGCAGTTTTTATTCCCTGGCTGTTGCACCCGAGCGCAAGCGCGCGATCTCCTGCTCAAGCCGTTCTATACGCCTGTCGCGTTCGGCCAGAGCCGCCGCCACATCGGCCGCTTCGAAACGCTGCGGGATGTGCTGTGAGCAATTGGAATCCCAGGCAGAAACGGTAAACAGGATGACCTGTTCGGGTCGCGCTTTGTAGTCTTGCGGCATCAGCTTTGCCATCAGTTCGGCATCGCCCTCGACGACCTGCGCTGTGCCCCAGATCTTGATGCGCTGCCGGTGGGCATAATCGATGAGGAACAGGAAAGCCTGTGGGTTGTCGCTGAGATTGCCTTGGGTGATGAACTGCCTGTTGCCGGAAAAATCGGCAAAGCCGATCGTCCGTTCGTCGAGCACCTTGAGGAAACCGGCAGGCCCGCCGCGATGCTGGATGTAAGGCTGCCCGTCAGCATTGGCGGTCGACAGGAAGACGCTGGTCTGCGCCTCGATGAAGGCGGCGAGATCGGGCGTGATTGCCGCCTGCCAGCCACCACGCTCCTCAACACGGGCATAGGCCTGGCGCGAGCCCTTGCGGGCTTGGATCGCCTTCACCGTCGGTGTGAAGGCAACATCGCTGGTGTGAGCGTTCATGAAGACCCTCCTCAACTTCCGAGCTGCGCTGCATTACTCACCAAAAGTAGATACTTCCATCTTCGAGAAGCAGATGCCATATCTGCGATGCGTCCTTCCATTCTTCGGAAGGGTCAATTTTTTCGGGAAAGTTATGGATCGCCTCCACTCCATGTCGCTTTTCGTTGCCGCGGTGGAGACAGGCAGCCTTTCGGCTGCCGGGCGTCGCTTCGGCATTCCGCTGACGACGGTCAGCCGCAAGGTTTCGGACCTGGAAAGGCACCTGAAGACACGGCTGTTCAACCGCTCGGCGCGGCAGCTGTCGCTGACCGATGCCGGCCACGCCTATCTCGCCGCCTGTCGTCGCATTCTCGACGAGGTCGGCGAGGCCGGGCGAATAGCCGCCGGCGAGTACAGCGCCCCGACCGGCGAACTGATCGTCACCGCGCCGATCGTCTTCGGCCGCCTGCATGTGCTGCCGGTCGTCACCGCCTTTCTCGCCGCCTACCCCGACGTGAGTGTGCGGCTGACACTCGCCGACCGGATAACCCAGTTGGTCGAAGAGCACATCGATCTCGCCATCCGCATCGGCGCCCTTGCCGATTCGAGCCTGGTCGCCGTCCGCCTGGGTTCGATCCGCCGCGTCGTTTGCGCGAGCCCGGCCTATCTCGCCGAGCACGGCACGCCGAAAACGCCGCAAGAGCTTGCAGCACACAGTGCGATCACCTTCGAAGGGCTCAACGCCTCCGCCTGGAGTTTCGCCACCGGCAAGGCCGAATTCACCGTACCGGTCCGCTCCAGGTTACGGGTCAACACCGCTGAGGCGGCAATCGATGCGGCGATTGCTGGCGTCGGCGTGACGAGGCTGCTTTCCTACCAGATCGCCGCCGCGGTTCGGTCGGGTACGCTGCGCCCCGTGCTGCAGGAGTTCGAGCCCGAGCCATGGCCGGTGAGCCTCGTCCACGCCGGCCAAGGGCTGCTGCCGGTGAAGCTGCGCGCGTTCCTCGACTTCGCGGCCCCACGCCTGAAGCAGCGCCTGCTGCAGGCGGCGTGGCAGGCGTGACGAAGGACGGCCTACCGCAAAACCGGGCCGATCGCCCGCCTCGCACCGTTTCCTTTTTGCCGGCGCTTGGTGTAACCAACGCACACCTCCTCACCGGGCACTTGCTGTATGCTCTATTTCCGCTCGCTGGCGTTCAATCTCGCCTTTTACCTCAATCTGATCGTCCAGATGATCCTCTGGACCCCGTATTATTTCCTGTCGCCGCGCCACCGCGCCTGGTTCGTGCCGAAATTCTGGTCGCGCACCAGCATGTGGCTCTACGACAAGATCGCCGGCACCAGAAGCGAGATCACCGGCCAGGAGAACCTGCCTGAAGGCTCCTTCATCCTGGCGCCGAAGCACCAGTCCTTCTGGGACACGATCGCTTTCCTGCCGTTCCTCGACGATCCCGTTTACATATTGAAGCGGGAGCTGACCTGGATCCCGTTCTTCGGCTGGTACATCTTGAAGATGCGGATGATTCCGGTCGACCGCGGCAGCCGCTCGAAGGCATTGAAGATGGTGATCGCCGCGACCAAACAGGAATTGGCGCGCAATCCCCGCCAGCTCATCATCTATCCCGAGGGCACGCGCCGGGCGCCGGGCGACGAGCCGGTCTACAAATACGGCATCGTCGAACTCTACGCGCAACTTGGCATTCCGGTGGTGCCGGTCGCTCACGTCGCCGGCCTCTATTGGCCGCGCCGCAAATTCCTGCGCTATCCCGGCACGATCAAGGCGCGCTTCCTGTCGCCGATCCCGCCCGGCCTCGGCAAGGACGAATTCATGCAACGGCTGATCGGCGAGACGGAGGCCGCCTGCGACCAGCTCCTCGTCGAGGCGTCGCAAACGCCGAACCCGCCGCCGATGCCGCCGACTGCGGTGAAAAGGCTTGGTGAGCTGGACGCGAAACCTGAATTGAAAGGCTGAGGCAACGGCCTCAGATGCCACAAGGGCTCACGGCAGGGCAGCCAGGGCGGCTGTTGCAACCAGCGTCACGGCAAACACCAGATTGATGATCCGCGAAGCCAGCGGTTTGCGCAGCAAACGTGCAAAGGCTGCGCCGGCGAGAAGCCACAAGAGATGAATGGCAACGATCATCAAGGTGAGAACCCCCAGCTTGGCTGAAATACCGAGACCGCCGGCGCCGGAAGACGCGCCGGCGAACACGGCGGCAATCGCCACATAGGCTTTCGGGTTGGCAACAGCCAGAAGAAACCCGCCAAGGAAAGTGGGAAGCGCCGCTCCACGGACGCGTGCCGTCAGTGGCGGCGCCGTCGCTATCTTGAACGCCAGGTAAAGGATGTAGGCTGCCGAGGCGACCGCCAGCAGCGCCGCGAGCGTCGGCAACGCGGCGAGAACGGCCATGATGCCCGTCGCCACCACCACGAGCACGAGGATCGTGCCAACAACGATCCCCGAGGCATAGCGGAGCGAATCCCGCAGGCCGAACGCGGCGCCGACCGCGGTGACGCTTATCGTCGCCGGCCCCGGGCTGCCCATGACGATGGCCGATGCCAGCACAAGCGCCAGCAATTGCTGCCATAGCTGCTGATCGAGAAGAACCTGTCCGGCCATGCGGCGTCCCTGCATCCTGTGACGATGTAGGACGGTAGGCAAGGCAGCGGTGCGGGTCTTGAACGATCGTGCGCGGCTATGCGCTGGCCTTGTCGAGCTCGGCGATATCGTCCGGACTGAGCTGCAACGACGCCGCACGCACCAGGCTGTCGAGCTGGCCGAGCGTCGTCGCGCTGGCGATCGGAGCGGTGACGCCGGGGCGCGCCATGACCCAGGCCAGCGCCGCTTCCGCCGGCTTGGCCGAATGTCTGGCCGACACGGCGTCGAGCGCTGAGAGAATGCGCATGCCACGCGCGTTGAGATACCCTTTCACACCGCCGCCGCGCGGGCTTTTGCCGAGATCGGCTTCGCTGCGGTACTTGCCGCTCAAAAACCCTTTGGCGAGGCTGAAATAGGTGATGACGCCGATGTCCTCGGCCACGCACAGATCACGCAGCGGACCATCGAAGAACGAGCGGTCGTAGAGGTTGTATTCCGGCTGCAGCACCTCGTAGCGCGGCAGGCCGCGCAGGCTTGCTACGTCGAATGCGGCGCGCAATTGGGCGGCGTCGAGGTTGGAAGCGCCGGCATAGCGGATTTTGCCCTTGTCGAGCAGTTTCTGGTAAGCACCGAGCGTTTCCTCATACGGGGTCGCAGGGTCGGGCCAGTGCGACAGATAGAGATCGACGGTATCGACCTGCAGCCGCTTCAGCGAGGCATCAATGGCCTTTTCGATATAGGCGGCGGACAGATCCCTTTTGCCCTGCCCCATGTCCGAACCGACCTTGGTGATGACGACAACCCTGTCGCGGTTGCCGCGGCTCTTCATCCATTTGCCGATGATGGTTTCGGATTCGCCGCCCTGGTGGCCGGCAATCCAGCGCGAATAGGAATCGGCCGTGTCGATGGCGTTGAGACCGGCGTCGACAAAGCGGTCGAGCAAGTCGAACGAGGTTTTCTCATCGGCGGTCCAGCCGAACACATTGCCGCCCAGAACCAATGGCGCGATGGATAGGTCGGTGCGACCGAGACGACGTTTCTGCAAGGCTGATCTCCATGGTGATTCATGCTGAGGCGGGTGGGAGCCGCCGACCGGGCTAACCTATGTCGCGCCATGGCAACGTCAAACGCATAGCCTCTTTTCCAACCCGCTGGCGCTTCACAAAACCGCGACCCGCCGCGCCGTGTCCGGCTTCCAAACCAGCCCCTCTGAGGAAATTGGCAAGTTTAGCACATAGATTGTCAAATCTGCCAATTCTGGCCTTTGCCGGCCGGCCATAAGTTCCGCGGCGCCGACGCAAATTTCGGCACGGTCTGGCCAAGCCCAGACTGTTTGCC
This sequence comes from Mesorhizobium sp. M1399, assembly GCF_040317735.1. Taxonomy (NCBI): domain Bacteria; kingdom Pseudomonadati; phylum Pseudomonadota; class Alphaproteobacteria; order Hyphomicrobiales; family Phyllobacteriaceae; genus Mesorhizobium; species Mesorhizobium sp. M1399. Next base: position 71,831 of record NZ_JAMYKZ010000015.1, read on the forward strand.
CCGGATCGTTTGTTATGGAGACCGGCATGAAAGCAATTGTATTTGACGCCATCGGCTCGCCGCGCGACGTGCTCTACGTTGACGACCTGCCGATGCCGCGGATCGGCGATGGCGAGGTGCTGGTCAGGATGGTCTCGGCCTCGATCAATCCGGGCGACTTCCTGTTTATCCAGAACCTCTATCCCGAACCGAAGAAGCCGCATTTTCCCCAGCAGATCGCGGGAAACCATGGCGCCGGCATCGTCGAAGCCGTTGGCGCGAACGTTTTGCTGGAACCGGGCACGCTCGTCGCGTTCAGCTATTATGGCAGTTGGGCCGAGTACGCGGCCATTCCCGCCGAATGGCTGATCCCGTTGCCTGCCGGCTATCCGGTCGAACGCGCCGGGCAGATGGTGAACCCCATTACCGCGTGGGATCTGATGGTGGATTCCCGTGTGCGGCCTGGCCAGTGGCTGGCTGTCACGGCCGGCTATTCGTCGATTTCGACAATGGTGATGCAGTTCGCCCAACGACGCGGCATCAACGTCATCGCTCTGGTGCGGCGCTCGCACCAAAGCTTCGATCTGAAGACGCTTGGCGTCGCCGCCATTCTTGACCTTTCGGACTTGAAGGCAGGTATCCGGGAAGCTGTGATGGATATCACCGGTGGCGCCGGATTGAACGGGATTATCGACAATGTCGGCGGACCTGTCAGCGGCGAATTGATCCGCACCCTGGCGCTCGGCGGGCAGATGGTGATCAATGGCGGCATGAGTGCCGAGCGCTTCGAACTTCACAATTTCGATGTGTTGCTGAGCGGCGTCGAGATCAGGGCGAATATCTATCGCTACTTCTTTTCGCCGCCGGTCGAAGCCGAACGACCTGTGCTACGCGAGATCATCGACATCTTCGGCCAGCCCGGCTTCCACGTTCCTGTCGGCGGTCTCCGCCCGTTGACCGAGTTCAAGCTCGCCGTGGCAAACAGCCTGGATCGCGCCGATCTTGGCAAACAGATTTTCAGGATGTAGCCCGGACCACGACGCCGCAAGCATCATGGTCAACGACCAAAGAAGCTACGTCGCGACCCGTCTTGTCACCTCTTCCAGCCAGCGATCGCTTATACCCAGTGCTTCGAGGTGCTCCAGCGTGCTGAGCACGTAATCCTCATTCCTCCCCGACTGGCCGACGGCGCCGCGAACGACGGCTGCTGCCTCGGCGGCGTCGAGCGCACCGGCATATTGCTCATGGCTGCGGTCCACGACATAGGCGATGGCTTCGACCGTCTCGCCCCCATCCGTTTCACGCTTGTCGAGGCGAACGCTGAGCACACGCTCGAGATAGACGTTGGTGACCAGCTCGCGTTCGCGCAGATAGGTGATGACCTCGTTGCGCAGCTCGCCTGGAACCCGGAACGCCAGCCCGATGCAGGAGCCGCCGCGGTCGAGGCCGAGCACCAGGCCCGGCCGTTCGCGCGAGCCGCGATGCACGAAAGAATAGACGCAGAGCGAACGGCGATAGCCATGCAGGCGGGCACGCCGCGTCTCGACATGTGCGAATCCCGGCCGCCAGATCAGTGAGCCGTAGCCAAAAACCCAAAAATCGCCCATATCGCCAAGCCTGATTGTGACGAACCACCCCACCGGTGGTGTTTCAGTCCGTCTACCTGTTGTTGCCGAAAGCGACAGCCCGCCCGTGTCACCCGCGTTAACGAAAGCCGCAGCATGACGTCAAGTGACGAGCGCCCGCCGCCCAGCCAACGTCGCCGCCTGTTGTGGCTTGCCGCTTTCATCCTCGTGCTGTTCGGCATCTACAGCGCCGGCTGGTTCTACCTGGCGGATCTGGTCGAGAGCGCAACCGAAAGGGCGGTCGCCGATCTCGACGACAACGGCATCAAGGCCGACTGCGCCAATCTTGCGGTCAGCGGCTATCCCTTCACCTTCACCCTTTCCTGCGACAGTCTGGCTTACGAGGACGACAGCCGCAACGTCGCTGCATCGACAGGCAAAATCAACGCCGCCACGCAGATCACGCGGCTTCTGTCGCCTGCCGCCGAGTTCAGGGGGCCGCTCAGGACCTCTGTTCCCGGCATGACGCCGCTGTGGATCGACTGGGATGATCTGCGGGCCGACATGAAGCTGTCCTGGCCGCTGCCGGGGCGCCTCTCGCTGCAGGCAGAAGGCCTGTCCGGCCAGACCGATCCGGCGGACGACACCGATCCTGTCTCGCTGTTCAGCGCCGGAACCGCCACCGGACAATTGCGCCCAAACGGCCAGGACATCGACTATGCCGGCAATTTCACCGATCTCGAAATCGACGCAGAGGCCATCGGCGGGCGCGTCTTGCCGCCACTCGACGGCAGCGGCGACGTGACATTGAAGAACGGTGTGACGCTGATCAAGGCAAATCCGAAGAGCCTGCGCGGCCAGGCGGTCGAAATCCGCGAGCTCGATCTGTCGTCCGGAACTGCGCGCATCACCGTTTCCGGACCGCTGTCGGTCGACAATGATGGTCTCATAAATGCCGACCTGATGATCAAGCTCAATGATCCGAAGGCCGTGGCGGCAATCCTCGCCACCGCCATCCCCGAGCAGAAGAAAGAAATCCAGACCGGCTTCGCCGGACTGGCGCTGCTCGGCAACGCACCGTCGATGCCGCTGAAGATCGTCAAGGGCAAGGCCTCGCTCGGCTTCATCCCGCTCGGCAAGATCAAGCCGCTCGACTAGAGCAATTCCAGGAAATTGTGAACGGTTTTCCGTCCGGATTGCGTCAAACAAAAAGATAGACCGGTTCGGCGTTTCCGTGAAACGATGAACCGTTCTGGGGCGGTACGGCCTGCGATCGGCTTGCCGCGGCTTATCCCTTCGGCGGGTGTTCGACTGCCTGGCGGCCGAAATCCGGTACGTCGATGTCCTGGCCGGCCTCGATAATCGAGCGGCGGACAGCGCGGGTGCGGGTGAACAGGTCGAACAGCTTTTCGCCGTCGCCCCAGCGGATCGCCCGCTGCAGCGAGGATAGATCTTCCGAGAACCGCGCCAGCATTTCGAGGATGGCGTCCTTGTTGTGCAGGCAGACGTCGCGCCACATGGTCGGGTCGGACGCCGCGAGACGGGTGAAGTCGCGAAAGCCGGAAGCCGAGTATTTGATGACCTCGGACTTGGTCACCGACTCCAAATCGTCGGCGGTACCGACGATGTTATAGGCGATGATGTGCGGCAGGTGCGAAACGATGGCCAGCGTCATGTCGTGATGCTGCGGGTCCATCGTGTCGATGTTGGAGCCGCAGCGGCGCCAGAATTCCGAGAGCTTTTCCAGCGCCACGGGATCGGTGCCGGCCAGCGGCGTGAAAATGCACCAGCGGTTCTCGAACAGTTCGGCAAAACCGGCATCCGGTCCCGATTTTTCGGTGCCGGCCAAAGGATGGCCGGGGATGAAGTGCACGCCATCAGGCACATGCGGCTGCATCTGCGCGATCACCGATGCCTTGGTCGAGCCGACATCGGTGAGGATGGCGCCCTTCTTCAGCGCCGGTGCGATCTCCTGGGCGACCGTGCCTGAAGAGCCGACCGGCACCGAAACGATGACCAGATCGGCATCGCGAACCGCTTCTTTCGCATCTGTCGTGTAGGTGTCGCCAAGGCCGAGTTGGCTCGCCCGCTCCAGCGTCGCTTCGCTGCGCGTCGAAATGGCGACTTGACCGGCAAGTCCCTCGCGGCGGATGACGCGGGCCAGCGACGAACCGATCAGGCCGATGCCGACCAGCGCGATCTTTTCGAACATCGGTGAGGTCATGGTGCCCTAGCTTTTCAGGAATGTCGCGAGTGCTGCGACAACGCCGCGATTGGCCTCTTCGGTGCCGATGCTCATGCGCAGCGCGTTGGGAAAACCGTAGCCGGAAACGCGCCGCAATATGTAGCCGCGCGCACTGAGGTAGTCGTCGGCGGCCGCCGCCGAATGCTTTTTGTCTTCGGGAAAGTGGATCAGGATGAAATTGCCGACGCTCGGGGTCACCCGCAGCCCGAGCCCGGTCAATTGCTCGCTCAGCCAGGCCAGCCAGGTCTCGTTATGCGCGACGCTGCGCTCGATATGAGCGCGGTCGCGGATCGCCGCGATGCCGGCCTCGATCGCCGTCGCATTGACGTTGAAAGGCCCGCGCACGCGGTTGATCGCGTCGATGACGTGCATTGGCGCATAGATCCAGCCGATCCGCGCGCCACCGAGGCCCAATTTCGAGAAGGTGCGGGTCATGACCACGTTTTCCGCGCTGCCCACCAACTCGACGCCGGCTTCATAGTCGTTGCGCCGGACATATTCGGCGTAGGCGGCATCCAGCACCAGAAGCACGTTTCGCGGCAGGCCGGCATGCAGGCGGCGCACCTCCTGGAACGGCACGTAAGTGCCGGTCGGGTTGTTCGGATTGGCAAGGAAGATGATCCTGGTACGCGGCGTCACCGCGGCGAGGATCGCATCGATGTCGGCGCGTTCATCGGTCTCCTTGACCGTTACCGGGACGGCACCGGCCGACTGTATGTAGATCTTGTAGACCATGAAGCCGTGTTCGGTGATGATGGCTTCATCGCCGGGCGCGAGGTAGGTCTGCGCAAGCAGGCCCAGGATCTCGTCGGAACCGTTGGAGCAGACGATGTTCGCCGGATTGAGCCCATGCACCTCGGCGATCGCCTCCCGCAGGCGCCTGGCGCTGCCGTCGGGATAGACCGCGAGCTTGTCGGCGACCGCGCGCGCGGCCTCTATCGCCTTTGGCGAAGGACCGAGCGGGTTCTCGTTCGCCGACAGTTTGTAGACTTTGGCGACACCTTCCGGCGCCGCGCTCTTGCCGGGCACATAGGCTTCGATGTCCATGATGCCGGCGCGGGGCGTTGGACGTGTCTGATCCGGTGTCTGGCTCATTCCATGAAATCCGTCGAGGATGCCTCCATCCGGAGGCCGCAGCGGAAATACAAGCCGTGGCCAGGAATGTCGAGGGGCGGCAATTCGGGATCAAGAACTTGCCGTTGACGAAGCCATGCGTCAGTCCTAGAAGAGCATCGACAGTTCCGTGGTGATTTGGCCGGTCGGCTTGCAGCCACGTTAAACAACTTGCTAAAGGGCCGTTTGCATCTTGTAACCGGCTTTGCGAAGGCATGGCCGGTTTTTGTTGCCCAGACCGGTGGACAACTAAAGCCCGGGCAAGGAGATGTGATGGTCGCTTTGCGCGCTCGAAAAACCAACAACGAGGCCGACCAGCCGTCGAGCCCAGTGTTGCGTTTCGGCGCCGACAAGCCGCTCAAGCTCGACGCCGGCACGCTGCTGTCGCCGTTCCAGATCGCCTACCAAACCTATGGCACGCTCAACGACGCGCGCTCCAACGCCATCCTCGTCTGCCATGCGCTGACCGGCGACCAGCATGTCGCCAACACCAATCCGGTGACCGGCAAGCCGGGCTGGTGGGAAGTGCTGATCGGCCCCGGCAAGATCATCGATACCGACCGTTTCTTCGTCATCTCGTCCAACGTCATCGGCGGCTGCCTCGGTTCCACCGGCCCCGCCTCGACAAATCCCGCAACCGCCAAGCCTTACGGACTCGACCTGCCGATCATCACCATCCGCGACATGGTGCGGGCGCAGCTGATGCTGGTCGAGCATTTCGGCATCGAACAGCTGTTCAGCGTGCTGGGCGGCTCGATGGGCGGCATGCAGGTGCTGCAATGGGCCTCCAGCTATCCCGAGCGCGTCTTCTCGGCCCTGCCGATCGCCACCGGCGCCCGCCATTCCTCGCAGAACATCGCTTTCCACGAGGTCGGCAGGCAAGCGGTGATGGCCGACCCCGACTGGCATGGCGGCAAATATTTCGAGCACGGCAAGCGACCGGAAAAGGGGCTGGCGGTGGCGCGCATGGCCGCCCACATCACTTATCTGTCGGAAGCAGCGCTGCACCGCAAGTTCGGCCGCAACCTGCAGGACCGCGAAGCGTTGACCTTCGGCTTCGATGCCGACTTCCAGATCGAGAGCTATCTGCGCCATCAGGGCATGACCTTCGTCGATCGCTTCGATGCCAACTCCTATCTCTACATGACCCGGGCGATGGACTATTTCGATCTCGCCGCCGACCATGGCGGCCGGCTGGCCGATGCCTTCGCCGGCACCAAGACCCGTTTTTGCCTGGTCTCCTTCACCAGCGACTGGCTGTTCCCGACCGAGGAGAGCCGCTCGGTCGTTCACGCGCTGAACGCGGCCGGCGCCTCGGTATCGTTCGTCGAAATCGAGACCGACCGCGGCCACGACGCCTTCCTGCTCGACGAGCCGGAACTGTTCGCCGCCATCAAAGGCTTCATCGCCTCGGCGGCCCGGGCTAGAGGGCTCGGCGCATGACCTCGAAAAGTTGCACGCTTTTCGGATCAGGACCATGTGCCAGGCATCAGCGCATGACCCTGAAAAGTTGCAGACTTTTCGGATCAGGATCATGCGCCAGGCATCAGCGCATGGCCCCGAAAAGTTGCAGACTTTTCGGGTCAGGACCATGCGCCAGGCAGGAGCCGAGCCAATGAGCGTCAACCGCGCCCAGCGCGTCGACCTCGAAGTCGTCGCCGATCTCATCCCGCCGCAGTCGCGGGTGCTGGACGTCGGTTCCGGCGACGGCCTGCTGCTCGAATTGCTGCAGGCGACCAAGAAGGTCGACGGCCGCGGGCTGGAACTGTCGCAGCGCGGCGTCAACGAATGCGTGGCGCGCGGCCTGTCGGTCATTCAAGGCGATGCCGACAAGGACCTCCAATTCTATCCCGACAAGGGCTTCGACTTTGTCGTCTTGTCGCAGACCTTGCAGGCGACCCGCAATCCGAAGCTGGTGCTCGACGAACTGCTCCGGATCGGCAACCGCGCCATCGTCTCATTCCCCAATTTCGGCCACTGGCGGGTACGCTTTTCGCTGCTCTTCAACGGCCGCATGCCGGTGACCAAGGACCTGCCCTATTACTGGTACGACACCCCCAACATCCATTTCTGCACCATTCGCGATTTCGTCAATCTATGCGACGAGCTGGGCGCGACGGTGGAAAAGGCAACCGCGCTCGACGCCAACGGCCAGCGGATCGGCTTCTCGATGCCGTGGTGGTTCTGGAACTTTTTCGGCCAGCAGGCGGTATTTCTGCTGAAACGATAGGTTAACAGGCAGAAGCAACGAACCTCCGACCTCCGCAAAAAACCATATTTTCAGTTTTCCATTCAATGAAATTGCCCAGCATTCTTTGTTGCTTTAACAGGTCTCAAATGGGTTGGTTTGGGGGAAGCAATGAAGACGCTAGTATTAGCAACAGCTTTGATATCGGCCACTTTGATTTCTGGGTGTACGACATCGAAGACCGATTTCCAGAATGGACAAGTCGCGTTGAGCGGCAGCCCGGCGCTGAAGCGGCAGGCGATCCAGCGGTGCATGACCAAGTTCAAGATGCGGTTCGGCAAGGTTGAAAGGGCAAACCTCGCCGCGCTCATGAACGTCCCGGACGCCGGATTGGAACACACGTTCTGCACGCGATTGATGAACGGCTTCGCGAACGGGAGGATCAACTACTCGGATTATCTGGCTGCATTGTCGCACGGCGACATGTCCAACGCGATCAAGGTGCTGCAGGGGCGGTGAAGCTGCCGATGCAGACGCGATCCAAATTCAGTGTCGCCGGACAGATGGCGGCGCCATAGAAGCCGATCGTAGCCGATCATTGCCCTATTCAAGTACGTCGGTGGCCTTGTGCGGATGCGCAACGCCGTCGACAAGGACCACATCGGACTGAGAATTCTCGGTGCGCAGCGGCAAGATCTCCTGATAGGCGGCCGAGCGGTACCATCCGCGCGCCTGCTGCATGTCTGGAAATTCGATCATGACGAGGTGCCCCGGCCAGGTGTTTTCAACCACGTCCACCTCGCTGCCATGCACAATGAAGCGCCCGCCGAACGGCTCAAGCGTGGCATCGATCTTCTGCAGGTACTCGACGATCGGCGGCCCCGGCGTGACCTGGCGCATATGGGCGACGGCGTAGGCGGTCATGGTGTAACTCCTTGTGGTCGAAAGCCGGACAACCGGCTTGATGGGAGCAGTTTGCCGGGACGTTGCGCGCTGGTCGATTACCCCCGAGGTAATGACACCGAATACAAAACTGGCGCGCCGCTGCCGTCACCTGAAAGATATTTCTGCCTGGCACCGATGATTTCCGCCCACCTGCGCTGTCCTTATCGATGAGCGCGCCTGGATGGTCCGGCGGCCGGGAACAGAGAGGTGATCCATGGGATCGTTGCAAAATCAGAATGTCGTCGTCGTCGGAGGCAGCCGGGGTGTCGGCCGCTCCATTGCGGAGGTCGCCCTCAAGGAGAAAGCGACGGTGCTGGCGGTCGCCCGCGGAAAACAGGCCCTGGCGCAATTTGCCTGGGAGGTCTCCGGCGTGAAGACGCTCGCGATCGATGCGACGGTGGACTCCGCCCCCGATAAGGTCTTCGCCGCGCTTGAGCCGGACGTGCTGGTGATCTGCGCAGGTGCGCTGGCCCCTTCCGCGCCGGTGCATGAACAGAACTGGAAGGCCTTCTCGGCAAATTGGGACACCGACGTCAAGGCGTCGTTCCTGTTTTGCCGGGCTGCTCTGCGCCGTCCGCTCAAGCCGGGAACCCGGATCGTTCTGATCTCCAGCGGCGCGGCCTTGAGCGGTGGGCCACCCAATGCCGGCGGCTATGCCGGCGCAAAACGCATGCAGATGTTCCTGGCCGGTCATAGCCAGAAGGAGTCGGACCGGCTTGGCCTCGGCCTGCGCTTCATGGCGCTCGCGCCGATGCGGATCATGCCGGAGACCGGCGTGGGCAAGGCCGGCGTCGACAGCATCGCGGCCTATATGGGCATCCAGCCGGCGGACTTCATCGCCGCCATGACCGACATGCAGACGCCGGCCGATGTCGGACGGGCGGTGGTCGCACTCGCCACCGGCCAGCCGCAAGGCAGTTCCTTCATGGTGAGCGGGAGCGGGCTTGCCCCGGCCGCCTGAGGCGCGCGTAATGCAAACCTGACCCGGAACCCGAAAGTAGCATGACAGACGCTCAACCACCTCTGGAACCGGCACGCCAGCCGATCCTCGATCGGCTGGCCTTCGAGAAGGTCACGGCCGCGCATCGCCGCGAGCTCAAGCTGCATTGCTATCGCATGATGGGTTCGCTGCACGAGGCCGACGACCTCGTCCAGGACACGTTGCTTCGCGCCTGGCGCGCAAGGTCGGAGTTCGACGGGCGGGGTTCGGTTCGCGGTTGGCTCTATATGATCGCGACCAATGCTTGCCTTAACGCCATCAAGGCGAGGTCGAGGGCGCGTCGCATTCTCCGGGAACCCGGACGGCCGCCGTCGCACGGGGCGGCCATAGGCGGGCCCGTAGCTGACGTCGCGTGGCTGGAGCCCTACCCCGACGCCGAGCTTCCAGACATTGCCGGCAGCGAGCCAGGTCCGGAAGCCCGTTACGAGAGCCGCGAGGCCGTCCAGCTCGCCTTCGTCGCCGCTATCCAGGATCTGCCGCCCAGGCAGCGCGCCGCGCTGCTGCTTGCCGACGTCCTGGGATGGTCGGCCGTCGAGACGGCGCGTTTGCTGGGCGGATCGACGGCTTCGATCAACAGCGCGTTGCAGCGCGCCCGCGCAACGCTGGCGGCGCGCTATCCTGGCGGACGGCCGGCCAGCCGATCACGGCCCAACGCCGAAGAAGGCCTGCTGCTCGAACGTTACATGCAGGCCTGGCAGGCCGCCAATCTCGAAGGTTTGATCGAGCTCCTGCGTGAGGACGCCATCTATACCATGCCGCCTTGGCGCGAATGGTATCAAGGCCGCGAAGCGATCCGCGGTTTCTTCGAGACCGTCTGGCCGAGGTTCGGCGGCTTCCGCACGCTGGCCACCGCGGCCAATGGCCAACCGGCGGTCGGGGTCTATTCCCGCAGCCACGATGACCCGGCGTGGCGGGCCCATTCCCTGCATGTGTTCGAGCCAGCCGAGGGCGGGATCGCTTCCTTGACGATCTTCATAGGGCCGCTCGGCCCCAGCCTGTTCCCGGCCTTCGGCCTGCCACCGGCCTAGCTTACCCCCTAGCAAGCCTTACCGGTCGAGTTCCGGGAAATACGGGTCGGAGAAAAACCGCCGGTCGCGCTCGCCTTGCAGGCAGTCGATCGGTGCGTCGGTGCGGATCGTCCTCGGATCCTCCTTGGGATACTCGACGCCGCTGACCTCGAGGATCAGTTTGCGGCGAGTGGCGGTGGCGAATTCGGAAACCGCGTAGATCGGTAGCACGAACGAGCCCGGTCCGCCGGTGACGCATTCGGCATAATACCGGTCGAGATGGCTGAAGGTCGGTGACGGGCTGATCAGGATCGGCAACCCGTTGATGACGATGCCCTTCGCCAGCGCCGCATCGCGTGCCGTTGTGACCGGCAAGCCGGTGTTGTTTGGGCCATCGCCAGAGACGTCGATGACGCGGCGTTTGGCCACGAAGGCCGTGCCATCGAAAAGCTCGGCGCCGAAGGCCACGGCACCGGAAATAGAGGTGCCGCGAAAGCTCCTGAACGGGCGGGCCGCGATCTTGTCGGCGAAAGCGTTGGCGCTCTCCTTGCTGTCGATGACGTGCCAGGCAATGACCGCATCGTCGCGGATGGTGCCGGCCCATTCGAAATAGGCGATGGCGATGCGGCCGGAAGGGCCGGTACGCACGGCATTGATGAAGTCGGGATGTCGCAGCGCCGCGACATAGCCGGCGCGCTGCAGGGCAAACTCCCTTTCATCCATCGACTGCGAGATGTCGACGGCCAGCACCAGCTCGACGTCGACGGCAATGGCATTGGCGGGCGCGGCCACAGGTGCTGCCGGGGCACAGGCAAGGCAGGCGAGCAGGGCGAGAGCGTCAAGCATGGCCGATCGGAACGTTCCCATCTGAAACGATCGCGATAGTTTTTCGCCGCGATCGCGGCGAAATAAAGCTTGGCTTCTATTTCTTTCGGCGAGCCGAGGCGATAATCGGGGGCGGTTCGATGGCGCCTGCCCTGACACGGGCCGGCTTGAGGGGCGGTTGGCCGGCATCCTTGACGATGGTCAACGCTCGCGGGAAGAAGCGGGTATTGTGCTGGCCGCGGCCGATATTGAGGATCGCGGCGTCGGGAAGGCGCTTGTCCAGCATCGACAGCACTTGCCTCAGCGTCGCGCCGTCGAACGCGTCCAGCGCCTCGTCGATGATCACCCATTTCGGCCGTCGCAAGGCGAGCCTGGCAAAGGCCAGCAGACGCTGCTCGTCGTCGCTGAGCTCACGCTCCCAGCGCGCCGAGTGATCGAGCGAGGACGACAGGCGTTGCAGCCCGACATCGGCCAGCACCTCCGAAATCTCGGCATCGCTCGCCTCCGCCGCGCCGTCTGAATGGTTGAGCACCTCGCGCAGCCTGCCGAGCGGGAAATAGGGAGTACGCGGAACGAAGATCGGCGCTTCTCCGGCCGGCATGCCGATCCGGCCGCTGCCCCATGGCCACAGACCGGCAATGGCGCGGAAGAAAAGCGTCTTGCCGGCGCCCGGATCTCCGGTGATCATGACGCGGTCGCCGGCGCGGATTTCGACATGCGGCTCGGCAAGCTTGGTGCATCCGTCCGGCGAGGCAATCTCGAGCTTCTCGAATGTCAGGCTGCCGTCGGGATTTTCGCCGAACGAAATGCGCCTTTCCGTATCGTGCAGCGCGTCGGTGTCGCCGAGCGCGATGCGGAAGTCGGCGACCCGCATCAGCGTGGCGCGCCAATCGGCGATGCCGCCGATATTGTTGATGAACCAGCGCAGCGAGGAATGGACCTGGTTGAAGGCGCCGACCGCCATCATCAAGCCGCCAAAGCTGATATCGCCGGCAAAATAGACCGGGGAAGCGACGAGGATCGGCGCGACGACAGTGATCCAGCCATAGGTGTCGGTTACCCAGGAAAGATTGATCTGGGCGCTGTAGATGCGCCGCATGGCGCCCAGCACCATGCCAAGGTCGAATTCGAGCCGGCGCCTGGCATCGGCCTCGCCATGCGCAAGCGCGATGGCATCGACATTCTCGTTGACGCGAACCACCGAGGAGCGCAGTTCCGCCTCACGCGTATAGCGATCGTTGTTGAAGCGGATCAGCGGCCGCCCGACCAGCCAGCTCAACCACGAAGCTGTGCCCGCATAGAGGATCGCCGCCCAGACCATGTAACCGGGTATGGCCAGCGAATGGCCGCCTATGTGGAAGACGAAGCCGGAAGACAGCGACCACAAGACGCCAACGAACGAGGCAAGCAGGATGCAGGACTGCAGCAGGCCGATGCCGAGACCGGTCGAAAGGTCGGAGAGATGCCCGGCATCCTGCTGCAGGCGCTGGTCGGGATTGACGCCGATGGCGCCGGCATGGGTCAGCCGGAAGGCACGCGCCGGCCGCATCCATTCGCCGATCAGGTCGAGCGTCAGCGCCTCGCGCAGCTTCAGGCGAAGCATCTGGTCGAGCCAGGTCTGGCTGACATTGAGCACCACAAGCCCGCCGGCGATGCCGGCGAAGACCAGAAGCTGATGCAGGAAAGCCGGCATGTCGCGCCGCGCCAGCGCGTCGTAGAAAGGCTGGTTCCAGCGATTGAGCAGAACCTGCCCGATCGAGCTCGCCACGATGACGGCGACGATGCCGATCGCTGCCCAAAGCAATTGTTTTCGCACTGGCGAGGTGGTCAGCGCCAATTTGATTGTTGCCAGCTGCTCACGCAGGCTGCTGGCTTCGATCGACGTGGCAAGCTTCTGGGCGCTGGGCTCGACATCCGGATGATCAGCCATGAGTGGATCCTTGCATTCGGAAGCGGTGCTAAACCCCGGTCATAGGATCGACCGCATATGCCTTCAATCGGGCAGCGAACCCGTCCGCGACAGATAGGTGAGAAAAAGCCTGCGTCGGATCACGAACGCGTCATCCTGGCGACGCCGGACGTTCGGCCCCCGACAGCCGGCCAAGCGTCGGCGCGCCATGCGGCGAGAGAACCGGCACGAAGACGCGGCGGGAGGCGCGCTGCGCCACCGGGACGCCCTGATAGAGCCGCTTCTGCGCCTCGACAACGATGACGCCCGAAAAGATCGGCCAGAAGCGCCGGCCGGCACGCTCCAGCACATTGTGGAACTGCATCATGAAACGTCGCGGCGACGGCGGAAAGAACAGCGCATCGGACCACGCCGCCGGCGTGAAATTCGCTTCGCGCAGCAATTCGGTCAGCTGGCCGCGCGAGAACGGCCGGCCATTGCCGAAAGGCGTATGCTCGAAGCGCGCCCAGACGCCGCGCCGGTTGGGCACGACGATGACGACACGGCCGGCCGGCGACAGCACCCGCCAGATCTCGTTCAGCGTCTCGCGCGGGTTCTCGACATGTTCGAGCGAATGGACGAGCAGCATGCGGTCGATACAGGAATCGACCAGCGGCAGCTCCTCGTCGAAGACCAGGGCGGTCGCCGTCGGCCCCGTCGCCGGCCAGACCACCGCGCCCTGCGTCGCCGGCATGAAGGCAAAGACGCGCTCGGCATCGCTGCCGAAGCGCTCCAGCCATGGCAAGGTGTAGCCGAGGCCGACCAGCCGCTCGTTGGGCACAACAGCCCATAGCGAGGACAGCGCCATGGTGATCGAGCGTTCGGCCAGGCGCCCGAGCGTGGTCGAATAGAAGGAACGGAGGTCGACAATATCTGAATGCATGGGCGGAACGGTAGCTTCGAAGCAGTCCAAGTTCAACAAAGGCAGATGACATCGGCTGGCAGGCGCCCTATGTCTGCGCCTGTAAACGGAGAGATATGATGCCGGTCGAGATCGAACAATTCATGTGCCGCAGCGACAATTTCGGCGTGCTGGTGCATGACCCCAAAAGCGGCCAGACGGCGCTCATCGACGCACCAGAAGAGGCGCCGATCCTGGCCGCCATCAAGCGCACCGGCTGGACACCGACGATGATCCTGACCACCCACCACCATCTCGACCACGTCGAGGCCAATCTGGCGCTGAAGGAGCTTTTCAAGCTGCGCATCGTCGGGCCGGAAGCCGAAAAGGCAAAGATTCCCGGCATCGACGAAACCGTCGAGCAAGGCTCGGTCGTCCACCTCGGCGATGAGCGGATCGAGGTCATCGCCACACCCGGCCACACCGCAGGCCATGTCACCTATCACCTGCCGGCGTCAAAAGTGGCATTCGCCGCGGATACGCTGTTTGCGCTCGGCTGTGGGCGGCTGCTCGAATGCAAGCCGCCGGTGATGTACGAATCCCTGAAAAAGCTCGCAGCGCTGCCGGCCGAGACGGTCGTCTATTGCGGACATGAGTATACGCTGGCCAACGCCCGTTTCGCGCTGACCGTCGACCCGACCAATTCGGCGCTGAAAGAGCGTGCCGCCAAGATCGAGGCGCTGCGCGCCGACGGCAAGCCGACGCTGCCGACGACGATCGGCGAGGAACTGTCGACCAATCCGTTCCTGCGCTGGCACGATCCGGCGATCCGCAGGCATCTCGGCCTGGAAAAGGCCTCCGACGCCGAAGTGTTCGCCGAGATCCGCAAGCGCAAGGACAATTTCTGAGCGGCACCAGGAGCTAGGGCATGACCAGTTCCGCCGAAATCATCGCCCTGCTCGGCCTGAAGCCGCATCCGGAAGGCGGCTGGTATGCCGAAACCTTTCGCGACGGCGCGGCAGGCACGCGCGGCCATTCGACGGCGATCTATTTCCTTCTGGAGAAGGACCAATTGTCGGCCTGGCACCGGGTCAAGGACGCGGCCGAGGTTTGGCACTTCTATGACGGTGCGCCGCTGGCGCTGTCGATACATCGAGAAGGCGGTCCCGTCATCGAGGAGATCCTTGGCACGGCGCTTGCCGCAGGCGAGCGGCCGCAGATCGTCGTGCCGGCAGGCTGGTGGCAGTCGGCACGCAGCCTCGGCGAATGGACGCTGGTCGGCTGCACCGTGGCGCCGGGCTTCGATTTCGCCGCCTTCGAATTGGCCGAACCAGGCTGGCTGCCGGGCACGCCGTAGTGGTGAAGACCTGACGCTTGGTACCCAACGACAACAGCCGCTCAGGATGGAAAGCCGTCGTTCAGGTTGTCGCAAGAGTCACTCTCGAACCTCCAAAATTTTGCAACGGAAACTACCCTTGATATTCAGGGGGCGACCAATATGTCCCAACACTTAGGATTTCTGCGAAACTACCCGACGATGATCACTTGGCCGGTGATGGCCCCTTCCACGCTCTTCGCATAGGCGAGCCCCACCCGTTTCGACGAAACGGGCTCGTGACTGGGGAACCACTCGCCATATCTCGGCACGGACACGTCCAGAAGTCCGGGACTCACAACATTGATGCGAAGACCGCGCGGCATCTCGATCGCCGCACCAAGGACAAAACCGCCGAGCGCGCCGTTCGCTGTTGCCGCCCCTGTTCCCATCCGAATGGGATCGCGGTCGAGCACTCCGCTAGTCAGTGTGAACGAGCCGCCATCGCTGACAGTGGCCAACCCTGCCAACACCAGATTGACCTGGCCCATGACCTTATGGCGCAGGCCAAGCATAAACGTCTCTTCGGTGTACTTGCCAAGCGGCCCGAAATGGACATTGCCTGCGGTAGAGATGACGGCATCCACTTTGCCACATTTGGCGTACATGGCATCGAGCGATGCGCGGTCAGCCATATCAACCTGAAAGTCGCCACTAGAGCGGCTGGCCTTGATGATCGCGTGGCGGGAACCCAACTCGTCGCAAACCGCTTTGCCGATGTCACCTTCCGCGCCGACGACAATAATTCTCATGATATTTCTTCTGCCATCTCGTCATATCGTTTGAGCTTGTAGGCAAGGAGTTCGGCGCAGCCATCCAACGCAGCTCGCCGCTTGTCCAGATGCGCTGCGTGATCAAGAAGAACCGCTTTCCGTTCGGGCAGAGTCTCGCTGCCCCGCTGATAAAGCCGCGCAAAGTATCGCATCTGCTCCATGGGCATACCTGTCTCGCGCAGCGAGGACAGGAGTATTAGCCATTCGACATTCTCTGCCGAGAAGTCCCGCCTCCCGTCACGTCCTCGCCTGACCTTCGGAAGCAAACCCAATTTTTCATAATAGCGGATAGTGTCGATACCCAGTCCGCTTGTAGCTGCCGCCTCCGAAATGCGCATGTGTCGCCTACCCTGCCGATTGTGCGCTAGGCTACCAAGCTGGAGCAGCTCTAGGTCAAGCGAGAATTTTTACCCTCTGATCTGACGACCTCGAGGATTGCGTCACAAAGGCTTGCCCATGGGCACCAAGCGTCGGATCTTTCGCCGTTTGCAGGCCGGCATCATCTGAATATCGACATTCCTAGCCTAAAACGAAACCCAGGGTGATCGCCAGCTGGCCGGCGTAATACAGCGCCCAGACCGCATGGCGCATCCAGGCACGGTGCGGCGAGATGGCGGGCAGCAGGAACTTTTCCGCGGCAAGCAGCCCGTCGGACAATATGAGCAGGGCGACGCCACCGATGACCCAGGCACTACTCAGGGTAAGCGCGCCAATGCCCATGGCGAGGATTGCCGCCACACGAAGGCCTATCGGCAGGCGCAGTGCCGGGCCGACGCGGCGCCGGAGCGCGAAAATCATCGCCAGCGCCAACACGACCATCGCCAGCACGATCGCTGCCCGCCACGGCTCGGCCAAAAGCAGCCCGAGGCCGCCGCCGGCACGCAGGAACAGCACGACGTAAAGCACATGCGCGGCAAGAAAACTGGCCGCGCCGCCAAGAAATGCCTTCTCGCCGTCGCGCGACAGGAAGGCGTCGCCGACGGCGCTGACGCCCAGTGCGGCGACGAGCAGCCATGGGCCGCTCTGCTGCACGACCAGCACCGCCAGCATCGCCACCGCCAATGTCCTTGCCGCCGACCGCGAAAGACGCGGCGGCATGCCGAGGCTGAACGCATAGATCACCGCCGCCGCCAATGAAAACAGCAGCGTCGCATTGGCATTGGCATCGATGCCGCCGGGAAACGGCATCAAGCGTTTGCCTCGCTCGTGGCCCTCTTGCGCAGCAACAGCGATTTCGCCGCCAGTGCCGCGCCGCCGGTGATCAGCACGCAGGCGGCGAGGATGCGCCATGACGGCTCGGCGAAGCCGGCGGCGATCAGCACCAGTGTCGACAGCAGCGGCGCGGCGTAGCTTGCCGCCCCCAGCACCTGGATGTTGCCGCGCTTGACACCGATGTCCCAGGCATAGAACGCCGCCCCTACCGGCATCAGACCGAGGCCGAGCACGGCCAGCCACTGGCCGGCGCCGTTGGGCAGCACCGTTTCTTCCAGCAACAGATGGCAGACGAGCGAAAGTGCCGC
Source organism: Mesorhizobium sp. M1399 (assembly GCF_040317735.1). Classification (NCBI taxonomy): domain Bacteria; kingdom Pseudomonadati; phylum Pseudomonadota; class Alphaproteobacteria; order Hyphomicrobiales; family Phyllobacteriaceae; genus Mesorhizobium; species Mesorhizobium sp. M1399. The sequence continues at coordinate 89,155 of NZ_JAMYKZ010000015.1, forward strand.
CGTGGCGGCGCAGAACCAGGTGACGATGCTGGTCGGCACCGACGGGAAGCGCCGCGATAACAGCGAATAGGACGACCACAACACGGCACAGACGGCGGCCATCGCATAGCCGAAGGCATAACGTGCATCGAAGGCAAGTCCGCCGCCCTTGGTGACGATCAGGACCGTGCCGGCAAGGCCGAGCAGCGCGCCGACGATATGGTTCCAGGCCAGCCGCTCGCCAGGCATCAGCGCCGATCCCAGCACGATCAGCAGCGGCCACAGATAGGCGATAAGGCTGGCCTCGACGGCCGGCGCATTGCGCAGCGCGGTGAAGTAGAAGAAGTGGTAGCCGAACAGGCCGGCAATGCCGATCACCCAGACTTTGCGTGGTATTTTGACTTGGCGCGGTATCTTCGCGGCGCCATCGGCTGCCGGCATGAACAGCCGGGCAACCAGGCCGACGCAGGTGCCGATCGTAAAGGTGATTGCCGAAAGCAGGAACGGCGGCACCGAACCCGAAGCATCCGTAAACAGCGCCAGCAGCGCCCACATGGCGACCGCGGAGAAGCCGATCAGTGTTGCGCGCGCCATACCCGTCGCCCCGTGGCCCATTGGCGGCGCACCATCACGCCTATTCGTCTGCTTCGAACCGCTCCGCGCTGACCGTCAACGGGCCGATTTGCGTGCTGACCGTGGCGCGGATCGGCGCATATACGCCGCTTTGGCCGACCGGTGCAAACGTCACCATGATGCGGCTGCGTTTCTTCAGGTAGTTCAGCGCCTTGCGGTTCTTGCGGTAGCCGGCCACCGGCTCGAAACCCAGCCTGCAGGTGACCGTATCGCCCTCGTAGCCGGCCACCGAGATCGACCCTTTCGACTCGTAGGTCAGTTTCAGATCGGCACGCATTTCGCCGTCATAGAGCTTCACCGTGCGCCCGCAGACCTGGTCGAGGCTGTCGGCATGGATGACGGTCGCGGCCATCGGATCGAGGACGGATACGAGATCGCTGCCGACCAGCGGTATCCAATTCTCGGGATTGCGCTTCTTTGGCTCAGGCACGACCTTGGTCGAGGTGACCACGCCGTTGGCAAACTGGATGTCGATCATCGACGCCTTCTTGCCGGACGTGTAGTCGGCGCGAAACGCCTGCGGCTGCAACTGCTTGCCCGAAATCTTGCCCTTCGATGAGATCGTGCCTCGCGTATCGTCGAACAATGTGGCGAGCCCGGCGCTGGAGACGCTGCCCTCGATCGAATAGGTGTCGCCCTCGTAATGGCTGGAGAATTTCGCCTTGGCCACGGAAAGGCCGAGGAACGACACCGAATACTCGCCCGTGAAGGATTGCGGCTCGGCGGCCGAAACCGTCGTCGACAGCGCGACGGCGAACAGCACGACCAGGGCATGGAGGAAAGAACGAGGCATGGCGGGTCCTTGATTGTCGACCGGAGACGGGCGATCTGGCATGTCCCTGTGTGACCGCTTATAGGCTGAATTCCGGCCTTAATGTGAAGGCGGCGTCGGCAGGGAACGCTGGGGCTGGTCGGTGGGAGGTGACGGAAGCCAGAAATGAAAAACCCGCCTCGGCGGGCGGGTCGTCGGCGCGAATCAGCACCATACCCAAATTAGTAGCATAGCTGCCGGCACAAAGCAAGAACAAAATGTGGCGCTCGATGAATTTGTCGGTCTCCCCCTTGCGGAGGAGATGCCCGGCAGGGCAGAGGGGGTGGGAAGGATCGCCAAGATCCAGCTTATCCTCCCAGTGCCGAGAGTTTTGGCTGCAACGGAGCTAAGTCGGAGGGACAGCACCCCCTCTGGCCTGCCGGCCATCTCCCCCGCAAGCGGGGAGATCGGCAGCTTCGCCACTGGTGCTCATCTCTTGAAGGTGCAATTCCCTCTCCCGAACCAACCCCAAGCTTGACGCATCGGCGAAATGCAACTATGGAACGCCAACTTTTTCCATAAGGCCGCCTGACCGAAACCGCGCGCCACCCGGCGCGGGTCGAATGTTTGGCTAGGACCGAGAACCGAAGGTTAGTATCATGTCCCGCACCTGCGAACTCACTGCCAAGGCAGTCATGTCCGGCAACAATGTGAGCCACGCCAACAACAAGACCAAGCGTCGCTTCCTGCCCAATCTCGTCAATGTGACGCTGATCTCTGAAGCGCTGAACCAGAATGTGCGCCTGCGCATTTCGGCCAACGCGCTGCGTTCGGTCGAGCATCGCGGCGGCCTCGATGCCTTCCTGGCCAAGGCCGATGCCAAGCAATTGTCGCAGCGCGCCCGCCTGTTGAAGAAGCAGATCGCCAAGAAGCTCGCCGAACAGCCGGCCGCCTGAATTTTTCGGCGGCAGCCGCCTTCCAGGGCGTGATCCGAACTCCGGATCGCGTTCCGCTGGTTCCATTACCCAGGATAAAAAAATGATTTTCCTCTCGCGATACCTGCCCTTCGTGGCCGCCATGGCGCTCGTCGTCGTGGCCTCGAACATCCTCGTGCAGTTTCCGATGCAGGGCGCAATCGGCGGGTTGTCGCTGGCCGACATCCTGACCTGGGGCGCCTTCACCTATCCGTTCTCCTTCCTGGTCACCGATCTCGCCAATCGTCGCTACGGCCCGGCGGTGGCGCGCAGGATCGTCTTTGTCGGGTTCATGACAGCGGTGGTCTGCTCGATCGTCATCCCGCCCTTGCTGTTTCGCCACGGCCTGATCGAATTCGAGACCGCCGCCGACCGGCTGGTGCGTATTGCCGCGGCGTCGGGTGCGGCCTTCCTCACCGCGCAATTGCTCGACGTCACCGTGTTCAACCGACTGCGCCGGCAGAGCTGGTGGCGCGCGCCGATCGTCGGCACGCTGGTCGGCTCCGTTTTCGATACGGTTGTGTTTTTCACCGTCGCCTTCGCGGCGGCTTTCGCCTTCGCCGGGCCGAACGATGGCTTTGCGCTGGAGACCGCACCGCTCATGGGCATGCTGCCAGTCGAGACGATGCGCTGGATATCCTGGGCGCTCGGCGATCTCAGCGTCAAGCTGATCATAGCGGTGGTAGCGCTGATCCCTTACCGGCTGCTTGCCGCCCGCTGGAGCCAGCCGGCACTGGCGGCATAGAGCATGATCCCGAACCGAAGGTCCGCGTTAGCGAAAAGTGGGAACCGGTTTTCGGACAAGATCATGCTCAAAGACTATCGAGCATGATCCCCTGGCTTCAGCTGGACTCGGCAAAAACGCCTGACGGCGGACAGGAGCTTCGCCTGAAACGGCGCGGCGGCGAATTCTCGATCATGCTTGGCGCCAACGAGCTGATGAACAGTCGGCTCAGCGGTTCCGAAGAGGCGCTGGCCAAACTGTCCCGTCAAAGGATTGCCGGCCGCCGGAACCCAAGCATCCTGATCGGCGGCCTGGGCATGGGCTTTACCTTGCGCGCGGCGCTGGCCGAGCTCGGCGACGATGCGCAGGTCACTGTTGCCGAACTGGTGCCGGCAGTCGTGACATGGGCGCGCGGCCCGATGGCCGAGGTTTTCGACGGTTGCCTTGACGACCGGCGCGTCAGTGTTCACGAGACCGATGTCGGTCAGCTCATCCGTTCGCAAGCATCGGCCTGGGACGCGATCCTGCTCGACGTCGACAACGGTCCCGAGGGCATCGTCTACAAGGCCAACGATGCGCTCTACAGCGGCACCGGCCTCAACGCCGCACGCGCCGCGCTCAAGCCCGGCGGTGTGCTGGCGGTCTGGTCGCAGGGCCCTGACGCAGGTTTCACCCGAAGGCTCAAGCAGGCGGGCTTCACGGTCGACGAGGTTAAGGTGCGGGCTCACGGCAAGCGCGGCGCTCGTCACATCGTCTGGCTCGCGAGTAAAGCATAGCGGAAGCAATTCGGGCGGATTGCTGTTTGGGCTCCGCCCGGCATGCCGACACCTACTACTTCGCTTTCTGAAGCTCGGCCGCGAGCGCCTGCAGCAGCCCGCGCGTGCCCTCTTCGCGTCCTTGCGCTGAATCAATGCCATCGAAAAACGCACCCTGTTCGGTATAGGTCAGGCGAGTGCCGTCGCCGGAGGGTGCGAGCTCGACGGTGGTGAGCGACGCCGACAGCGGCTGCGGCCCGACCGCCATCCGGTAGGAAAATACGATGCGTCGGTCAGGGACGATGTCCTGGAACTGCGCATCGAGCCTGATTTCCGGGCCGCCCTGATAGCTGAACCGCGAAACCTCGCCGCCGCCGACATGGAAATCGAAGGTGAACTCGGCGATGGTGAAGCCGTCACCTTCGACGCGCCAGCGCCGCACTGTCGCCTTGTCGGAAAAGGCGAAGAAGACGCGCTCGGGCGATTGCGGATAGGTCCGCTCGATCGTGAAGGTCGAATGGATGACGGAGTGGTCGTTCACGGGCGCAATCTGGTTCATTTCTCTTCGTCCTTTTCCTGGTCGTGGAGTGTTGCGTTCGGTTGGTCAGTCTCCGCCAGAATCTGGCCGAGACGGTCGAGGTGGCGTTCGGCCGGCGTGCGGCGCGCGGCGATCCAGTCGGCGAGCGGGGCGAGCCCGCCGGGCTCGATCCGGCAGGTGCGCACGCGTCCGATTTTTTCGCTGCGGATCAGCCCGCACGCTTCCAGCGCCTGGAGATGCTGGAGCACCGCGGCGAAGGTCATGCCGAACGGCTCCGCCAACTGGCTGACGGTGGCCGGCCCGCGGCCCAGCCTTTCCAGGATTGCCCGCCGCGTCGGCTCGGCAAGAGCCCGCAGGATGCTGTCGATCTCGGAATAGTTAAGCATGGACTTGAGTATTTCGCCGATGACACAAATTGTCAAGCCACAACTAAAGTATTTTTGCAGATGGTGAGAGCCGGTTGGAAACGCGCGACGCGGGTCATTGCGAGGGGAAATCGCCATGGGAAATTGCATGCGCTGCGAAACGGCGCGGAAATGCCAGCATCGCCAACAGCCGATCAATGGCCGATCGCGCGTCAATCCTCGTGCAGGATGAATTCCAGATAGAGGTTGCGCTGCAGGATCGAGTGGTTGTCGTCGGACATCAGCGACACGATCAGCGCGCCGTCGTCGCGGGTCCAGACGTCGAGCGCTTCCATGTTGTCGATCTGGTAATCCATGTCGGCTTCAAGCAGCACCGGCCCGTCGGCGACGGCGCCCTTCTCGACGCTTTCGCCATAGATGCGCCGCAGCCGCATCTTGACGCCGCCGGCCATCGAAAAACTGCGCTCCAGAAGCAACAGGTCGCCATCCGGCAGGAAGGCGCCGTCGGTGATGTCGAAGTCGCCATTGCGCTTGACGGTGAAGACGCCCTTATGCGGCCCTTCGATGATCGCCGCGAAGATGTTACCGGCCTTGTCGAGGCTCTTTTCCGACACCACGACCAGCCCGCCCGCGTGCTGTCCGTAAGGATGGGCGCGGGCGACGGTCTCAAAGCCGCGATTGCGGCGAAGTTCCCAGGCCGGGATCAGGAAGTCCAATTGCTTGAACGGCGCCTTCATGTCGTCCGGATCGATCTTGACCTCTGCGATACGGTGATCGCGCTCGAAGCCGACCGTGGCGATGCCGTCCTGGACCGCGAGGCCTTCGGCATCGACCGCCCATTTCAGGTCGATGGCCTGGCCGGCAGCATCGACCATCTGCTGCATGCGAAAATTCTGAATGCCGGAAGGCCGCTTGTCGGCATCGTGGACAAGGGTGCCGAAGAACCAGAAGCCGGTATCGGCGACGCCGATGAAATCGCTGCCCGGCTTGAGGAACCGAAGCGCCGACAGCGCGCCGAAATCGCGCGTCGGCGAGGTCATTTCGAGCCCGCCGACGAATTCGAGCGGCCCGAACTGTTTGTCCGGCCGGCCGATATGGAATTCGCTGATCGGCCGTGCCGAGATTTCGGCCGGCTCGACCGGGGCCGGCCCGGCAGCGACAGCCGGCGCCAAACTGATGCCTGACAACGCAATGGCGGCCAAAAGCGTCTGCCAAAGGCCGCCGCGGGAAAAAATCATCCGGCGCGCCGCATGCCGCCGCGCCGCGTGTCGCGCACGGTTTCCTCGGCGAACAGCGAGGCCAGTTGCTCGGTCATGGCGCCGGCCAGTTCTTCGGCATCGACGATGGTGACGGCGCGGCGATAGTAGCGGGTGACGTCGTGGCCGATGCCGATGGCCAAAAGCTCGACCGGCGAGCGCGTCTCGATGAGCTCGATGATGGCGCGCAGATGCCGCTCGAGATAATTGCCCGGATTGATCGACAGCGTTGAATCGTCGACCGGCGCGCCGTCCGAGATCATCATCAGGATCTTGCGCTGCTCCGGCCGCGCGATCAGCCGGTTGTGCGCCCAAAGCAGCGCCTCGCCGTCGATGTTTTCCTTGAGCAGGCCCTCGCGCATCATCAGGCCGAGATTGCGGCGCGCCCGCCGCCACGGATGGTCGGCGGATTTATAGATGATGTGGCGCAGATCGTTGAGCCGGCCGGGGTTCGGCGGCTTGCCTTCCTTCAGCCATTTCTCGCGCGCCTGCCCGCCCTTCCAGGCGCGGGTGGTGAAGCCGAGGATTTCGACTGAGACGCCGCAGCGTTCCAGCGTGCGCGCCAGGATGTCGGCGCAGGTCGCCGCGACCGTGATCGGCCGGCCGCGCATCGAACCCGAATTGTCGAGCACCAGCGACACCACCGTGTCGCGGAATTTGGTATCACGCTCCTGCTTGAAGGACAGCGGCTGCATCGGGTCGATGACGACGCGCACCAGCCGTGCCGGATCGAGATAACCTTCTTCGAGGTCGAAATCCCAGGAGCGGTTCTGCTGCGCCATCAGGCGGCGCTGCAACCGGTTGGCCAGCCGCCCGACGACGCCGGACAGGTTGGCGAGCTGCTTGTCGAGGAAGGCGCGCAGCCGGTCGAGTTCCTCCTCCTCGCACAGTTCCTCCGCGCCTACGGTCTCGTCGAAGGCCGTGGTGAAGACCTTGTAGTCGATCTCTTTCGGCAGATTGGTGAAGGGATTGTCGTTGCGGCGCGCCTCGCCGGGCGTCTCCGCGTCGGCGTCGTCATCGTCGGAAAGGTCGTCGGCAGTGGCGTCGGAGGCCTCGGTCTCGGCCGATTGCTCGTCGTCGGACGATGCCTCGGTATCTTCGGACTGCGACTGCTCGGAGCCGGAATCGTCTTCGCCGCCCTCCTCGCTCTGCTCCTCGCCTTGCGGCTGGTTTTCGTCGTTGTCCTCCGAGTCTTCCGTCTCCTGGTCGTCGCCGAGTTCCTCGGCCATTTCCATGGAGGCGAGCATCTCGCGCACGACGCGGGCAAAGGCCTGCTGGTCGTCGAGCTTTGCCGACAGCCCGTCGAGGTCGGCGCTAGCCTTTTCCTCGACCCAAGGCCGCCAGAGATCGACCAGCCGTTCGCCGCTCTTCGGCACAGTGCGGCCGGTCAGCTTTTCGCGCACCATCAGCGCCAGCGCCTCCTCGATCGGCGCGTCGGCCTTGTCCTTGACGTCGACGAGGTTGGCCCGGGCGTATTTGTCTTCGAGCATCGAGCCGATATTGTCGGCAACGCCCTGCATGGCGCGGCTGCCGATCGCCTCGACCCGGGCCTGCTCGACCGCGTCATAGATGGCGCGGGCCTGCTTGCCTTCCGGCGCCAGCCTGGTGTGGATGCGCGCATCATGGCAGGCGCGCTTCAGCGCCATGGAATCGCCGAGCCCCCGGGTGATGGCGATATCGGCTTTCGATGCCTTCTTCGGCAGTTCGGGCAGCCGGGCGCGGCTGCCGGCCAGCGCCGGCCGGTCCTTGGCGAAGCCGACTTCGAGGTCCTTGTCGCCGGCGATGGCGCGCATGCAGACGGTAACCGCGCGCTTGAAGCTGTCGTTCTCAGCGCCGGTCTTGGATTTGTTTCGCGTGTTGTCGCCCGGACCCGCCATCGAGACTCTGCTTAGCCCAGCACCACATTGGCAGCCGATTCCGGCAGATCTTCGCCGAAGGCGCGCTGGTAGAACTCGGCGACCAGCGAGCGTTCCAGCTCGTCGCATTTGTTGAGGAAGGTCAGCCGGAACGCCATGCCGATATTGCCGAAGATCTCGGCATTCTCGGCCCAGGTGATGACCGTGCGCGGGCTCATCACCGTCGACAAATCGCCGTTGATGAAGGCCGAGCGCGTCATGTCGGCGACGCGCACCATCTTGTTGACGATCTCCTTGCCCTTGCCGTCGCGATAGTGCTTGGCCTTGGCCAGCACGATGTTCACCTCATTGTCGTGCGGCAAATAGTTCAGCGTGGTGACGATCGACCAGCGGTCCATCTGCGCCTGGTTGATCTGCTGGGTGCCGTGATAGAGGCCGGTGGTGTCGCCCAGCCCAACCGTGTTGGCGGTCGAAAACAGCCGGAAGGCCGGATGCGGGCGGATGACCCGGCTCTGGTCGAGCAGCGTCAGCCGGCCCGACGATTCCAGCACGCGCTGGATGACGAACATCACGTCCGGACGCCCGGCATCGTATTCGTCGAAGCACAGCGCAACATTGTGCTGATAGGCCCAGGGCAGGATGCCGTCGCGGAATTCGGTGATCTGCAGCCCGTCCTTGACGACGATGGCGTCCTTGCCGACGAGGTCGATACGGCTGACATGGCTGTCGAGATTAACGCGCACGCAGGGCCAGTTGAGGCGGGCGGCGACCTGCTCGATATGCGTCGATTTGCCGGTGCCGTGATAGCCCGACACCATGACCCGGCGGTTGTAGGCAAAGCCGGCGAGGATCGCCATGGTCGTGTTCTTGTCGAACAGATAGTCCGGGTCGATGTCGGGCACATGCTCGCTCGTCACCGAATAGGCCGGCACCACCATCTTGGAGTCGAAGCCGAATGTCTCCTTCACCGACACCGTGGTGTCGGGCAGGTTGGCGATGTCGCGATCGACCTTGTTCATCTCTATCAACGTCTCCACAAGCGAAACGCCGCGTTTCGCTGGCAATCGATTTTGTTCGGGGGCGGTCTTAGAGCCTTTTCCAACCTTATGAAAGTTGGAAAGCGACACGAACCGTAAGGTCGCTCAGCACAAACCTGCCTGCTTGAGCACGCGATAGGCCTGGAGCACATCGCGGAACCGGTCTTCCGAACCTCTGTCGCCGCCATTCGCATCCGGATGGTGGCGTTTCACAAGTTCCTTATAGCGCGCCTTGATATCCTTGCCAGTCGCCTTTGTATCAAGGCCAAGCGTTTCCAGTGCCTTGGCCTCAAGCGGCTTGGCCTTGCGCTCGCGTGCTTCGCGCGGGTCCTTCGGGCCTTTGAACAGATCGAACGGATCGCGCATGCGGTTGTAGTAGCCGGCGCGACCGGAGCGCGCCTGGGCGAAGTCGGGCGAGGAGCGTGTCGAAGCACCGTTGACGCCCATTTTCCAGGTCGGCCGGTGGCCGGTCATGGCCTCCTTCTGGAAGCGGGCAATCTCGGTGTCGGGAACGCCCGAGAAATAATTGAAGCCCTTATTGTACTCGCGCACATGATCGAAGCAGAACTGGAAGTACTCGCCTTCCTTCATGCGTCCGACCGGGGCGCGGTGGGTGCCGGCCTCCTTGCAGCCATCCCACTGGCAGATCGGCGAGCGCGACTTCAGCTCCGCGTCCTTCTCCGGGCGGATGCGAATCTTTTCGAAATATTTTGGGTACGGCTTCATCTCACCCATTTATGGGCTGTTCGCTGATGCGAAACAAGAATTGACATTTTCGCGATGATCGCCCTAACCGCTGAATCGCGGCATAAAACCGGCGAACGGCGAATTTTGTGCGATGACATAGATGTGGTGAAGGGAAGCGGCGATGTCCATACAGGCAACGATGGAAGACAAGCTGAAAAAGGCGTTTTCGCCGGAACGGCTGGCCGTCATCAACGAAAGCCATCTCCATGCCGGCCATCATCATCTGGATTCCGGCCATCACGCCACCTTCGACGGCACCGGCGAGACGCATTTCCGCGTCCGCATCGTCGCGCCCGCCTTTGCCGGCATGAGCCGCGTCGAACGCCACCGCGCCGTCAACGCATTGCTGGCCGAGGAATTGAAATCCGGCGTCCATGCCCTGGCGATCGAGCCGGCGGCGCCCGGCGAAAAGACCCGCTGGTAGTTGCCCTACCAGATTGTCTTTACATATCGATAGTCTCGCAGCTTGTGATCCGCGGTCACCAAAGGTGCCGCAAATTTTCGACTGGTCGCAACAATGATCCGATCAGCCGGATCCTTGTGAAACTCTCCCGGAAGTTCGGTACTAGTCACGGCGATCTCATTGTCGACGGAAATGAAGCTCAATTTTTCAAGCTTGCTGACCGTCGCCAGCCATTCACCCACATCCATCGATAGCAGGAGACGCCCCCTGGAAACCAGCATGGCGATTTCCCATGCTGATATCGAGGAGATCAAAATCTCGCCGCCTAACCTCTCCCGCTCGATTGCGCGAAGTGCTGGTTCTGAAAGCAGATCGGTCTCACCGCCGACCCAGCGGACGAGAACATGCGTGTCCAACACGATCAATTGCTGGCTTCCCAATCATCTTCGGCCACCGGATCCGTCGGGCGGTCGTAACGCAGGACAGACCCACGCAGCACCTCCAAAGGGTCGCGCGCAACCGATTCATAGCGTCGTATCTCTAATGTGGGCTGGCCGTGATCGGTCACAATGATTGGCTCGCCAGTCGTTTCAACCTGACGAAAATACTCGAGAGCCTTTGCCTTGAACTTCGATTTCGACACCTGCGCGGTCATGCGCCACCTCAATGAACAAAATTGCCGTTCACCATATAAGGTCAGATGTGACCACGGCCAATGACCATAGACACAAAAATCGCTTCGGCTTTAGCCGGCCCTCGTTCCCGCGTCTGCGCGCCCCTCACCTGCCTGCCGCCATCCAAACTGTAACTCAGCCGAGGCTCGCCCTCAGGAAAGCCATCACCGCGGCGGTCAACGCATCGCCTTCGGTGCCGAAGTCGCGATTGATCGACATGTGCGAATAGGCGCTGCCATCGAACAGCGTGACCCTGGTTCCGGTGGCGCCCAGACGCCCGGCAAAGGCCTGCGCGTCCGCCGCGCGGGTTTTCGCCCGCGAATAGGCGATGAACGTCGGCGGATGCTTGCGGCCGTCGACATAGGTGACCGGCGACAGCGCCCGCCACTGCGCCGGATCGGGAAAGGCGCGGGCATAGACCCCTGCCATGCCGCCGCTCCTGGCCAACGCCTCCAGATCATAGGCCCTGGTATCGTCGAGGACCAGCGCCGCGACGCCGGGCAGGCCGCCGCGCAGGCCGGTCAGCGCGACGAGATGGCAGCCGGCCGAATGGCCCATCGCGACGATCCGGTCCGGATCGCCGCCATGGCTGGCGATGTTGGCGCGGACGTAGCGATACGCCAGTTCGACATCGGCGGCCTGGGTGGCGACGTCGGCTTCAGGCAGCATCCGGTAGTCGATCGAGACGAAGCAGAAGCCATTGTCGAGCAGGAATTGCGGCTTGGAGTTGACGTTGTTGCGGTTGCCGACCCGCCAGGCGCCGCCATGGACGAAAAAGACGACCGGCAGGCCGCTTGCGCCATCGCGGGAATAAATGTCGAGCTTGGCCGGCCCATAGTCGAAGGTTTCGGGTGATGGCGGACGCAGCTGCAATGCCGCTGCAGCCTGACCCGGCAGCAGCGCCGCCATCGACACCAGAAGCAGGGTTCGCCGATCGATTGTCATAGACTCCTGACTGCCCACGGCTGCCATAAGGCGTGCACTGTCATTCGCCAAGCATCGCCGGCTTGATCCTCAGCCGCGCGATCCGATTCTTGTCGCGTTTCATGACGACGAAGCGCTTGCCGTGAAACGTAAAGGCCTGCTTTTCGTCCGGAATCGACTGCGCCTCGTGGATGACAAGGCCGGCAATGGTGGTGGCTTCCTCGTCCGGCAGGTTCCAGTCGAGCGCCCGGTTGAGGTCGCGGATCGACACCGTGCCGTCGACGACGACGGAGCCGTCGGCTTCCTGCTTGACGCCCTGGATGTCGATGTCGTGCTCGTCGGCGATCTCGCCGACGATCTCCTCGATGATGTCCTCCAGCGTCACCAGTCCCTCGACCTCGCCATATTCGTCGACGACGATGGCGAAATGCGCCTTGCGGCGCAGGAAGGCGTTGAGCTGCTCCTGCAGCGTCGTGGTGTCGGGCACGAACCACGGCCGCGACGCGATCTTCATCACGTCGATCCTGGAGAAATCATTGCCGACCTCGTTCAGCGCGCGCAGCAGGTCCTTCGCGTGCAGCACGCCGACGATGTTGTCGAGCGAGCCCTTCCACAGCGGCATGCGGGTATGCGGGCTCTGCAGGATCTCGCGCACCACCGCTTCCGGCGGGTCGTCGGCGTTGACCGAGCGCATATTGGTGCGGTGGACCATCACGTCCGACACTTCGAGCTCCTCAAGGTCGAACAGGCCGCCAATGCGGGCACGATCCTCGCGCACCACCTGGCCGTCGCGGCGGAAATCGTCGACGGCGCCACGCAGTTCCTCATGCGTCGAGCGCTGCGGCTCGATACGCTGCAACTCGTAGCCGAAGGCGGCGAACAGGTGCCGACGCAAGACGAAGCCCAGCAGGCCGAGGCCGGCAAGCGCAGCAGCCGCGATCCAGCCGGCCTGGCTCATCCCGGATGGTTCTCCCCGAGGAACGCCAGCACTTCCGAGGCCGGCACATCCCTGGCGATGAAGGCCTGACCGATGCCGCGCGTCAGGATGAAGGTCAGCGCGCCGCGCGACACCTTTTTGTCCTGGGTGATGAAGGAGAACAGCTTTTCGGCGTCAGGCAATTCGCCTGGAATGTCGGCCATGCACCACGGCAGGCCGACGACGCGAAGGTGCGCCTCGACGCGCGCCGCATCGTCGGGGCTCGCCAAATTGAGCCTTGAAGAAAAACGGTGCGCCAGCGCCATGCCGATGGCAACGCCCTCGCCATGCACCAGCCGCGTGCCGTCATAGCCGGTCGCCGCCTCGAGCGCGTGACCGAAGGTGTGGCCGAGATTGAGCAGCGCACGGTCGCCGGTCTCGAATTCGTCGCGTGCAACGACGTCGGCCTTGGCGCGACAGGCCTCGGCAATCGCTTTTGCCCGCTCCGGCCCGCCGGCAAACACGCGAGACCAGTTTTCCTCCAGCCAGGCGAAGAACTCCGGCCGGTCGATCAGCCCGTATTTGGCCAGTTCGGCATAGCCGGCGCGAAACTCGCGGATCGGCAGCGTGTCGAGCACTTCGGTGTCGGCCAGTACCAGCCTCGGCTGGTGAAACACCCCGACCAGGTTCTTGCCGCGCTTGCTGTTGATGCCGGTCTTGCCGCCGACGGAGGAATCGACCTGCGCCAGCAGCGAGGTCGGGATTTGCACGAAGTTCATGCCGCGCCGCGCGATGCCGGCGGCAAAGCCGGCGAGGTCGCCGATGACGCCGCCGCCGAGCGCGACGACGACATCGCCACGCTCCAGCTTGGCGGCCAGCACGCCGTCGACCACCTCTTCCAGGTGCGCAAAGCTCTTGGTCTTTTCGCCGGGCGGCAGCGTGATGACTGCATGTTGGATGCCACCGCTTGCCAGGCCGGCCGCAAGCGTTGCGAGATGCGCGCTAGCGACGTTTTCGTCGGTGACGACCGCCGCCCTTGTGCCCGGCAGACGGCGCGCAATTTCGGCGCCGGCGCGTGACAGCAGGCCGGGGCCGATCAAAATGTCGTAGGTACGCTCGCCAAGCCCGACTTCGACAGAGACCGTTGCATCAGCGCTCACGACCGCACCTCGTCGATGTCGGCAACGCCGAGATGGCCGCGCAGCGCGTCCACCACTTCGGCGGCAATGATCTCCTTGCGGTCGTCGCGGGTCGGCACGATGACATCGGCCGCGGCGTAAACCGGGTAGCGTTCCGCCATCAGCCGCTCCAGCACCCCCCGGGGATCGGCGCTTTTCAGCAGCGGCCGGTTCTGCTTCTTGGAAACGCGCTCCATCAACAGGTCGATCTCGGCCTTCAGCCAGACCGAAACGCCATGGCTGGCGATCGCCTCGCGCGTCTGCGCATTCATGAAGGCGCCGCCGCCGGTCGACAGCACCTGGGGCCCGTGCTCCAGCACGCGCAGGATGACGCGCTGCTCCAGTGCCCGGAACTCCGCCTCGCCATAGCGCTCGAACAGGTCCGGGACGCTCATGCGCGAAACACTTTCGATCTCCTGGTCGCTGTCGATAAAGGGTAGCGCCAGCATCGCCGCCACCTTGCGGCCGATCGCCGTCTTGCCGGCGCCCATCAGCCCGACAAAGACGATGGAACGGTCGCCCAGCCGGCCGAGCAGCGCGGCATGGCTCTCGCCCGGAGGGTTTGCTGGTAACGCGTTCATGTTTCTAGGGCCTCTTTGCCGGCGTATCGACATCAAAAGCCTGTTTGCGTCAAGCGCGGCGCGCCCGGGACCTGTTATCGGCTTCACCCTTGAATTGGTGGGATTGGCGTCTCATAAGGGCACAGGGTTGGAAATGCAGAACAAGACGACGGGCGAAAATTAATGCCGACACTGTTTCGCTTTGTCGTGACGCTCGTGATTCTGGCCGGCATTGTCTACGGCGCGATGTTCGCCCTGGTCATGTTCGTCGAGCCGAGAAAGGCGGAAATGAGCGTGCGTATCCCTCCGGAAAAGCTCAATCCCAAAAAATGAACAGCGCCGCCCGCATCGAAGCCTTTCTCGAGATGATGAGCGCCGAGCGCGGCGCTGCCGAAAACACGCTTTCCTCCTATCGCCGCGACCTCGAGGACGCTTCCGCCGGGATCGGCGGCGGGCTCGCCGCTGCCACCAGCACCGACATCCGTGCCTATCTCGACGACATCGCCGCGCGCGGCTTTGCCGCCACCTCGCAGGCGCGCAAATTGTCGGCAATCCGTCAGTTCTTCAAGTTCCTCTACGCCGAAGGCCTGCGCGGCGACGATCCGACCGGCACGCTGGACAGCCCGAAGAAAGGCCGGCCGCTGCCGAAGACGATGAGCGAGGCCGATACCGGCCGGCTGCTCGACCGCGCCACGCAGGAGGCGATCGACCCCTCGCTCAACGACGACGACAGCCTGGCGGCGCTGCGCCTGCACGCACTGGTCGAGGTCCTCTACGCCACCGGCCTGCGGGTTTCGGAGTTGGTCAGCCTGCCGGTGACGGTGGCGCAGCGCGACGACCGCTTCTTCATGGTGCGCGGCAAGGGCAACAAGGAACGCATGGTGCCGCTGTCGGCCAAGGCGCGCACGGCGATGCGGACCTGGCTTGCCGCACGGGCGGCGGTGCCGGCTCTTGCCGACAGCCCGTTCCTGTTTCCGGCCGCCTCCGAAAACGGCTATCTCTCGAGACAGGTCTTTGCCCGCGAGCTGAAAGGGCTTGCCGCGCGAGCCGGCATTGCCGCGGCGAAGATATCGCCGCATGTGCTGCGCCATGCTTTCGCCAGCCATCTGCTGCAGAACGGCGCCGATCTCAGGGCCGTGCAGCAGCTGCTCGGCCATGCCGATATTTCAACGACGCAGATCTACACCCATGTACTGGAGGAGCGGCTGGTGCGTCTGGTCAACGATCATCATCCGCTTGCCGACTAGGCGTCATGTCGCTATGTGAGAACGACGTTCCACCGCGCCCAGCCTGCATTTTCGGGCTTGCGTCAGTCATTGCCTTCCGACCTGCCGGTTCGCCCAAGAATGTACAATTACCTCGATTTCGAAAAGCCTGTGCAGGATCTCGAAGGCAAGATCCTCGAGCTGAAGAAGCTTGCCGAGAACGGTGAGGCGGTCGACGTCGGCGATGAGATCGCCCGTCTCGAGAAGCGCTCACGCGATGCGCTGCGCGACGCCTATAAGGCGCTAACGCCATGGCAGAAGGTGCAGGTGGCGCGCCATCCGGACAGGCCGCATTGCATCGACTACATCAAGGGCCTGCTTACCGATTTCACGCCGCTCGCCGGCGACCGCAATTTCGGCGAGGACCAGGCGATCGTCGGCGGCTTCGCCCGCTTCCGTGGCGAGCCGGTGGCGATCATCGGCCAGGAAAAAGGTTCCGACACGGCAAGCCGGCTGAAGCATAATTTCGGCTCGGTGCGGCCGGAGGGCTACCGCAAGGCGGTACGGCTGATGGAACTCGCCGACCGCTTCCAAATCCCGCTGCTGACGCTGGTCGACACTGCCGGCGCCTATCCCGGCGTCAACGCCGAAGAGCGCGGCCAGGCGGAAGCCATCGCCCGCTCGACCTCAGCCTGCCTTGGCCTGAAGGTGCCGTCGATCTCGGTGGTGATCGGCGAAGGCGGCTCCGGCGGCGCCATAGCGATCGCCACCGCCAACCGCGTCTACATGCTCGAACACGCCATCTATTCGGTGATCTCGCCGGAGGGCGCCGCCTCGATCCTGTGGCGCGACACCACCCGGTCCAGGGATGCTGCGACCAACATGAAGATCACGGCGCAGGATCTGCTGGAGCTGAAGATCATCGACGCCATCGTCGCCGAACCGCTCGGCGGTGCCCATCGCGCCCCCGAAACGGTGATTGCCGCCACCGGCGACCTCATCGCCAGGACGATGAAGGAATTTTCCGGCGCCAACACCGACTTCCGCGAGCATCGCCGCGAGAAATACCTGGCGATGGGCCGCAATCTGTAGCCAACGCAGGTGCGCGGCCTGAAATGTGACGGCGTGGAGCAATTTCGCCACAAAAATGCCGCTGCGTTCGTCACAGTGAGCTTGCCGTAGGGGACGCGCCAATTTCGTTTGGGGCAAGAGGGCTGCTTGGCGCAAGGTCGCTTGCGGTAAGGAATTTTCAAGGTTAACGGGCTTAAGGTCCGTCAGTGGTCAGTTTAGCAGCCGCGGCATCCGCGGCGCAGAGATGAAGACGATAGCCATATCCATGTTTGCCAAGCTTGCCCGCACCGGAGTTCTGATCGCTGCGATCGGCGTCGCCGGCTGCAATGATGCTTCGATGAAGGATTTTGCACCGCAGGCCAACAAGCCGCTGCCGGACAAGATCCTGGCCGAGATGAGGGCCAAGGGCATGGTCCGCACCTCTTCGGTGATGGCCCGCATCTTCAAGGAAGAAGGCAAGCTCGAAATCTGGAAGGCCAAGACCAACGGCCGCTACGACCTGGTCGCCAGCTACGACATCTGCAAATGGTCGGGCAAGCTCGGGCCGAAGTTCACCGAAGGCGACCGCCAAGCGCCGGAAGGCTTTTACACGGTCCGCCCGGCGCAGATGAACCCGCGGTCGAATTATCACCTGTCCTTCAACATCGGCTACCCGAACGCCTATGACCGCGCCAATGGCCGCACTGGTTCCAACCTGATGGTCCATGGCGCCTGCTCGTCGTCGGGCTGCTATTCGATGACCGACGCGCAGATCGAGCAGATCTACGCTTTCGGTCGTGACGCCTTCCAGGGCGGCCAGACCGAGTTCCAGATCCAGGCTTTTCCGTTCCGCATGACTGCAGCCAACATGGCGCGCTACCGCAACGACCCGAACTACGAATTCTGGAAGATGCTGAAGGTCGGCTACGACAATTTCGAAGTCACCAAGGTGCCGCCGAAAGTCGACGTCTGCGAGAAGCGCTACGTCTTCAACCAGGTTGCGGCCGACGGCTCGACCTTTAATCCGACCGGCGCTTGCCCTGCGACCACCCAGCCCGATTCACTGAAGAGCGCCATCAACGCCTATCAAAGCACCTATGAGGCGGCCTTCAACGGCGCCGTCAAGGCCAGCGTGCCGGCACCCAAGCCGACCATCGCCGGGATCAAGGAAGCCAGCATCGTTTCCGACTGGTCGAAACGGCGTGCCCGCGGCGAACGCGTGCCGATCGAGCCGCCGTCGCTCAACCCAGACGGCACGGTGACCGAGACGGCGCGCATGGGCCGCGTCGATTCGCCGGCCGGCCGCAAGATGGCGGCACTCGACGCCGAAAAGGCCGCCAAGCAGAAGGCCGAGGAACAAAGGCTAGCCGCCATTGAAGCGGCCAAGGCCGCCAAAGAGGCAGCCAAGGCGCAGGCGCTGGCCGAGAAGGAAGCGGCCAAGGCGCAGGCACTGGCTGAAAAGGAAGCTGCCAAGACCGCCGCCGAGATGCCTGTCGCCACCGCCACTGTAGCGCCATCGGAGGCCGCCCCGGCAGTCGAAACGCAGGCTGCGGACGCCGAAAGCACGGCGACAAGGTTGAAGAAAAAGCTGCTCGGCATGTTTGGCGGCTGAGCTTCATGCTTGAACAAGAAGATGGGGGCCAAGGAGACAGGCCCTCAACCAGCCCCGCCGCCGTCTACGACCTCAAAGGTCTGAACTGCCCGTTGCCCGCGCTCAAGGCCAAAAAGCGCTTGGCCGCAATGCCGCCGGGTAGCCGCCTCTGGCTCGAAACCACCGACCCCCTCGCCGTCATCGACATCCCCGCCTTCTGCGCCGAGAGCGGCCATCGGCTGATCGAAACGGCGGCAATATCGGGCGGCCACCGCTTCCTGGTCGAGCGCGGCGGCGGCCGAGCCTGGACTTAGCTCGTTCTGCTGACGGTGCGCTGCCCCTCATCTGCCTGCCGGCATCTTCTCCCCGTATAGTGACGGGGAGAAGGGGCTGGCCGCAACTTTGGCGCTCTTTCTGCGGCGCTGGAGATTGGCGAAATCGTCGACGAGAGCGTCCTTCTTGAGAAGATGCCGGCAGGCAGATGAGGGGCAGCGCGGCGTTCGACTTAAAACTGATGAAAGCCTCTACCGCCCGGCAATAGCCAGCGGGTTGCTTTCCAGTGCCGCGCGGTCCGGCGTGTCGATCGACGGCCGGTTGGTGAAGGCGGCGAACAGCCGGCGGATATAGTCTTCCGGCATGTCGAGCGTGATCAGCACCAGCCTGGTGCCGCGCTGGCTGTCCGGCCAAGCCGGCAGTTGCACCGGCGGATGCAGGATCTTCTGCACGCCATGGATAACCAGCGGCCGCGACGGGTCTTCTGCAAGCTCGATGACGCCCTTCATCCGCAACAGGCGCTCGCCATGCGCCGAGCGCAGCAGATCGAGGAACATCTCGATTGCCGAAAACGGCACCGGCCCGTCATGAACCAGCGAATACGCGCGGATGCGGGAATCGTGCCTGTGGCCATGGTCATGGTGACCGTGGTCGGCATGACCATGACCGCTGTGGTCATGGCTGCCAACATCATGGTCGTGGCCGGCTTCTTCGCCGAGCCAACGCTGCACATCGACGGATTTGGTGGCCGGATTGTAGAGGCCGCAATCGAACAGGGTCGCCGCGCTTGCCTGGCTCGCGTCGAGCACCACGGCGCCCGGGTTGATCTGCCTGAGCCGCGCCCGCAACGCCTCCGCGTCGCCTGCATCCGTAGCCAGGTCGGCCTTGCTGAGCACGATGCGATCGGCGACGGCCACCTGCTTCACCGCCTCGACATGGGCATCGAGCGTCGCATTGCCGTTGATGGCGTCAACCAGGGTGATGACGCCGTCGAGCCGGAAGGCCTGGACCAGGGCCGGGTGTGCCATGATCGACTGCAGCACAGGGGCGGGATCGGCGAGCCCGGTGGTCTCGACGACGACGCGGGCAAGCCGGTCGATGCGGCCGGTCTGCAGCCGGTCGACGAGATCGGCCAGCGTGTCGACCAGCTCGCCGCGCACCGTGCAACAGAGGCAGCCATCGGAAAGCTGGATGATGCCGTCGGACGCCTGCTCGACCAGAAGATGGTCGATCGCCACTTCGCCGAACTCGTTGATGATGACGGCGGTGTCGGCGAGCGCGGGATCCCGGAGCAGCCGGTTGAGCAGCGTCGTCTTGCCGGCGCCGAGAAAGCCGGTGAGCACCGAAACGGGGATCGGGAAGCCGGCCATACGGCTAGTTCAGCGCCTTGGCCGGCCGTTGGACCTGCGCGGCGGTGGTGGACCCGGCCACGGCCGGCTCAGCGCCGGCCGGCGGCGCCCGGTCCGGCCGCCATGTCGGCAGCGGCACGTCGGGATATTCCTGCCCGGAGGCATCGAGCATCGCCTTCGGCTTCGGCCCCGTGGCGCCGCCGAGGCCGACGGCGATCAGCGTCGGCACATGGTCGAGCTTTTCCTGATAGGGCGATTTCGGCACGTCCTTGCCCTTGTCGCCGACGGCGGGTGCGGCTTCCGACTGCTCCTCGACCGGCTTCTTCTTGCAGATCTCGTCGTTCATGTCGTTGGCCGACATGGTGTCGCCATAGGCAGGCAGCGCTGCGACCGTCAGCCAACTCGGGGCCGGGGTTGCAAAGCCCTGGTCGAGCAGTTTTGCCGCCGCCTCGGCGCGGGTGACGGCCGATTGCTCGCCGAGCACCACGGCGACCAGGGTGCGGCCGTTGCGGGTAGCCGAGCCGATCATGTTGAAACCGGACGAGCAGACGAAACCGGTCTTCATGCCGTCGGCACCCGGATAGCGGCCGATCAGGAGGTTGTAGTTGGAGATCGCCTTCTTGCCGACGGCAAGGCCTTCGATCGAAAACCAGGGGGCATATTGCGGAAATTCCTTGCGGATCGCCATCACCAGCAAAGCGAGATCGCGCGCTGTCGTATACTGGTCCGGCGAATAGAGCCCGTTCGGATTGACGAAATGGGACCCGCTCATGCCGAGCCTCCGCGCCTCCGCATTCATGCGTTCGGCAAAGGCCGCTTGCGAACCGCCGATATTCTCGCCGACCGCCATGGCGATATCGTTGGCCGATTTGACCAGCATCATCTTCAGCGCATTGTCCAGCCGCATCACCGAACCCGGCTTGAAGCCCATCTTGCTCGGCGGCTCGCCGGCGGAATGTTTCGTCACCTTGATCGGCGAATCGAGCTGGACCTCGCCCGCGGCAATCGCACGAAACGCCACATAGGCGGTCATCAGCTTGGTCAGCGATGCCGGGTACCAGCGCCTGAACGCCTCCTGATGCTGCAGGATCTTGCCGCTGTTCAGGTCGAACAGGATGGTCGGATTGGCCAAGGCAGGCCCGGCCAGCGCCGCAAGCACCACCGCGCCCGCCACCAACAGTTTGAGGAAATGCCTATAGCGCATCATGAAAACCGAAATAGCCTCTTGCCGCAGTCGCCCCTGGCTCCGTAAGATTTCGTTACACGATCGCCAGGATAATGGTCCGGCTCTCTGTTCCCGGACCACAGTCGCGGTGCTATTTACTCTATGTGACGTCAACATGGCAAAGTGCTGCCGATCACAATGTGGAAGCAGCAGCACAATGCAAAGCAGCGTGCATGGTTGCAGGGCAGCAGTCACAATTGCACAGCAGCAGGTCAAGACCGCCTGCTCCAACAGCGAAATGGAACCATCATGCCGATCCTGAACCGAGCCGCCGAAATGCAGGATGAGGTGGCCGGCTGGCGCCGCCATTTGCATCAGACGCCGGAGCTGAATTTCGACGTCTTCAAGACCGCCGCCTTCGTCACCGAGAAGCTGAAGGCTTTCGGCTGCGACGACATCGTGACGGGTTTGGGCAAGACCGGCGTCGTCGGCATCATCCGCGGCCGCCACGGCGAAGGCTCGACGATCGGCCTGCGCGCCGACATGGACGCCCTGCCGCTCAACGAGATCAGCGGCAAATCCTATGCCTCGACCGTCCCGGGCAAGATGCACGCTTGCGGTCATGACGGCCACACCGCGATGCTTTTGGGTGCCGCCAAATACCTCGCCGAAACACGCAATTTCGCCGGCTCCGTCGCGGTTATCTTCCAGCCGGCCGAAGAGGGCGGCGGCGGCGGCAACGAGATGGTCAAGGACGGCATGATGGAGCGCTTCGGCATCTCCAAGGTGTTCGGCATGCACAACATGCCGGGCCTGCCGGTCGGCCAGTTCGCCATCAGGCCGGGTCCGATCATGGCGGCGACCGCCGAATTCACCATCACCGTCAAGGGCCGGGGCGGCCACGCGGCGATGCCGCACGGCACCATCGATCCGATCGTCATCACCAGCCAGCTTGTCGGCGCATTGCAGACGATCGCCTCGCGCAGCACCGATCCGGTCGAGGCGGTGGTCGTCTCGGTGACGAAATTCCATGCCGGCGACGCCTATAACATCATTCCCGAGAGCGCCGAGATCGCCGGCACCGTACGCACGCTGAAGAAGGAGGTCGCCAAGAAGGCTGAAGAGCGCATCCGCGCGCTTTGCCAAGGCGTGGGCGCTGCCTTCGGCGCGACAATCGAGGTTGATTACAATGCCAACTACCCCGTCACCTTCAACCATCCGGAAGAGACGGTCTTTGCCAGCGACATCGCGGCCGACGTCGCCGGCGACAGCCATGTGCACCGCGCCATCCAGCCGGTGATGGGCGGCGAGGATTTCTCCTACATGCTGGAAGCGCGGCCGGGCGCCTTCATCTTCATCGGCAATGGCGATACCGCCGGCCTGCACAACCCGGCCTACGACTTCAACGACGAGGTCATCCCGCACGGCATGAGCTATTGGGTGAAGCTGGCGGAGACGGCGCTGGCGGCGTAGCCGTTCGGCATCGGCGGTGCGGCGACCGCCGCACCTCTGGGCGGCAAAATCGGGCAGGACATGTTCTGCTGGTCACTTCCGGCCGGACGACTTCCGGGCAAGGCCGAAGGCAATGCCCAGAGCAATACCTATACCAATGCCCGCAACAATGTTGTCCAACACGACGCCGATGGCCACGCCGATCACGACGCCGAGTGTGAGGTGTTTGGCATCCATTATGCCCGGTCATGTAGCGTGGAAGGGAAGAGCCGCAACCGCTACGGTCCGCTCTTCGGATCCTCGACCTCCAGCGCCTCCATAACCGGCGCCAGCTCATTGTCGTCGGCAGCCTGCGGCTCTTCGCCTGTCCTTGCCTTCTTCAGGGCTGCCTCGATCGCCTCCTGGATGTTGCCGAGCTCGTCTTCGCGAACCTCGTGGCCGTAGCCGGCAGCATCGGCATCCTGCTCGAATTGCTGCGCCAGGACGGCGACGCTCACCTCACTCTCGGCCGGCAGATTGCCGACATTCTCCTGCAGCCAGGTTTCAAAGAACTCTTTTGTGGCGCTCATGCGGTGTCTCCTTCGGGACACTAAAGCGCGCCGGCATCCCGAAAGTTCCGCTATCTTAACCGTCTTTGCACCGCTCGCCATGTCGGCTACGCAGGAACCCGCCGCTTCAACCAATCGACCATTAGCGTGGTGACTTCGCCCGGCTTCTCCTGCTGTGACCAATGTCCACAGCCGGCGACCACATGTTTTTCGAGATCGGCGATGTGGGCGTCCATTCCATCCATCATCGCTGGAGATAACACGACGTCGTCCTCAGCGCCGATCATGAGCGAAGGCACTTTTATCGTCTGGTCGACATTCAAGCCGGCTCTCCAATTGCGGGACAAGTTGCGGTACCAGTTGATGCCCGGCGTGAAACCGGTGCGCCCGAAGCTCTCGGCATAGAAAGCAAGCTCGTCTGGCGTCAGGATCAGCTCGCCGGGCAGCGTCTTCGGCTCCGGCTGCGAGAGCGCCTGTAGGAATGTCATGTGTCGGGCCTGCGGCGGCAGCTTGGCGTATTGCGCGGCGGTGATAATACCCTTGCGCATATTGCTCCTGAACACCCGCGCCACGTCGTGCGCCATCAAACGGTCCGCGAGATCACCATCTTCGAACATCAGCACATACATGTCGGGATTGTAGACTTCGCGCATCTGCGCGATCGGGTCTTTTGCCGGGTTGGCAACGAACGGCTTGTCCGGGGCGGTCAGCCCCTTGGTGAGGCTCGGATGCAGCCACAGCATTTCATGGGGAATGAATGGCGTGTTGACACCGATGACGCCAGTGACCCGGCTCTGATGCAAAAGCGGCATCTGCCATGCGACCAGGCCGCCCCAGTCATGGCCCGCGAACACGGCCTTTTCGACGCCGAGAGCATCGAGGAGACCGACGAGATCGCCGGTCAGGTGGACCATGTCATAATCCTCGACCTTGGACGGCCGGTCGGTCAGACCATATCCGCGCTGGTCGGGAACAATGACGTGGTAGCCGGCGGCCGCGAGCGGCGCGATCTGGTGACGCCAGGAAAAGGCGAGTTCGGGAAAGCCGTGCAGCAAAACAACCGCCGGTCCCTTGCCGGCTTCATAAACAGCCATATCGATGCCGTTGGAGCGAACGTATCGGACCGGCGGCATGGCCGGCGACGCGCCAAAGACCGGCAGGCAAGGCGCAAGAAGACTGCCGGCGGTGCCGAGAAGCACCGCCCTGCGGGAAAGGGTGATCATGGCAGAAGTTTCCTTAGCTGCTCGAATTCTGATCGAATGACGGCCGGGCAGGCCGAGACGTCTCGGCCGGCGCGGATCAGCACGAGAATGCCTTGGTAGAGAAGCAGAAGCCTGACGACGTGGAGATCGACCTGCCCTCCACCGATCTGGCGCTCCACGACCTGCCGGATGGCGGCTTCCAGCACGGCGAAGCCTTCCGCGAGACCTTCCGAGGCGACCGACGGTTGCGCACCGAACTCGACAGCAGCGTTCGTTAACAAACAGCCGAGGTCGCCGGATTCCGGGGCGGGCAGCAACAACGACAGGAACAACTGTTCCAAACCATCCAGATCGCTTGCTTCGCCGATGTAGGTCTCGATACGGTGTCGGATGACGGCATCGATATAGTGGCCGAAGGCCGCCCGATAGAGACCTTCCTTGTCGCCAAAGGCATTGTAGATCGAGCCAGACGTCAGGCCGGTGGCATCGCTCAGATCCTTGATCGAAATTCCCGCGAAACCGGCCCGTCGAAACGCGTTCATCGCGTCCCCCAGCACAGTGGCTTCGTCAAATAGTCGCGGTCTGGTCATGGAGCAACCCAATGTAAAATGATTATTCTAGAATGAGCATTTTACATCGCCAGTCAAGCGACTCTTTTTGCAAAGACAGCTCGATGGGCACACAGGCACGCCAACGATGCCAGGTTGCATCGCGATCTCCCGGAGCTTGGCCCCTCTGTGAGATTAAAAACCAGGCGGCGTTGGCGCCGCCTGGCCCGGCTGCTTACTGGCTGGCAGCAGTCGTCGGTTCGCACGACACGTTCGGGTTCATGTCGGCGAACGCGCCGGTCGGGTTGCCCTTCCAGGCCCAGACATGCAGCTCGTAAAACGGGCCGAGGCCATAGCGGTTGGGCGCGCTGTTGAAGTTGAACAGATGCCCATCGAGCGAGGCCGGGCCTTTCGAGGTGATGTATTCGACCGCGATCAGTTTTAGCGTGCCGTCGGCCATCGGCTCGTACATCACCGCTTCGGGCTTGGCGACATCGACAGCGTCGTCCTTGAGGTAGCCGGGATTGACGTAGTGGATGCCCATGGCGCCGCCGGTGATGCCGCTGGCGCAGGGGATCGGCGCATAGCCCTCGGCGGTCGCCGCCGCCACATTCTCGAAGCGGCTGTTGGCGGCGCGTACCTTGTCGGCCAGCGGATTGGGACCGGACGCGGGCGCTGCCTGATGCGCCTGCGCCAATGCAGTGCAGGCCGACAGCAGCGCCGCGGCAGCGAGGAATTTGTTGCGAAAGTTGATTGTCATAGTCATTCCATTCTTCTTGAAAAGCACAGCCCGGGCGGCCGCCGGAAGTAAGGAGGTCCGGCAGGTGGGCGCTGTGGCTGTTGTTGCTGGGAGATCCCTGTCCCGATGCGACAAATGCAGGGGAAGATCATCCCTTCGGCAGATACGGGATGGTTCCGGCCAGATCGGAGTTGTCGATCAGCTGGAAACGGCTGTCGCTGCCGCCCTGACGGGCCGAAACAAAGGGTGCGTAGGCGGGATCGTCGGTGAAGGCGCGCGCCGCGGCCTCGGTCGGGAACGCCATCAAGGCAATCAGCGTCGTGTCGAGCGGCTTGCCTTCGAGCGTCTTCACATTGCCGCTGCGCGACAGATATCTGCCGCCGTGCTTGTGAACGAGGTCGTGGACCGACGCGGCATAGGCCGGCATCCACTTCGGGTCCCTCACCTTGATGTCTGCGATAACGTAAGCGGTCATGGGTCATGTCTCCTGGTCGTGCACAGGGGTATCCCGTGCAGCGGCAGAGGGGTCGCATGGCAAGGCCGGCGCCAGCCAGTCCGCGATCTGTACTGGTGCGGCGAATTCGAAATTCGCATTCACTTGGAGCAACGCAGCGAGCGAATTTCGGATTCAAAAGCCACACCAGCAAGTGCTTGGATTTCCAGTATGGTTTTGGATTTGAAGTTCCTAACGCTGATGCCACCCAGAAAGCAGGAACTTCAAATCCACCACACTTGGGCCGGTACAGTTTCTGTACTCGCCGCACCGCTGGGAAAGGCCTATGCTCCCGGCTGAGTTTGAGGGGAAGGCAACATCATGACCCAGGCCGGATACAAGCAGTTCTGCCCGTTATCGATGGCCGCGGAGGTGCTGTGCACCCGCTGGACCATGGTTCTGCTTCGCGAATTGGTGGCGGGCTCGACCCGTTTCAACGATCTGCGCCGCGGCGTCCCCAAAATGTCGCCGACCCTTCTGTCGCAACGGCTCAAGGAGCTCGAGCTGGCCGGGATCGTCGAGCGCAAGGAGGTGCGCGGCGAGAAAGGCATCTTCGAATACCGGATGACCGAGGCAGGCAGGGATCTGCGGTCCGTCGTCGAGGCGATGGGCTTTTGGGGGCAGAAATGGGTCGAGTCGCGGCTGTCGCTGAAGAACCTCGATCCGTCGCTGCTGATGTGGGACATGCGGCGCAATCTAAACGCGTCGCCGCTGCCCGACGGGCGCACGGTGATACAATTTCTGTACCAGGAGCTCCCCGCCTCCAAACGGTCGTGGTGGCTGATCGTCGAGAAGCACGGCGAGGTCGACCTCTGCTGGTACGATCCAGGGTTCGATGTCGATCTCTACGTCTCGACCGACCTGCACACCATGACCGAAATCTGGATGGGGCTGATCACCGTCGAGAAGGCCGGGCCGAAAGTCATTCTGACGGGCGATCAGGATATCGCCCGCAAAATGCAGACTTGGCTGGGCCTGAGCCCGTTCGCTGTCGAACCCAAGCGAGCAGCCTAGCTGCCTCTTGGCGAAACGATCCGAAGCGGTTATGTGTCGGGCGCGATGGTCCCGTAGCTCAGTAGGATAGAGCGGCAGATTCCTAATCTGTAGGTCACAGGTTCGATTCCTGTCGGGATCACCAAGTTTTTCAAGCGCTTAGCCAACAAGCCGCCGTACTTTTTGGTAAATTAGTACGGCAATTAGTACGGCGAATTTCGCATGAACTTCGGCTTCAGCTGCTCAATCCAACCGAGTTGTGGATTTCCATGATTCTGGAATTGAGTAGATTGTTGGGACGGGCGGCCACCGATGTCGCTTCAGGTGGCGATTTGAGGTGGGGTCTGTCGAGACGCGATGCCGCGCCTCGGCAGGCATTGATTTTACGATGTTTTTTCTAGTCTAGGAGCCCACAGCGATTTGTATCACAGTTTGTATCTCAGTCCGTATCGCACGAGGCTGACCTAGCCACCTGGTAAAATGGCACGTCTTACGAGGCCTGAGCCGTAATCAATGTTGTCGTGCCAGCGCTACATACGGTCCCTTGCACGACAGCCATGGAGCCGAGAGCGGACTGGCAGCTCATAGGTGTGGATCACGGAAAAGTTCGCATTCGACGATTAAGAGCTGGATGACTGCTACCGCCCCCCATTTCCGACATTGATGGATGGGACGCGCGTCCCATAAGCAGCCAACGTCAGTGCCGAGGCTGCAAGGTCAAAGGGTGGCTTTCAGTAGGCCGGCTGTGGCTGCCCTCGAAAAATGCGGTACTGCAAGAACGAAATTTGTTGCCGAGGACCTGATCTGCAGCGCCATACTCTCACAGGGTCCTCAACTCCTCGTCGGCAATCGCGGCTTGGATCGATCGACAGATCTTTCAGCGAACCTACAAATTTGAAGGGGCGCGTACCGGCGCAACCTGATCGCCACGCTTCAGGAACGCGAGGTTGACCGTGCCGGTGGGGAACTGGCGGCGAAAAAGGCACTGCCGTTCCGAGCTGCCGCCGAGGGCGAAACCGTGACCGGCACCTTCACCGGGGCCGCGCAGCTATCCAGTGGCAAGTTCGCCATCGTCGAGAAGTCCCACGAGTTCACGCTTGTCCCGTGGCGGCCAGTCATCGACCGCCAGCTCGGCCGCGAGGTCAGTGGCATCGTGCAGGGCGGATCGGTGTCCTGGCAGTTGGGGCGGCAGCGGGGATTGGGGCTTTCGCCCTCAAACCCCTTGACCGACTTCACTGAGCACCCGTCGCAGCCATTGATGCCCTGGGTCGGCGTCGTGGCGCGCATGCCAAGTCTGCACCACTCGAAATGAAGGAATATCCAATGGCGGCGGAAAAAGTCGGAGCGGTAGCCGCCCTGCCAACGGTGCGAAGAGACGACGGGGTTCCGTTGCCACGAGCTCGGAGGCATCGACCAGCATCGGTGCCATCAAGAAGTGGCCGACCGTCACGACGACATTCCTCTTCAATCCTTTCTCGGTGAGCACAGCATCGACATAGCCGCTCGGATTGCCCTTCATCGAAACCTGAAGATGGCGCAGCGAGAGATAGCGGTCGAGGTCGAGACTATCGGCCAGATCGGTGTGATCGCCGCGGCCAGCGCAGATGAAGTCCTCTTCGTATAGCAGTTCTTCTCGCATATGGGTCGGCGGCTGGGGGAAGTTGCCGGCGATGAGTTCGACTGCGCCGTCGTCCAGCATCGGCAAACCGACGCTGCGGCTCGTGTTGCGGACCACCAGAGAAACGCCTGGTGCTTCGCGGCCGAGCCGTGCAGTCAGACGCGGTAGCAGCACGAAAGCGGCATAATCGGAGAGACCGACCACGAATTGCCGAGTGCTTTCGGTCGGATCGAACGAGCGCCCGCCGAGCAGGACGCCTTCAACCTGTTCGAGGATCGACCGAACACTCGGCGCAATGTCCTGCGCCAGTGGCGTCGGCGTCATGCCGCGCGGGGATCGGACAAACAGCGGGTCTCCGAACAGAGCCCGAAGGCGATTGAGCGAATGGCTGACCGCCGGCTGGGTCAGCCCAATCCGCTCGGCCGCGCGCGTGGCGTGCCCTTCGGCAACGAGGGCGTCGAAGACGACCAGCAGATTGAGATCGACGTTAGCGATATGAATCTTCTTCATCACGGCGATGCTAATAATGAATTTGATTTATCGCAATCGCCGATGCAAGGTCTGACCTGAAATAAAGCGGGGGCGGGCAGAGTTAGAGAACATGAGTGTCAGGTCCCACCACCGCAGCAACGGGAAGAGTAAGTTCTCGCCGACGCTTTATTGAGGCTGCCTTCATCGCAGCAAGTTCTTTCGCCATCAGTCGGAGCGGGCAAGCCATGGCCTCGGAAACTCATGAGGATCGATTTTCACGCGGCCTGGAGATGCTCCGCCGGATCGGCGGGGAGAATTTCGATGGACCGATCAATGCTCTGGCGGAGACCTCCGCCGATTTGTCGCGCTTCACCGTCGAATATCCCTATGGCGATGTGTTGTCCCGCCCGGGGCTGGATCTCCCGCTAAGGCAGCTCTGCACCGTCTCGATGCTGCTGGCCGACGGAAGCGCCCAGCCGCAATTGAAGTTTCATATCGCCGGCTTTCTCAATGCCGGCGGCACCCCCGAAGCGATCGTCGAACTGCTCTTCGTCTCGGTCGCGGTCCTGGGCTTCCCTGCAACCGTCAATGCCGTCGGCATCGTCCGGTCGGTATTCGCCGAACGCGAGCTGGCATTTCAGCCCATCAAGCCCGCGACGGGTGACGGAGCGGGACGCGGATGGGCCGGACGCGAGATGCTGGAGCGGCTCGTAGCGGGCGACGCCCAGGGCTATTTTGACCGCTTCGCCGGCACCGCGCCCGACCTCGCGCAGCTTTCGATCGATTTCGGGTTCGGGGAGGCGCTGGCTCGGGACGGCCTCGATCACAAGGCCAAGCTGCTCGCGATCACGATTTGGCTTTCCCGGTCCCGATCGACATAGGTCCGCGACCTTCGACCCACCATGAAGCATCGAATTTTCGACAGCGAATGTATAGCGCTTATCCGGCGCGCATGTCGCTCTGTTCGAGCCTTTGAACCCCGGCGCTGACCACGGATGTGCTGGCAGCATTGGGATCTTTCCGGTTCGGATGGAAAAGATGCAGGAGGGGGCGTCGGCGTGCTCCTGCGGAAAGCCGCACCCCCTCATGCAAACGCAGCCTCCCCGCGTGGGGAGCGCTTGCCTGCGCTACGGCGGCGGCTTTCCATGCGAGCCGCTTCAAAAATGATGCTGCGAAACGGCTCCGGCTTTATCCGACGAACGCCTCACGCATCCGAGCGAACATGCCTGGCTGTCTCCCGGCAATCGCCGCACGGATGTGACGGGCGGCCGTTACGGCGCTCACCGTCGCGCCGAAATGACAATAGCAGATGATCTCATGCAATTGCCTGTCGGTCAGTTCGAAGAACCGCTTCGCTTCGCCGTAGTTGTCGTTTTCCAACCCGGCGGCGCGGAGGACAGGATCCTCGAAAGCGACTGAGATCGGCGAGCCGTCGCCGCGCATGGCCCCGCGTGATCTAACCGGCTGATACTCGGTCTGGTGTAGCGTCGAGAGTCGCCGGTCAGGGTTCCGTTCAAGGAGCTCCGCCCAGCGTTCAAGACGTTCGCTGCGCGACATGGCCTGGCGCAGGTAGTCCTGATCGATCTCGGCGACGATCTGCAGTTGCTCAAGCGTCTGGTGCTTCATTTTAGCCTCCTATTCGGACGATAGTTGGCCCACCCATATCTTCTTATACCTGCGGCCAGCGTGACTCCGACCGATCGTGAAGTCCAATCACGATGATGCTGGGAGGGCTTCCCCCCCACGAAAATGCGGAGGCTTCGCAAAGATCCGGCCATTAATTTGGCGAACGCGGTCAAATGCGCGGCTGTTCGACGATGTCGGTCTGGAGTCCGTGCCGATCGAGGTGATCGACGGGCAGAGTCTGTGCTGGAGTAGCCCGGCTCCATCGCTGGCCGGGCAGCGGGATCAAGCGAGTGGCAGTTTAGCTTCGAAACCGCCGAAGGCCGGGCTGATGCGAGTTCTCCGCCCGGTCGTTGGGCCCTTGTGGCTCCAGTGTACGACTTCCGGCATGACCTGGCGCCTGGCTACTCCGTAGGATCGCAGTTTGTCCGTGTCGAAACCATTATCGAAGTTACCCGGCCCGATGGCGGAGTGTTGCGGATTGCGCGATCCAAGGACCGGTCCGTCCAACAACCAACAAGTTGCGCGGAAGCCATCTCAAAAACGGTCCAGGCTGTGCGTCGTCAGGATGGTAGCCGAACCAGCGAAACAGCCAATCAGGTGTCCCTTCCTTCGACCTTTAGAGACTGAGCAGTCAGCTGCCGCCAAGCGAGAATGACGATCGCTCTCACTGCTGCGGCGCTGGTATCGGTGTGCCGCCAAACCAACCAGCCGCATACGCAATCACGACCAATACCACGATCACGGCTACCACGCCGTACCAGAGGCGCCTGTCCTTGAGATCCATCGTTACCTCCTGCCCGCTACGTGTTGGCCACTGGGCGAATTCCTTGAGCCTTTAGCCGTCATTTCCCAGATGAGCGACCCATTTGCCGTCTGGCAGGCACACAGTAGGCTGGATAAGGGGTCTTTGAGAAGCGCGCAATACGACCGCGCCGGCATGATCGCCAGCGGCTGCGACCGGCGGCGGCAGGCGTGCTCGACGAGTGGCGTTGCGGCATGGATGTCAAAAGATCGGCGATGCCATCCAGCGCCTGTGTGATCGATGCGGCGCGCGTTATCCTGATCTTCCAGCACGGCTCCGCGCAGCCGCACCCCTCATTAGACCGTTTCGAGACGGCTGAACCGAACCGGGATGAGTTTGCGAGTCTTCAGTTGCCCTGCCGCATCCTTGTCGATGACCGTCAGAAACTGTGCATTTTCAGATCCCAAAGGCAGAACCAAGCGTCCTCCCGGCTTGAGTTGCTTCAGTAAAGCCGGCGGTGTCCGCTCAGCCGCCACCGTGACCAGGACCTTGTCGAATGGGGCGTGCTCAGGCCAGCCGCGAGACCCGTCTCCGACACGAATGCCGACATTGGAGAAGCCGAGACCCTGCAGGAGAGCCTCGGCATGGCTTGCGAATTCCTCGATGATTTCGACGCTCCAAACTTGCCCGGCAAGGTCCGCGAGGATTGCGGTTTGGTAGCCTAGGCCGGTGCCGATCTCGAGCACTACCTCGTGCGGTTGCGGCGCAAGGAGATCGGTCATGAGAGCAACGATGAAGGGCTGCGAGACGGTTTTATCAAAGCCGATCGGCAGCGGCATGTCTTGGTAGGCATAAGGCGCAACTGATGCTGGCACGAAGAGATGCCGCGGTATCCGCCTCATCGCCGCCAATACCCGCTCATCGAGCGCCGCCTTGCCAAGTTCATCGCTTGCAAGATCGGTGTGAATTGCAATCATCTCGACCATGTGCCTGCGTAGAACCGCGAGATGCTCTTCGTTCATCGGCTTCATGACGGTGGGGTGCTCCTCAACCAGTCTGCTGCCTCATAGCCTTATACCCTGTTCGTCTTGTCACAGTAACCATGTCGTCGAGAACGCGGCTTCGGTTGGGGCGGGTTGTACCGCCCTGCTATTTCGTCGCCGTCCTTGGTGCTCTCCCGTTCCTCGCACCGGGGTGGAACGGCGTGCGCATCAGAAGCTCGCCAGCCAGGCGACAACATCGATATAGCGGATCGCCAGCCAATTGAGCACCAATAGGCCGAAGGCCAAAACGACGCCGAACCCTGCGCTGTCGTTCACCGGCTCCATCCCGTGCTGATCGTGCGTGATCTGGCGATTGACGATGGCCGAACCTGGGCGAGCCAGCAGCGCGATTCGCGCTGCAGGCCGGCCATACAATAATCAGCGTTAGCCCGCGTGGCGCTGCTGAGAAGAACCGGAATTTCGTGATGGCTTGCCGCCGCCATTGGCGCGGCACTGGGGGACTGGCTGTCCTTCTGGATCGGCAAACGGCTTGGAAAGCGGGTTTCGCACTATTGGCCCCTCTCCTGTTCTTCGAGCGGTGGGGGGCCGCCGGCGCTTCTTCGGTCCCTTGCGTGCATCCGTACCCATGGTGGCGGGCATCTGCGCGATGCCCGCTCTGACGTTTCAGTTTGCCAATATCGCTTCGGCTCGCCGGAGTTCGTAGCCGACGTTGCACGGTTTTTCGACGTCACGAGAGGACACGTCTTGCTCGCCGGTCCCAAGACGATCGCGAGCGTTCCGGATTTTGCTCGCGCGGATCGGGAACTTGTCGTCGTTCGCTCCAGTATGGATCCCGAGGACACGCTCAAGCGCTTTGCCGGCCGTGTCGTCTTCATCGGCGGCGGTCCACCGGTCTGGGACGCCTACGCGCGCTTCGTCAGCCACTGGGATGTCACGCGGCTGCCCTATGACGGGCCGGCGGACCGCTGGTTCGATGCAAGATGGCTTACGGCGGGTGGCGAAGTTGCCAGAAATCACCGCGACCAATGAAGGCTCGGCTCGTATCGATCTGGGATTATTTAGACCACCTCGCGACTCAAGTTCCAGACCGCATTTTATGCAACTTTACATCGAACACAGAACCGACAGCGGTGCAGCTTGCAATTATTTCGCCGAACGGCGTCACACGGTGATGGTCGTGCAGCACCAGCCCGCGCACAAAACGATCGCGGACTCCTTCCTGCAACTGGTGCAATCCCCGAAAGTCCTGCGGAACCGTTTGCGGAGGCCTTCACCTCGATACCGACGACCCGACCGCGTCGATCCTCGATCACGACGCCGACCTCGTCCTGATTCTTGGTCCGGTAGTGTGAGAAAGACACCCGTCGCTCTGACCACCATGCGAGCTTCAGGAATTCCGACACCACGAACCTCTCGAGCAAAGCACCGAACCGCGATCGGTCCTACGTTCTTCGTCTACGGCCGCTCACAAGATTGTCAACAATCCGATAAAGTTTTGTTGACAGGTGATTGATTTGAGCCTTCACTCACAAAAATCCGCGTATCGGTCGAGTTCTGTCGCAACAATGCGCGGCCTCCAAAGGGGAAAGAACAATGATCAACAGACGTTCAATAATCACATCCGCGGCGCGCGGCGCCGTCTCCGCGCTGGCAATCATGGCCGGCGGCACAATAGCGGTGCACGCCGCCAACAAGGAACTCAAGATCGGCTTTGTCGGCGTGACGAGTGGCGCGGCCGCTGCGTGGGGCACATCCAACGTCCGCTCGATGCAGACGCGCGCCGCCTGGATCAACGAAACCGGCGGTGTGAAGATTGGTGACGAGACCTATGACGTCAAAATCGTCACCTTCGACGACCAGAAGGACCCGAAGCGGGCGATCGCCGGCATGGAGAAGATGGCCCAGGAGGGCATCCACTATGTCGTCGGTCCGAATGTCGACGACGGCGCGGCGGCGGTGCGTCCCGTGGCAGAATCCAAGGGCATCATCTATTTTCCCTACGCATTCCCGAAGGAACTCTACACCCCGCCGGCATCCAACGCCGTGCTCGGCATGATCGCCAACTACCAGTCGGCTCCGGCGATCTACAAATATCTCATGGAAAACAGGGGCGTGAAAAAAGTTGCCTTTGTCGCCGCCAACGAATCCGATCCGCTGAGCCAGCGGGATGGCGGTGTTGCCGCGGCAAAGGCGCTCGGGCTCGAGGTTGTGGCTGCCACGGATGTCTACCAAAACGATACCCGCGATTTCACGCCGGTACTGACGCCGATCGTTTTGCAAAAACCGGACCTGCTGGTGCTTTCGGGCGTCGCGCCGGGCAATGCGCCGCTGCTGATCCGCGCCGCGCGCGAGCTCGGCTACGAAGGCCTGATCTCCACCGAAACGGCGCAGGATGCCAAGGTGTTGGAAGAGGGCGCGGGCGAGTTGGCCAACGGCTTCATCTCGGTCGGCGGCGCATCGACGCCCGAAATCGCGTCCGACACGATGAAGGAGTTCGTCGAACGCTATACGAAAATGTTCGGCGAATACAATGACGAGTCCAACACCAAGGTCTACGCGCTCGAATACATCATCGAGACGCTGAAGGCGAACCCGGCCGCGATCGACAATGTCGAGGAGTTCAAGAAGACGATCGACACTTTCTCGGCGCCCAATCCCTATCTGAAGGACGATGCCAAGCTGACCTATGTCGGAATGACGTCGTTTGGCCAGAAGCGCCAGCTTTCGGTCCCGATGGTGGTCACGGAATACCGCGACGGCAAGTTCGAGACGCTCTTCGTCGCTCAAGTCGATTGACGCAACTGCACTGAAGCGGATTGCCGCAGAGACTCGAGCATTCGTCTTCAGCCTCTGAACGGCCGGAACCATCCTGATGGAACAAGTCATCGCCAACGGGCTTTATCTTGGCGCGCAATACGCCTTGATCGCGCTCGGTCTGACCCTGATCTTCGCGCTAATGAACGTGCTTAACTTTGCCCATGGGCAGATGTACGTTCTCGGCGGCTTCGTCACCTACACCGTCTATGGCCAGCTCGGCATGCCTTTCGTCGTCGCGCTCGTCGCGTCCGGGGTCACGCTGCTGGTCATTGGAGCGCTTGTCGAGAAATTCCTTTTCAGGACGGTGATTAAGCGAAGCGTGCGGGAGGAAAGTACGATGCTTCTCGCGGCGGCGGTCGCATTCTTCCTCGACGCCGTGATCCTCCTCCTGTTCGGCGAAAAGCAGCGCGGCGTGCCGAAGATCGTCAAAGGCGTCTTCGTCTCCGACAGCCTCATAATGCCTTACGACCGGCTGCTGGTCGGCGCACTCGCCATACTGTTCATCGCCTCCTTCGTGCTTTTCATGCAGTACAGCAAGCCGGGACGTGCCATGCGGGCGCTGGCGCAGGACCGGGTCGCGGCGCAGCTGATGGGCGTCGAGGTCGACCGCTATTCGATGATCGGCTTTGCGCTCGGCGCCATGCTTGCCGGCATAGTCGGGGGGCTGCTGGTCGCCATCACCGGCGTCAATTCGGGCATCGGCGGGCCGATCTCGATCAAGGCGTTCTTGATGGTGATGATCGGCGGGGCCGGCGTGGTCAGCGGAGCGATCGCCGGCGGCTTCATCCTCGGCATGATGGAATCGGTCGGCCTGACGGTGCTACGCCAATATGGCGACGTCACTTATCTCGTCATCTTCGCCGCGCTGATGGTGTTCCTGAGCATCCGCCCGAACGGGCTCATGGGCAAGCCGTGGGGATGATGGACATGAAGCGTACACGCAACATCCTCGTCGTCGCTGTCTTCCTGCTGGTCGTACTCGTCGGCGTGCCCTGGCTGATTGAGGCGACCGGTCGGCTCGACCTCTACTACACGCTGACCTCGGTCGCGCTGCTCAGCATCGCCAGCGCCGGGGTGTGGGTGACTTTCTACATCGGCCGCATAAATATCGGCCAGGGCGCCTTCGCGCTTATGGGCGGCTATGTTTCGGCCATTCTTGTCGTCCAGTACGGTGTGTCGTTCTGGCTGACACTGCCGCTGGCTGGGCTATTCTGCGCCGCTGCAAGCGTGCTGATCGGACTGCCCATCCTCAGACTTCGCGGCGTTTATTTCGCCATGGTCACGCTGGTTTTGACCGAAGTGGCGCGGCTGCTCGCGCTGGCGCTCCCGATCACCAACGGAGCCAAGGGCATGGTCAGCATTCCGCTCCCCGGCGGCATCTCGATCTTCGGGCTGACCATCCTTCCAGATTTCGCGGCGCTCCCCAATCCGCGTCCCGCCTTCTATCTGGTGTCGGTTGTGCTGATGGTGCTGTGCTTTGCGGCGCTCTACCGCCTAGTCCATTCGCGCATTGGCAAACTCTGCCAGTCGTTGCAGCAGAACGAGGAACTGGCCTCCTCGATCGGCGTCAACATCGCCTATCTGCGCGTTATCGCCTACGCCATCTCCTCATTCCTCGGCGGTCTCGGCGGTGCGATGTTCGTCGCCATCTCGCAGTCGATCTATCCGTCGAGCTTCACCGTCACCGACTCGGTGAACTTCATGCTGAACTGCTTCCTCGGCGGGCTCGGCCACGTCTTCGGGCCGATGATCGGCACCTTCGTGCTCTATTTCGGCTGGGATTTCCTGTTCGAGACCGGCGAGTTCCAGTTGCTGATCTTCTCTTCGGTGCTGATCGCGCTGATGCTGTTCCTTCCCAACGGCCTGCTCAGCCTCAGGCTGTTCGGCAAGAAGCAGGGCTAGGACCATGACTGAGCTTCTCCAGATCAAGGCAGTGACCAAACGCTTCGGCGGGCTGGTCGCGGTCAACAATGTTTCCTTCGCGGTCCGCGAACGCGAAATCCTCTCCGTCATCGGCCCCAACGGCGCCGGCAAGTCGACGCTGTTCAAGTTGATTTCCTCTTTCCTCAATCCGACCTCGGGCGAAGTGCTATTCCGGGGAGAGCGGATTTCAGGCCTGGCGCCGCATATCGTCGCCCGGAAGGGCGTGGTGCGCACGTTCCAGGAGACGACGATCTTCAAGGGCATGACGGTGCGCGACAATGTCATCATCGCGCATCACCTGCGTTCCAATGCCAGCCTTGCCGGCTTCTATCTCGGCACGAACACCGCACGGCGCGACGAGGATGAATTCGGCCGCTCGGCCGACGAGATCATCGACTTCCTCGATCTCGGCACGCAACGGCATGAGATCGCCAGCACGCTGCCGCACGGCCATCTGCGCGCGCTCGGGATTGCCATCGGGCTCGCTACCAACCCGACCGTGCTTCTGCTCGACGAGCCCTTCGCCGGCATGAACCATGACGAAACCGTGCGCGCGGTGGAGATGGTGCGCGGCGTGCGGAAGCGCGGCGTGACTGTCCTGCTGGTCGAGCACGATATGCCCGCCGTCATGAACATTTCCGACCGCATCGTCGTCCTGAACTTCGGTGTGAAAATCGCCGAGGGAACGCCGAAGGAAATCCAGGAGAACGAAAAGGTCATCGAGGCCTATCTCGGCGTCGAAGATGAGACGATCGGATTTTAGCCATGAGCGAACTGCTGAAAGTCTCCGACATCGAACTCTACTACGACCATGTCTATGCACTGAAGGGCGTGTCGCTCAACGTCAACGAGGGCGAGACCGTCGCGCTGATCGGCGCGAATGGCGCGGGCAAATCCTCGATCCTGCGCGCCATCACCGGCCTGAAGAAAGTCCGCAGCGGCGAGATTCATTTCCGGGGCCACCGCATCGACGGAACGCGCCCGGACGAGCTGGTCAGGATGGGCATCGCCATGGTGCCGGAGGGTCGGCGCGTCTTTTCCTACATGACGGTGCGCGACAATCTGATGATGGGCGCCTTCACCCGCACCGACAAGGCCGAAATCGCCAGGACGCTGGACATGGTGCTCGCGCGCTTTCCGCGCCTGAAGGAACGCTATTCCCAGACGGCGGGCACGATGAGCGGCGGCGAACAGCAGATGCTGGTGATCGGGCGGGCGCTGATGGCCAAACCGAAGCTTCTGCTGCTCGATGAACCCT
This sequence comes from Mesorhizobium sp. M1399, assembly GCF_040317735.1. NCBI lineage: Bacteria > Pseudomonadati > Pseudomonadota > Alphaproteobacteria > Hyphomicrobiales > Phyllobacteriaceae > Mesorhizobium > Mesorhizobium sp. M1399. The sequence goes on from NZ_JAMYKZ010000015.1 coordinate 127,492, forward strand.
CGCTCGGCGTCGCGCCGAAGCTCGTCCAGGACATCGCCCGCTCCATCGTGGCGATCAATCGCGACGAAAAGGTCAGCGTTCTCTTGGTCGAGCAGAATTCGCGCATGGCGCTGCGCATCTCGCAGCGCGCCTACGCACTGACGACCGGAAAGATCGCGCTGGCCGGACATTCGGCTGAGCTGCTTGGCGACGACCGGGTCAAGAAACTCTATCTCGGCGGCGAAATATGAAAGCGCAAATGGACATACTCGTCGTCAATCCCAACACCACTGCGTCCATGACCGAAAAGATCAGCGAGGCGGCGCGCGGCGCGGCTTCGGCCGGCACCAGGATCATCGCCGTCAATCCGAAGGACGGGCCGCCGAGCGTCGAAGGCTATTTCGACGAGGTCTTCGCCATCCCGGGAATGATCGGCGAGATCCAGAGATATCCGGCGGCGAGCGCCTGCGTCATCGCCTGCTTCGACGACACCGGCCTCGACGCAGTACGCTGCGTCGGCGAGATGCCGGTGGTCGGCATCGGCGAAGCGGCGTTTCACATGGCAAGCCTAATTGCCGGCAAGTTCAGCGTGGTGACGACGCTGTCGCGTTCGGTGCCGGCGATCGAGCACAATCTGGTGCGCTACGGCCTCGCCAGCCGCTGCGCTAGGGTGCGGGCAAGCGACGTTCCCGTTCTGGAGCTCGAAGTGCCCGGCTCCAACGCCCGCCATCGAATTTCGGAGGAGATCGAGCGCGCCATCCGCGACGACCGGGCCGAAGCGATTGTGCTGGGATGCGCCGGCATGGCCGACCTCGCCGCCGCGCTCAGCCGCGAACATGGCCTTCCTGTGCTCGACGGCGTCGCCTGCGCGGTACAACTCTGCGAGAGCCTCGTCAGCCTTGGCCTGTCGACCTCGAAGCGCGGCGGCTACCAGGTTCCACTCGAAAAGTCCTTCGCCGGAATCTTTGCGTCCTTTTCGCCCTCCGGCCGTGTATCCTGATGCGTGCAAAATTGTTGACATTCCCACACAGGATGTTCGATGTCCGGCCGGAAACGCGGTGTTCGCGCCGCTATGCGATCCGGCCGCCGGGACAATGAGACGATGGACCTGCTTGGACCAAAGACACGGGATGGCGACAAGCCGACGATGCGCTGGTTTCCGGTCTATGCCGGCCTGCGCGACGCCATCGTCAGCCACCGCCTCGCACCGGGCACAAAGCTGCCCGAGGACGAGCTCGCCTCGATCTATTCGGTGAGCCGCGCGGTGATACGCGCGGCGCTGCAGGCGCTGTCGCATGACCGCTTGGCTCGGCTCGAGCCGAACCGCGGCGCGTTCGTCGCCCAGCCGACCAAGCAGGAAGCGCGCGAGGTGTTCGAAGCGCGAGCGCTGATCGAGCCCAAGGTCGCGGCGCTTGCCGCCGAAGTGGCAAAGCCGGCCGAGATCGCGCAACTGCGGCTTCATCTCGAAAAAGAGCACGAGGCCCTGCATGCCGGCCGCGACAGCGACGCCATAATGCTGTCGGCAAAATTCCATGTCGGCATCGCTGAAATCGCCGGCCATTCGATCCTGACCGGCTTCGTCAAGGACCTGTTGTCGCGGTCGTCGCTGATCATCGCGCTCTACTGGCGCCGCCGCGACACCACCTGCGAAAGCCACGCCCATCACGCCCTCGTTGATTCCATCGAAAAGCACGACGCAAAAAACGCGTCCGACCTGATGCAAAGTCATCTCATCGACCTTCTGTCGGGCCTTGATCTGTCGCTTGGCGAGAAGAAGCCCGAGAGCCTGTCGGACATCTTGCGCTGATCTCCGCTGTCAAACTCTTCGCCGGAGTTCGCCTATGTCCGCACGTGCTGGGCGTGATCGAAGCAATGCATAGCATGCATCGGTCCATGAGGACTGCTTCTTCGTTCCTGCCGTCATAACAGTAGCGCTCGTTGAGTCCGCGGCGCTGCCCTCCAGCTTCGGCTACTCCTGCTGCCGCACAACGGACGGGCAATGCGCCGATCAGAGCTTGAGGCACGCAGTCGCAGCAAGGATTGGCAAACTGCCGGTTTTTCTTACGGCCTTTAGATACGACCTGATGCGATCGGTCGATGGCCCTCGCGAGAGGCCAGTTCCAGACTGTCTGTTTATGCGACTTTGGAAGCACAAAAGGGGAACATCTAGCGGCTTATGTGTTTTCGACGTCAACAGCCTCTGGCGGTCAGATCGGCGATCGACCGGCATTGTGAATGCCTGGAAGGGGCCGGAACCGGACTGTCAGCTTTCAAGATGACTGGACAAGATAGCCGGCCTTTGCGTCCAGCCTCGTCTGACCGCTGTGCGCCAGAAGCGACCTTTCGGACCACCGGGGCTAATGGACGACCTCCTGGCTTTGGCCGGGCGGGCTCGTCAGGGCGCCGCGATAGGTGTACAATTTTAGCCATGTTGGGTCCGGGGCCGGATGATGATCGTCCCTCCATTGAACCGGAAACTGCTGGCAATCCTTGCAGCGGATATGGTCGGCTATTCAACGGCGATCGAAATTGACGAAGCTGGCACCATCGGACGCCTGAGAGCTATCCGGGCCGACGTAACCGATACGGCGATCGCTCTGCACCAGGGTCGAATTGTCAAACTATTAGGAGATGGCGCACTTGTCGTCTTCGACAGCGTGGTCGATGCGGTGATCTGCGCAGCCGAAATTCAAAAAGCTGTGGCCGTTCGCAATGGTGGACTGCCGGAGCATGAGCGGATTGTGTTCCGCATCGGGATAAATCTTGGCGATGTGGCGCTCGTGGATGGCGATGTGTATGGCGACGGCGTCAATATCGCCGCTCGGTTGCAGCAACTCGCTGACCCGGGCGGCGTGATCGTATCGGGCACGGCCTTTGACCATCTGCAGGGCAAGCTTGATTGGCCCCTCGATTTCGCTGGCGAGCAGCAAGTCAAGAATATCAATCGCCCCGTGCGGATGTACCGGCTGAGGCTCGATGGCAAGCCGGCGCGCCGCCCGCTTCTCGGAATGATGCCGCGCTGGGCCAGGACGGCTGCGGCGGCCATCGTGGTGCTGGCTCTGGCGGGTGGAGGGACATGGTGGGTCTTTCAGCCTGCGCCACTGGGGGCCAAGCCGTCGATCGCGGTGCTGCCCTTCAATAATTATGGCGGCGACGGGGCCACCGGGCGTTTGGCCGATGGCCTCACCGAAGACATCATCACCGATCTCGCGCAGTTTCCCGAACTCGACGTCGTGGCACGCAATTCGACGCAAGCGTACAAAGGCAAGTCGCTGGATGTCCGCCAGGTCGCGAGTGCGCTCGACGTCGGCTATGTGCTGGAAGGCTCGATCCAGCGCCTGGGCGGTCGGCTGCGGATCACCGCGCAGCTGATCGATGCAAAAACCGGCAACCATCTGTGGTCGGAGCGATGGGACCGGCCTGCTGAAGACGTATTCGCCGTTCAAACCGAGATCGCCGAGCAGGTCACCAACCGCCTCGGCAACGGCGTGGGGCTGATTCAAGGCGCGGGGCGGGCTGCAGCGAAGCGTAAACGGCCGGACAACTTGACTGTCTATGATTACTACCTGCTCGGAACCGAAAGGATTGAAAAGATTACCGTAGCGGATGAGGAGGAGGCCATCAGGCTGCTCAACCTCGCTGTCGAGCTGGACCCGGGGTTCGCCCGCGCCTGGGTGGAACTTTATCATGCTCATAACATATTGGCTGGCTTCGGTATCAATCCCGAGAGCGAGATCAAGGCGGCTGCCGATGTAGCCGAACGCGCGGTGCGGCTCGATCCGAGCGACGCCGAGGCGCACGCCGTTTTTGGCATGAGCCTCAAAGACAAGGGCGACAACGCCCGCGCCAAGGTCGAGCTGGACACGGCCCTCCGCCTCGCTCCGGGTTCGGCCGAAATCCTGACATTCTATTCCGGCTTTGCGGCAGGCTTCGACGAACCCGAACGCGGCGCTCAGTTGGTCGACCAAGTTATACGGCTCGACCCGAATTACCCGATGTGGGCAACTGCTTTCTACTCCACTGCCTATTTTATGGCTGGTCGCTATGAGGACGCCTTGAAGATGCTGGAGCGCAAGACGCCCGATAACTACGGCAAAGGGGGTTGGGTGGTGCGTAGCAGCTCCTTTGCGGCTCTGGGTCGAATCGATGAGGCGAATGCTTCGGTCCGGGAAACCCTCAAACGGTATCCGGACCTGACCGTCGAGGGCATGGTCAATGAATTCAGCTTGAGCAAGACGGAGCGCGGTCGTTTCATCGAGACAATGCCGCTAGCCGGCTTCCCGGCGTGCGCCAAGACCGGGTCGCTGGCAAAACTCGCCAAACCTGTGCGGCTGCCGGAATGCGAGGCGGGGGAGGCGCAGCCTCTCGGGCAGCCATAGAACAAGCTCGGCGCAAAAGGGAGACGTGAGCCGCGAATCACCCCGGCACTGGCGGGCGCTGTCGCCGAAGGTTGGAGGCGATGACACATATGGTTGTGACGCCGCGCGAGGCTCCCGCTAGCGAACGAAGAACTCAGGGTCAAACGCTCAAGTGAGTATCCCTACGGTGGAAGCCGGCTGAGCAAGTGATTTTCTGAGCAGTGGCGATTATGTCAGGAATGGGCCGACAACGGATCGGCAGCTTCGAGCCCGTGGATATCGAAAGCGGACATTCACGTCGATGTGGGCATGATCATCATCTGACCCTGAACAGACTGGGAGCGAGGTGCCAAAAGCTTCAACGCCGAAGAGCGATTTAGGTCAAATCAGACGATCCTCATTACGACATCGATGTTGCCCCGTGTCGCTTTGGAGTAAGGACAAATCTCGTGCGCTTCATCCACCAGAATTTGTACCACATCGCGCTCCAGACTCGGCACGGCAATATCCAGTTGGACGCTAAGAAAGTGGCCGTTTTCTCCGTAGTTCAGATTCACCTCGGCCTCGATGCTCATCCCTGCAGGCAGCGCGATTTTTCGTTCGTGGGCCGCAGATGCGATTGCGCTTGCGAAGCTGGCCGACCAGCCGGCCGCGAGCAACTGCTCCGGATTGGTGCCGATGCGCGCCGATCCAGGCGTCGATAGCCAGATGTCCAGAAGACCGTCGGAACTGCGCGAGGCGCCATTTTCGCGACTGCCCGTGGTTGCGGTCCTGGCCGTATAGACAACCCTTGTGATGTGGCTCATGGGCATTCTTTGCTGGTAGCGGTAACCGCCGCTTCGGCGGTTGCCGCGAACTCGATCAGGCGTCGACTTCGACAACGGCATCGGCAAAGGCCTGCGGCGCTTCCTGGGGCAGGTTGTGCCCGATGCCGCCGGTGACGACCCGATGCGCGTATCTGCCCGGGAACATCGTGGCGTATACGCTGGCGTCCGGATGCGGCGCGCCATTGGCGTCGCCTTCGAGGGTGATCGTCGGCACGCCGATGACCGGTGTCTGCGCGAGTCGCTCCTCGAACGCGTCGTATTGCTGCTCGCCGGCGGCGAGTCCGAGCCGCCAGCGATAATTGTGGACCACAATGGCCACGTGATCGGGATTGTCGAAGGCTGCGGCGCTGCGCTCGAATGTGGCATCGTCGAAATTCCACCGCGGCGACGCGAGTTGCCAGATCAGCCTGGTGAAATCTCGTGTGTATTTCTCGTAGCCGGCGCGGCCGCGATCGGTGGCGAAGTAATATTGATACCACCATTGCAGCTCGGCCTTGGGTGGCAGCGGCAGCTTGCCGGCTTGCTGGTTGCCGATGAGGTAGCCGCTCACCGAGACCATCGCCTTGCAGCGTTCAGGCCATAGTGCGGCAATGATGTTCGCGGTGCGCGCGCCCCAGTCGCAGCCGCCAATCGTCGCCTTTTCGATGCCCAGTGCGTCCATCAGGGCGACAATGTCCGCGGCAATCGCTGACTGCTGACCGTTGCGCATCGTGTCGTCCAACAGGAATCGGGTCGTGCCGTATCCGCGCAGGTAGGGAACAATCACGCGGTGGCCTTTCGCTGCCAGCAGAGGAGCGACATCGGCATAGGTGTGGATGTCATACGGCCAGCCATGTAGCAGGATGACGGGCGGGCCGTCGGTCCGTCCAAGTTCCGCATAGCCGACGCTCAGCACGCCGGCCTCGATCCGCTTCAAGGGCCCAAAGGACGCCGCAGGCTCTCCAGTCGTCTGTTGCGCTTGTGCCGGGCCGATCAGGCCGAACTGAGTGGCGGCGACAGCCATCGCGGCGGCGCCAAAGAACCGACGGCGATCTTGGTCGATTTCATCGGGGATATTGAGCGAATGCATTTGGGAACCTCTATCCTTGCGCGGGCGATCAGCCGAACGTGAATGCAAAGACCTCCACGCCTGAGTCGAGAAACTCGATCTCGAACTGGCGATCGACGATGGGTTTCGATTGTCGGATCAGTTGGTACAGGCGCTGCTCTGTCACTGCGCCTTCGCCCATTTCATTGACGTCGATGCCGTGAGCCGTGCCTGGCGGCTGCCCGTCGATCAGCACGCGAAATCTCACAGACGTTCCCGGCGCTGCCGGACCCATGACCAGATGAAGGTCGCGCGCGTGAAAACGGTACGCGATGCGGGCATCGGACTTGTTCAGTACGGCGGTTTCTTTCCTTACCGTCCAACTGCCAGACAGCCCCCACTCATTCAGGCGTAGTCGCGCCGGCACGTCGTAGATGTGCGGCGCGTCCAAGACCGCTTCACCGCCGGAGGCAGAATTCTGGGTGCGTTCGTAGCCGAGATAATTTTCCGGAGACTTGAGGGTCTCCCAATCGGCCGCGGCCTCGATGCCGCGGGCATCCACCGACACAGGCTCACGGTCGAATCCGCCGGCGCCAGCCTCAGTCAGCAATTCCTGGATGACCATTTCCGACTGTTGGTATGAGCCCTCGCCAAAGTGGTGATACCGGACGCGTCCCCGCGAATCGACGAAATAGAGTGCCGGCCAGTACTGGTTGCTGAAAGCCCGCCATATGAGATGGTCGTTGTCGACGGCGATCGGGTAATCGATCCCCAGGTCTTTCACCGCCCGGTGCACGTTGTTCAGGTCTTTTTCGAACGAGAACTCCGGCGCGTGGATTCCGATCACCACCAAACCATGCTTCCGGTATTTCTCGTCCCAGGCCTGAACGTAGGGAAGCGTGCGCAGCCAGTTGATGCAGGTGTAGGTCCAGAAATCGATGAGGACGACCTTGCCATGCAAAGGCGACGCCGTCAGCGGCGGCGAATTTATCCACTCGTGCGCCACGCCAAGCGAAGCAAGCTCGGATTGACTCTCGAACTGGTCGGAGGAAAGTCCGTGAAGGAACGGAACCCTCATCGGTGCGGAGGCTATCGGCTGAGCCACATTCGTGTCTCCCAGAAAACTGGCAATCGGAGCCCCGATTGCCATTGCGAGCGCCACGGCGACGAGCAGCTTAATTGCTTTCATCGACGACGCCTTTTCAGTTTCGATCGATATCGCCGCGCAGACGGTTCAGCGGCGCGCTGCGCGCTGAATCCTTCAGAGCGGAAGCTCTTTGCCGGCCTGCTCAGCCACCATGTATTCCGCGTACCAGTCCGGCCAGTTCTCATCGCGCTGGCCGCCGTTGCGCTTCTCGTGCTCGCCGTGGGCCTCCGACGCGCGTCGCAGCGCGGCAACAAGATCCGCTCCGGAAGCGTAGGTCGTGGTGTCGATCCGGCCGGGAAAGCGGGTGGTGATTTCCTGCAGCAGCCATTCGTTGCCGTCCGGGTCCTTGAACGTCGCGAACGAGGAGTAGCTGCGCCGCTCGGGATCGCGCCCCTTGACCGCCGGCTTGCCGGGACCTGTGCGGTGAAACGCCTCGCTGACCTCGGCGCCGTGGCCAATGAGCTCGGCGCGCGCCGCCTCGATGTCCGACACGACAAGATAAAGTCCGCTTGCCGAGCCTGGCGCCGCCGTCGTGATCCCCGTGCCGAAGTGGATCGAGGCAGGCGAGCCCGGAGGTGTGAACTGCACACCCCGGAACGTATCGCCGACGACGAAATCGCCGTCGAGCCGCCAGCCCAGGCCGCTATAAAAGCTCTTGGCGCGATCGACGTCCGAGACGGGGATGACCACGACCTCGAGCTTCATGTCGAGCGCCTGCTTTTTGAGGGTCCCGGTCGCAGTTTCGCGCTTTTCGTCACTGGGCGTTTTCATGGTTTGAGACATTTGTCGTTCCTTTCGAGTGAGGTGGTTATTTGGTTTGCCGCAGCGGCCTGAACGCGGCGCGCAACTCGGCAGAAAAGAGCTCCGGCTGCTCCCACGCGGCGAAGTGGCCGCCTTTGTCGACCTCATGGAAGTAGATCAGGTTGGGGTAGGCGCGCCGGGCCCAGGTCTCGGGGGCCCGATAGCCTTCCCCCGGAAAGACCGTAATGGCCACCGGCAGCGAGACTTCGCTGGTCTTTTCAGGGCCGGCAAAAACGGGACTGCGCCCGCCGCCGTACTCCCAGTAAATTCGCCCGGACGAGGCGGCGGTGTCCGTCAGCCAGTACAGCGTGATATCGTCCAGCACCTCGTCAGGCGACCTTTCAGGGTCGCTTTTGTCGTAGGTCCAGCCCGAAAAGCCCGGATGCCCGAGCATCCAAGCGGCGAGCCCTGCGGGGGAGTCATTGATGGCGTAACCGACCGTCTGGGGTCGGGTGCCCATCATCGTGGCGTAGGATCTGTTCCCCATCTTGGCGGCCATGCTGAGCGCATCGAACGCCGCGCGCTCCTTGTCCATGAGCCCCGCCGGCGCCGGTCCGCCGGCGGCGAGCACCGCGGCAATCTCTGGCGGTACGACAGCCGGCAGGTTGACATGAATGCCGAGCAGGCCTGCCGGGGCCAGACGTCCCATTGCATTCGAAACGGGAGAGCCCCAGTCGCCGCCCTGGGCGACGTAATCTGTGTAGCCAAGGCGCTTCATCAGCTCTGCCCAGGCTCGTGCAATGCGGTCTGTACCCCAGCCAGTATCTGTGGGTTTGCCGGAGAAGCCGAAACCCGGCAACGACGGCAGTACGAGGTCGAACGCGTCTTCCGGGCTACCGCCATGCGCCGTGGGATCGGTGAGCGGGCCGACGGTCTTGAGCAGTTCCAGCACCGAGCCGGGCCAGCCATGCGTCATGATCAGCGGCAGGGCATTGGGATGTTTCGAGCGAACGTGAATGAAGTGGATGTCCACGCCGTCGATCGTGGTCATGAACTGGGGCAGGGAATTCAGCTTCGCTTCCGCTGTCCGCCAGTCGTAGGCCGTGCCCCAATACTCGACGAGCGGCCTGATCTTCGCGAGCTGTATGCCCTGCGACTGGTCATCGACCGTCTCCCGGTCGGGCCACCGTGTCTGCGCAATGCGACTGCGAAGATCATCGAGCGGCGCTTGCGGCACATAGACTTTGAAGGGCCGGATCGAGCGATCCTCGACCGGGTTGGCGGAGGCGGGCGCGGAAAGGATGCAAAGCCCGAATGCCAGCACGGCCGCCAGTTGGTCGAGCCTCATGGCTGCACCTTCTTGTCCGGAGTGTGGAACGTCACCGTTTGTTTGGTGAAGACTTTGCCTTCTGGATCCACCACCTCGATCAGCACCATGTGCTGGCCGCTTGGCATGCCCACCAAGATGATGGTGTTGCTCTGACCGTAGTCCGCCCACGCCCAAGGCAGGTCGTCGACGGTGACGTGCAGATGCCCGACCCGCGGAGACACGTTGCGCGCGACCGCCCCGCCCACAGGCAGGATGCGCAAGTTCTCCACCCGGTACGGGATGAACACGACGCCGCCGGCCAGCGGACCCGGAAGCGGCGGCTCCACGATCAGCTTGGGTGCGGGCTCGTTGTCGATGGGAACGACCGTGCTCTGGGCAAACGCGCCCGTGGCGAGCACGGTGCAAGCCGCGAGTGCGGCGAGCGTCTTGATGAGGGGGTTCATTGCAGTCGCTCCCTTCGGAGGTTCGCTACGCAGCTATCGCTGGGCGGAAGATGACGAGCGTCCGGCGCGCCATCCCCCGCCAACACGTCATGTCTGCAACGTCTTGAATGTTGCGCGCACCTCATCGGTGAAACTCTTCGGCTGCTCCCAGGCGGCGAAATGGCAGCCCTTGTCCGTGCGGCCATAGTGCAGAAGCTTCGGGAACGCGCGTTCGGTCCAACTCTTCGGTGCGGTGTAGATTTCACTGGGGTTCGCAGTCGCACCGACGGGAATGGTGATGCCCTTGGCGTCGAAGAAGCCGGCCTTCGCCGTTTGCGTATGTTCCCAATAGAGACGTGCCGACGAGATCGCCGTGTTCGTCAGCCAGTAGAAGGTGATGTTGTCGAGGATGTCGTCGCGGGTAAGGCCCTCCGGCTCTCCATCGAAGGAGCGGGCGATCAGCGCATAACTGTCCGCATCGTGATCGAGGATCCACGCCGCCAGGCCGGCCGGTGAATCGACGATCCCGTAGAGCGTTTGCGGACGAAGAGCCATCTCGTTGGCGTAGCCCAGGCCGTTTTTGTAGAAGAACGCTACCTGCTCGTAGGCACGCTTCTCGTCGGGGCCAAGATCAGCGGGGGGCGGACCGCCGGAGGCCAGCGCTTTCACGATCTCCGGCGGAATGGTCCCCGGCATATTCGTGTGGATGGCGACCAGCTCGGGAGGTGCGATCAGGGCCATCTGTTCCGTGATGAGTGCTCCCCAATCGCCGCCCTGCGCGACGTAGCGGTCGTAGCCAAGGCGTTTCATCAGCACGATCCACGCCCGCGCGATGCGCCCGGGATCCCAACCGGTTTCGGTGGGCTTGCCGGAAAAGCCGTAGCCCGGCATCGACGGGATCACCACGTCGAACGCCTCCGCCTCCGTGCCTCCGTGCGCAGTGGGATTGGTGAACGGGTCGATGATCTTCAAAAGTTCGATGACCGAACCGGGCCAGCCGTGCGTGATGATGACAGGCAGGGCGCCCTGATGCTTAGACTTCACATGGATGAAGTGGATGTCGAGCCCATCGATCTCAGTGACGAAATTCGGCAGCGCCTTCAACTGCGCCTCGCACTTGCTCCAATCGTATTCCGTTCGCCAGTACTGCATGAGCTTCTGCATTGTGGCGAGTTGCACGCCCTGCGTTGGCCCTACAGTTGCTGGGGTCGACCAGATCCGCCGGGACGCCTCGTCGGAGACGAGTTCGCGCTCGGGCCAGCGCGTGGCGGCGATGCGCCGGCGAAGCTCATTGATCTCCTCCTGCGGGAAACTGACGGAGAAAGGGCGGATGGCATCGCTCGTGGATGCGGCGGCCAATTGCGACGGGAGCAGGCTTGCCGCGCCGGCGGCGGCGATGCCGGCCGCCGCCGTGCCCAAAAGTCGCCGGCGATCCTGGTCGATTGCTTCGGAGGTTCTGGTCGTGTCCATGGGTCTCTCCTGGGTTGATGGGTTTGCGATCTATCTACGTAGCTTGAACTACGCCCAGGAGGCGGGATTAGCCCGTTATGCGTCGTGAGCTTGTGTTAGCCGCTGCCAGCCTGCCGCTTTTTTGAGCAGATAGGAGGCGCCTAGACTGTGAGACTCCCTATGGTGCAGGAGCGCTCCTTGACTTAAACTGCGGCGCTGGGTGCAGGCGGCTCCAAAAGAAGACGCCATGACGAAAACGGGAATACAAGCCAAAGACAGATTGTCGTTTGGCCCTTTCCATTTTGCTGCGGGTGAAAGGCTCCTGACAAGAGAAGGCGCTCCCGTAGAGTTGGGTTCGCGCGCCATCGACATTCTCATAGTCCTGACCTCTGCACCGAATGAAGTCGTCAGCAAGAAAGATCTAATGTCGCGGGTTTGGCCGGATGTCGTCGTCGAGGAAGGCAGCCTGCGGTTCCACATGACCGGACTGCGCAGGGCGCTGGGCGATGGAAAGGATGGCGCGCGGTACATCGCGACGCTTCCGGGGCGGGGCTATTGCTTCGTTGCGCCGGTTTTGCGATTAAACAGCCCACGCGACGAAGCCCTATTCATTGCCGCTGAGTTTCCGCACGCGAATCTTCCAAACCGCTTGAGCCGGATGGTCGGACGGGACGAGGATGTTCTTAAGCTGTCGGTGCAGCTGAATGCTTCGCGGTTCGTCACCATCGTTGGCGCCGGTGGCGTCGGCAAAACCACCGTCGCGATCGCAGTCGGGCATCACCTGATCGAAGCATTTTCAGGGGCGGTCTTGTTCGTCGATCTGGGAATGATCGGCGATCCCGGTCTGGTGACGACAGCCGTCGCCTCGATGCTTGGACTAACGGTTCAAACAGAGGATGCGACGCCCAACCTGATCGCTTACTTGCGCAACAAGCGGATTCTGTTGATCCTCGATACCTGTGAGCATCTCGTGGATGCGGTGGCGCCTCTGGCCTCGAGCATCGTCGATGCGGCGTCACAGGTCTACATCCTGGCGACGAGCCGCGAGGCGCTTCGGGTCGAGGGCGAACATATCTGCCGGTTGGATGCGCTTGCGTTTCCGCCCGACGAACCGGGGCTAACGGCGGCCATCGTCCAGACATTCCCGGCCACCCAGCTGTTCGTCGAGCGAGCGGTGGCAGGTGGCGCTCGTTTGGACATCGGCGACGCCGAGGCCTTGATCATCGCAAGCATCTGCCGAAAGCTTGACGGGGTGGCGCTCTCGATCGAACTGGCGGCCAGACGTGTCGAATCCTATGGGCTGCAGCAGACAGCCGCGCTTCTCGATCAACGCCTGACACTGCTGTGGCTCGGTTCACGGACAGCGCCGCCGCGTCAGCAGACCTTGCAGGCGACACTAGACTGGAGCTTTGGGCTCCTGACCGACGTTGAGCGCGTGGTGCTTCGCAGGCTCGCTGTATTCGTCGGTCATTTCACGCTCGATGCCGCCCTGGAGGTCGTGACGAGCGCGACCCTCGACCGATCGACCGTCCTTGGCGCCATGGACAGTCTTGTCGGCAAATCGATCGTGGCGACGCGTCCGGTTGGAGCAATGATGCGCTACAGGCTCCTCGATACGACGCGCGCCTACGTTCTCGACATCCGGATCGATGACGCCGAGGCTGCCGATCTGGCAGTGCGCCACGCCGCCTACTATCGGAGATGGCTGGAGCAGACCGGGATCGAGTGGCCAAGCCTGGCGACCGGTGAGGAGCGGGCGCCCCACTTCGCCGCCATCAACAATGTCCGGGCTGCCCTGGAATGGTGCTTCGGCGACAGCGGAAACGCCAACATCGGCGTCGGACTCGCCAGCGCTGTCGCGCCGGTTTTCCTGGCAATGTCCTTGTTGCCGGAGTGTCATCGCTGGTCTGAAAGAGCAATATTCGCTTTCGACGATGCCGCCCTTGGCGGACTTGACGAGATGCATCTTCAGGCAGCCCTCGGCGTGTCCTTCATGTTCATGCGGGGAGGACGCGACAGGGCGCGCGTAGCTCTGGAGAGGAGCCTGGCGATCGCCGAGCAGCGCGGCGATCCGCTGGACCGGGTGCGTCTGTTGGGTTCGCTCAACATGTTCCATCTGCGGACGGGCAATTTCGCAACCGCCCTTGAGTTTGCAAGGCGTTGTTCAGCCACAGCCGCGACCTTGGACGACTCGGTCGTCAACGCGCTGGCACACTCGATCCTGGGCATCTCGCTCCACCTGCGAGGCGACCTCGCGGAGGCCCGCGCAGAGCTGGAGGCGGCGCTCGACCGTGGGCCGCGCTCCCAGCGGACCACGACGATCTATCTGGGCTTCGAAGGCAAAATCCTGGCCAGGGCCATCCTGGCGAGGAACCTTTGGCTACAAGGCCATCCGGACCAAGCCATGGCACACGCCCGACAGGCCGTCGAAGAGGCTGCCGCCATGGATCATTCTCTAACGTTGGCGATTGCGTTGATCTGGGCGATATCGGTCTTCCTGTGGACCGGTGACCTGAAGAGCGCCGAGGCGTACATAGATATGCTCATCGCCCGCGCGGAATCCCATTCCATGACTCCGTACCTGCTGGTCGGTCGGGGCTTCAAAAGCGAAGTCGCGATCCGTCACGGCGATGCAAAAAGCGGCGTCGAGGGCCTGCAGACATCTCTTCGGAAGCTCCACGCGGCGCCTTATGAATTGCTCACGACGCCGCTCAACCTCTCGCTAGTTAGGGGACTGTCCGCGATCGGTCAGGTTGATGAAGCCATTGCGTTGATCGACGAGTCGCTTGGTCAAGTCGAAAAGAACGGCGACCAGTTGTACCTCCCGGAGTTGCTACGGATGAAGGGAAGCCTCCTTCTCCAGTCGGAGCGCAACCGTGATGAAGCTGCCGCCTACCTCATGCAGGCACTGGAGTTGAGCCGAAGTCAGCGCGCACGGGCATGGGAGTTGCGAACCGCAATCGACATGGCGACGCTGATGGCCGGGCGCGGGGAGATCAACAGCGCTCGCGAGCTCTTGCAGTCGGTTGCGGCGTATTTTGTGGAGAGCCTGAATACGGCGGATGTCGGGGCTGCCGAACACCTGCTGGCGACACTGAGGTAGAGCCTCAATGCCACTTCTCCTAATGGTGTCGTCCCCTCTCGGCGCAATTTCGACGGTGGTGTGGGCACTATTAATGTCGGCTTCGGGAGGACAGGAGTGGCTGGCTGAATGACCGACATGCTGAAGGGTTTCGGGTGCCGTCAGGCGTACGAAAGTCTCTCATGCAGGAACCCGCGGGCCGCAGACGACGGCCTATGGGGATTTGTGTTTCGGAGCGTGCCTGGGTCTGTCGCGAACTTCCGCATAGGATGCGGTGGGCATGGCGTGGAAGCGGCTTCCGGGCCCGGTCGCAGAGCCTGGAGCGTTGATTCCGACGGGATTGGTGTGCGTGACGACCGGCTCGACGGCAATGTGCACATAACATCCCGTTGACCGTCGCCGGCGTGGCGCGGTCGTACGAGCAACTTGGTCATGCCGGGTCATGAGGTGTTCTCCCGGTTCGGCGCTCGTGAGGTTGGCGGCGCACGAGGCTGGCACCACCGTTCGAACCTCTCGATGACCACCATGCGCCCGCCGCAGCAAGGGCAAGGCGGGCGAACGTCAGCCGGTTATGCTGAAGGGTTGTCTTCGGGTGGCGGAGCGACGTTCAGCAGTTCGCGCACGAGTGCGAGGCTGGCTTTGCGGGCGGAGCCGGCGAGCAGTCCATAGTGACGGATGCGCCGCGCATGGAACTGTCAGGAATTCTGTGCGCGAGGCCGGTTTCGTCATTGGCTGACGAACCTTTCGCCGAAGACGACGGCGAACTGGGTCTTGGCCTCGAACCATTCGCG
>NZ_JAMYKZ010000016.1:0-131292 GCF_040317735.1 Mesorhizobium sp. M1399
ATCGGTCGAGCGGCGAAGTGCCGCCCACAAGCTTGGTGCCTAGAAAAGCCTCCGCCAAGCTCAACTGGCCCGTCTGCTTCACTGCCATCGCGATTCCCTCAGAGCGTCCACCTCAGAGAATCACAATCAGCGAATTACGCAACAGGCCCACAAGGGGAGAAGGAAAGAGGTGTCGCTACAGCAGCCCCGCCTGCTCGGCCTCGCGGCGCAGATTCTGGCGTGGCCTTGGGCCGATCTGCTGGATGACCAGCCCGGCGGCCAGCGAGCCGAGATCACCGCACTGCTTCAGGCCGCGGCCTTGCGTGTAGCCGTAGAGGAAGCCGGCGGCGTAGAGGTCGCCGGCGCCTGTCGTGTCGACCAGCTCGCGGATCCTGGTCGCCTCGATGGTGACGGTCTCGTCGCGGCGCACGATGACCGAGCCCTTTTCCGAACGGGTGACAATGGCGATCTTGCAGTCCCTGCGGATCTGCGCCAGCGCCTCGTCGAAGGACGCGGTCTGGTAGAGCGACTTGATCTCGTGGCTGTTGGCAAAGACGATATCGACGGTGCCGGAGCGCATCAGGTCGAGGAATTCGTCGCGGTAGCGGTCGACGCAGAACGAGTCCGACAATGTCATCGACACTTCGCGCCCGGCGGCATGGGCGAACTTCGCCGTCTGCCGGAACGCTTCCTTGGCGCGCGGCGGGTCCCACAGATAGCCCTCGAAATAGGTGACGGCGGCGCCCGACGCCTTGTCGGCCTCAACATCCTCCGGGCCGAGCTCGACGCAGGCGCCGAGATAGGTGTTCATCGAGCGCTCGCCGTCCGGCGTGACGAAGATCATCGAGCGCGCCGTCGGCGGTTCGCCATCGAGCGGTTTTGTGTCGAAGGCGACGCCCTGGGCATGCATGTCATGCGCGTAGATTTTGCCGAGCGCGTCGTTGGAGACCTTGCCGAAGAAAGCGGCGCGACCGCCGAAGGAGGCGACGCCCGCCGCCGTGTTGCCGGCGCTGCCGCCCGAGGCTTCAATGGCCGGGCCCATGCGGGTGTAGAGCAGTTCGGCGCGCCTCGTGTCGATCAAATTCATCGCGCCCTTGATGATGCCGTTGGTCTCCAGGAACGCCTCATCGCACTGGGCGATGATGTCGACGATGGCATTTCCGATACAAAGCACGTCATAGTCCGGCATCAATTCATGTCTCCGCCAAAAACCCACCGGCTTTCTGCCATGCCGGGCGCGGGCGGGTCTAGCGGTTTGATGCGGCTTTGCCTAGTCGACAATGCGACGATCCGACGAATGTCAGCATAGCCACCATCGTTGGATGGCGGCCGAAGCATTTCTCGCGTGCCTGGCTTACAAGCATGGCTGAGATGAGCGATGCCCAGAGGTCCCCGCCGGCCATGTCTATGAAAACCGACACGAGGATCGAGCTGGTGCTGCTCGTCGTGTTGGCAGTGCTCTGGGGTGCATCCTACAGCTTCATCAAGATCGGCGTTGCGACGATCCCGCCGGTGACGCTGATCGCCGCGCGAACCCTGATCGCGGGTGGCATCCTGCTTGCCCTGATCCGCTGGCGCGGGCTGACCTTGCCGGGTGATGCCACAAGCTGGCGCCGGTTGCATTCCAGGCATGCCTCAACAGCGTCGTGCCGTTCACGCTGATCGCTTGGGCCGAGCGCTCGCTGGATGCCGGGCTGGCCACGATCCTGAATGCGACCTCGCCGATCTTTACCTTCTTGCTGACCGCCCTCATCACCCGCCACGAACCGTCGACCATGCGCAAGCTGTTTGGCGTCGCGGCGGGAATAGCCGGAATATGCCTCGTTGTCGGCGCCCCGGCGCTTGGCGGCCTCGGACAGCAATTGTTACCGCAACTTGCCGTGATCGCGGCGACGATCTGCTATGCCGGCGCGGCCGTTTTCGGCCGCGGCTTCAGGGGGCTCGACCCGATGGTGCCGGCCGCCGGTTCGATGCTCTGCGGCGCCGCGATGCTGATCCCCTTGAGCCTTGCGTTCGACCAGCCATGGACCTTGGCGCCGTCGACAGCTTCGATCCTTGCGCTGCTCGGGCTTTCGGTGTTTTCAACCGCGCTGGCCTTTTGCATCTATTTCCGTCTCCTCCACACGCTGGGCTCCGTCGGCACCACCTCGCAAGCCTATCTGCGGGTGCCGATCGGCGTTGCTATCGGAGCCGTGTTCCTTGGCGAAAGCCTTGGTCCGAGCGCGTGGTGGGGAATGGCCCTGGTCGTCGTCGGCGTGGCGGCGATGACCATTCCCCAGGCGAAGGTCGCGCGCTAGGGCGCTTGCAGCCTACGCTGTCTCCGCCTATTCGGAGATATCAGCCACGGGCATGTTTGACATGGAATTGGAAACGCCGTGATCCTCGACGCCGCCCGCGCCGCCTTGAGCCGGCTGTTCTCGCCCGAATTCCGTTCCGTGTTCGTGAAGACGCTGGGGCTGACCTTGCTGACGCTGGCGGCACTTTGGTTCGGGATCAAGGGCCTGTTCGACTGGCTGGCCTGGCCATGGATCGATGCATGGCTGCCCAGCCTGCCCTCCTGGGCCGGATGGCTGGGCGCCGTCGTCGCCGGCATCGGCCTTGCGCTGGGCTTGGCGCTGCTCATCGCGCCGGTGACGGCGATCATCGCTGGCCTGTTCCTCGACGACGTCGCCGAAGTCGTCGAGCGCACCGACTATCCCAACGATCCGCCCGGCCGCGCAGTGCCGGCGCTGCGCTCGCTGGTGCTGGCGATCAGGTTCTTCGGCGTCGTCATCCTCGGCAACATCGTCGCCCTGCTGCTTCTGCTGGTGCCAGGCATCAATATCGCCGCCTTCTTCGTCGTCAACGGTTATCTGCTCGGGCGCGAGTTCTTCGAGTTCGCCGCCATGCGTTTTCGCCCGGAGGCCGAGGCCAAGGCGCTGCGCAGGAAGCACGCGGTCACCGTGTTCCTGGCCGGGCTGGTTGTCGCCGCCTTCCTCGCCGTGCCGCTGCTCAACCTTCTGACGCCGCTGTTCGCCGCCGCCATGATGGTGCACCTGCACAAGGCGATCTCGGCGCGGGATGATGCTTAGCGCAGCAGAAAGCCGCGCCCCAGTTCGTCGTCGTCCTCGACAATGAATTCGGCCCGCCCTGAGTAGTAAGCGCGGCCGCCGACGCGGGCGATGATGGCGTCATGCGGCCCGGCTTTGGCCGTGCGCACGACCGCGCCGGAAAAGCGCGAGCCGGCGATGCTCTCGAACAGCCGTGTCCGGCCAATCTCGATCTGGCCCTTGGCGTGCATGGCCGCCAGCCGCGCGGTGACGCCCGAGCCGGTCGGCGAACGGTCGACCTCGGCTTCGGCGAAAACGCAGATGTTTTTGGTCGGCGTATCGGAGATCGCATCCTGTCCGTCGGTCAGGATGGTGCCGTAGAGAAAGGCGAGATCGGCATGGTCGGGATGCGACAGCGGCAATTCGGCCTTGAGCTTATTGGTCAGCGCCGTCGCTGCATCGACGAAATCGCGCACCCGGTTCCTGCCGAATTCCAGCCCGAACTGGCGGCAGTCGGCCAGCGCATAGAAGGCGCCGCCATAGGCGATGTCGAAGCCGACTGCGCCGTAGCCCGGCAGCTCGATCCGCTGGTCGCGGGCAAACAGAAACGCCGGCACGCTTTCGAATGACACCGCACCGGCCTTGCCATCCCTTACCTCGACCGCAGCCGAAATCAGCCCGCATGGCGCCTCGATATTGACCGTCGTCATCGGCTCGCGTGGCGCCACCAGCCGCTCGTCGACGGCATAGCGGCCGAGCGCGACGATGGCGTGGCCGCACATCGTCGAATAGCCTTCATTGTGCATGAACAGCACCGCGAGGTCGGCGCCCGGCAGGTCAGGCTCCACCAGCAGCGCGCCATACATGTCGTAATGGCCGCGCGGCTCGAACATCAGGATCTTTCTGAGATGATCGAGATGGTCGCGCACATAGGCACGCCTTTCGAGAATCGTGCCCTTGGGAATGTCGGGGTAGCCGCCGGTGACGATCCGCAGTGGCTCGCCGCCGGTGTGCATGTCGACGACGGTGAGCGTCATTCGCCGGGGCCTACCTAGGCTGAAGATTTGGCAAACAGCGCCTGCAGCTTGCCGAATGGCATGGCGGCGCGGGTGAAGCCGAACGTGCCGTCCTGCTGGATCTCGCGCGCCGCGGTCTCCAGCATGCCGAAGGCGAAATTGGTGAGCCATGGGCCGAGCGAGACGCGCTTTACCCCCGCCATGGCCAGGTCGGCGATGGTGAAGCCAGGCCGGGCCATGACGTTGACCGGCCTGGTCAGCGCCGAGCAGACGGTCCGCACCGTCTCGATGTCGCTCAGCCCTGGTGCATAGAGCACGTCGGCGCCGGCTTTCTCGAACGCCTGCAGCCTCTTGATCGTATCGTCGAGGTCGGGCTTGCCCCACAGGAAATTCTCGGCCCGCGCGGTGAAGACGAAATCGCGTTTCAGCGCCCGTGCCGCTTCCGCCGCCGCCGCGACGCGCTCGACCGCATGCGAAAAATCATAGATCGGCTTGTCGGGCTCGCCGGTATGGTCCTCGATCGAGCAGCCGGCGAGGCCAGCCGCCTCGGCGGCGAAGATCGTCTCGCCGGCACTTGTCGCGCTGTCGCCCTTGCCCTTTTCGAGATCCGCCGAAACCGGCAGCCCGGTCGCCGCCGACACTTCACGGCAATGGTGGATCATCGCCTCGAACGTCACCGCGCCATCGGGCAGGCCGCGCGAAAAGGCAAAACCGGCGCTGGTCGTCGCCAGCGCCTTGAAGCCGAACGAGGCCAAAAGCTTGGTCGTGCCGACGTCCCAGGAATTGGCCATCACGAAGATCGAGGCATGCAGGTCGCGAAAAATCTTGCCCTTATCCATGGATGCTCCCCTCCAGTGCAGAATGTGAGGCAAATTCTAGCCCGGCGGAACGCGCCGGGCAAACAAATGCGGTTGGCTCAGAAGCGTTTGGCGTTCTCTTCTGCCAATCGGTCCAGCGCGTCGGAATCCTTGACGTAGTGCGAAGCGTTTTTGTCCCAATGATAGGTGACGGAAATGTTGCGCGAAGACGCCGCTGGCGGCTGCTGGCCGTCGCAGCTTTCTTCGCCCGGTACCGTCGCGTCGGTCACCGTAACCTTGATGGCTGCATAGGGCTGGCCGTCGGCAATCGCCTGGAACGCCGCATTCTGGGTCCTTCGGTTGGTGCAGAGGTTTTCGTCGAACGTATAGATCATGTCGATCAGCTCGAACCTGTCGCTGCGGACCATGATCAGCGGCGTGATCCCATAGCCCTGACTCGAATTGAAATGCATGCTCATGCTGATGATGGCGTCGTCACCAGGCCCGATCGGCAGCTTGCCCGGATCGCGAAGATAGGTGATGCGGTCGACAGCGACATTGACCGCGTCGAGCAGGGCCGGCTTGCCGGTGATGTCGTAGAGTGCCAGCACGGCATAGCCCTCGGCACTGTCAGGCGAGTCGCCGAGGTCGAACAGCATGGTCAGCCGCTCCTTGCCGCCGGCCTTGATGCCGAGCACGCCGGCGTTGGAAAGACCCGACGTCGCCGGCGGCGAGCCGTCGTAGTCCGGACCAGCGATGTGGCGCATCTCGATCGGCATCGAACCCCGGAAAAAGCCGTCCTTGTCCGCGGCCAGATCGGGAATGACCATCCTGGCGAGATCGAGATAGGTGACATCGCCGTGGCCAGGGACGGCGCTGCCGAGCTCCGGCAAGCTGACGGCCTCCGCTCTGCCCGTCCAAAGACAAGGCAGCAGCAGGCAGGCAAAGATGAAACGAAGCAGGGAGAAGGTCATGCGCGCGCTCGTTATGTCGGGCGCGCGCAAGCTAGAGCATTTTGCGGCCAAGGGGAAACACCTGGCGTTGCCTCACTATGTTGGCTTGGCTTCGGTCGCCAGGGTCTGCTGGAAAACCGGCACCAGGTGATCCATGGCGGCTGCGAGCCACGCGCCGAGTTCGTCGGGCAGAGTGTCGTGGATCCAGACCAGGCGGCTCCGGCCCTCGCCCTCGGCAAAGACCTGCATGGAAGTGTTATCGTGGGTGACCTCGTCGCCGAGCCATCCCCACACGATCCGCCGGCTCTGCTCGTCGCGAGCGATGAGCCGCTCTCGCACAATCTTGCCGTCGGCGAACATAAGGGCCCGCACCTCGCCCTCCTCCACCCGGCAGTCGACGAAAACGCCTGGGGCTATCCGTTGGGCGCCGCCGGCGAAGTCGCCGACTGTCGCCCATACGCTTTCCGGTGGAGCATCTACGATGATTTCCCTGACTATCGAAGCCATGTTTCGCCTTCCTTCGTTAACAGGTAGACCTGTCTGTCTACATGTGTAGATATACAGACCTGTCTGCTATACAGTCAAGGCATGTCCACAGCCCGAATCAACGATCGCCCCGAAAGCCTTGCGCGCCGCCGCATCCTCGATACGGCGACCGCGCTGTTTTGTCTGGAGGGGGTCCGTGCAGTCGGCATCGACCGCATTATCGCCGAAGCCGGCGTTGCCAAGGCGACGTTCTATCATCACTTCGCGGCCAAGGACGACCTCGTCCGCGCCTACATCGAGGAGGTCAGCAAGGGAGGACGGGCGGCCATCGCGAGACTTGGCCGGCGGCCACCTCGCCAGATGATCCTTGCCATATTCGATCTCATCGCCGATGCGGCGGATCAGCCGGGCTACCGCGGCTGCCCGTTCCAGAATGCCGCTGCCGAATACCCCGATCCCAGCAGCCCGGTTCGCCAGGCGATCGATAAGCATCGTCACTGGAAGTGGGGCATCCTAAGGGATCTGCTGATCGCGGACGCAAATTCCCATCCGGACCGCACCGCGGACGCGCTAACGGTGGCGGCGGACGGACTCCTTGTCGTCAGTCATCTCGACAGGCCGGCCAATCTGCGCAGTCTTATACGCGACACGGTCGACCGAGTACTTGGAGCGTCACGCCCGGTCTGAGATCGAGCGCGTACAGCCTGCGCAAAGGCGATTAGTGGATCGGCACCAGCCCGGCCAGTTCACGCATGTCGTCGAACAGGATGCCGCCGGCTTCGCTCAGTCCGTCGCGGTCGGAAAGCGGGTCGCCGTGGTAGGAATAGACGCGCATGCCGGCGGCGATGCCGGCTGCCGTCCCGGCGACGCTGTCCTCGATGACGATGCAATCGGCGGGCGCGAAGCCCATCGTCGCTGCCGCATGCAGGAAGAGGTCGGGGAACGGCTTGCCACGCGAGACCATGGTCGAGCTGAACAGCGCATGCTCGAACAGCGGCAGCAGCCCGGTCAGACCGAGTGTGATGTGCATTTTCGATACCCGTGCCGACGAGGCGACGCAGGTGGCGATGCCGGCGGCGTGCACGGTTTCGATGAACTCGCGAACGTAGGGGATGGCCTCGACGCCATGCGCGAACAGGTCCGGCAGGCCGGCGTTCCAGCGCTCGACAAAATCGGCGCCGAGGCTGACGCCGGTCGCCTCGACTTCCTTCTGCACCGAGACCATGCTGCGGCCGGAGAAATTCTTGCGGCAATATTCGAAGCTGGCCGGAAAGCCTGCCGCGCTCAACCATTCGGCGAGGCGCCGGTTGGCCAGGTTCTCGGTGTCGACCAGAACCCCGTCGCAATCGAAGATGACGAGCTTGGGGATCTTCATTTCGCCGCGCTCATCAGGCCGTGCCGGTCGATCCGAAGCCACCGGAGCCGCGCGTTGTGCCGCCGGCCAATGTGCGCTCCTCGACGGTCGCCTGCGTCACCGGGGCGAAGACGATCTGGGCAATCCGCATGCCGCGCGTTACCGCGAAATCCTCGTCGCCGAGATTGATCAGCAGCACCTTGACCTCGCCGCGATAGTCGCTGTCGATGGTGCCGGGCGTGTTGAGGCAGGTGAGCCCGTGCTTGAAGGCGAGGCCCGAACGCGGCCGGACCTGGCCTTCGACGCCCTCGGGAATTTCCAGGACCAGGCCGGTCGGCACCAGTGCGCGCTTTCCCGGCAGGATCAAGAGCGGCCTGTCGTCCGGGACGGCGGCGCGCAGGTCCATGCCGGCGGCGCCCGAGCTCTCATAGGCGGGAAGCGGCAATCCCTCGCCATGCGGCAGCCTGACGAAGCCGACAGCCGGACCGATGACGGAGGTGGGATAAAGTGCTGCGCGCATAAGGCTGATCCTATCGTCGCGAACGCCGGTCCAGTCAACTCGGCGACAATGCTATCAACGGCTTTCTTTCAGCGCAGTTCCGCCTCAGCGCAGTTCCATCGGAACGATCGTGGTCTCCTTGATCTCTTCCATGACGAACGAGGCCGAAACGTCCGACAACGCCACCTTGGCGATCAACCGCTGATAGAGCCGGTCATAGGCTTTGACGTCGGCGACACGGGCGCGCAAGACATAGTCGAGATCGCCGGACATGCGGTAGGCGCCGGTGATCTCGGCAAAGCCGGTCACCGCCGCCCGGAATTTTTGCAGCCAGTCGGGATCGTGATTCGAGGTGCGGATCAGGATGAACACGGAAAGGCCGAGCCCGAGCTTGTCGGCGTCGACCAGCGCCACGCGGCCGGTGATGACGCCGTCTTCCTCCAGCCGCTTGACCCGGCGCCAGCAGGCATTGCGCGACAGCGATATTCTTGCCGAGAGCTGGTCGACGGACAGCGTGCCGTCGCGCTGCAGCTCGGCCAGCAATCTCCGGTCTATTTCGTCGATTTCCGGCGTCATGTGGGATGTTTGTCCCAAAATTCAGCCTTTCACAAGGACAATTTGGGACCGATGAACCGAACACCCATGCCAGGATATTCATCGTCGGCTCTTCATGCTGGCAGGAGGGACCGACATGACCGCACGGCTCGCAAGACTTTTCACCTCTCACCCGGCTGCGGTCGGCGAGAGTTATTTCGGCCATATGGCTTTCGCCGCATGGTTCTCGTCGCGATTGTTCATGGCGGCTTTTGCCGCGCTCATTCATGCTTTCTTGCCGTTTCTGTTCGAGACCACGGCAAGCGGCATCATCCGTGAGCTCTACGAGCGGACGCATAACAGGGGACGTTAGGCGCTATGTGCCGGTGGGCCGCCTATCTCGGCGAAGCCGTCTTTCTCGAAGACATCGTCACGGCGCCCTGCCACTCGCTGATCGCCCAGAGCCACTGCGCCCAGGAAGCCAAATCGCCGACCAATGGCGATGGTTTTGGCTTGGCCTGGTATGGCGACCGACCGGAGCCCGGCCTCTATCGCGACATCCTGCCGGCCTGGTCGGACCCCAATCTGAAAAGCCTGTGCCGGCAGATCAAGTCAGGCCTGTTCCTCGCCCATGTCCGTGCTTCGACCGGTGGCGCCACCAGCCGCATGAACTGTCATCCGTTCATTTCGGGCCGCTGGTCGTTCATGCACAATGGCCAGATCGGCGGCTTCGAAAAGATCCGTCGCGCGCTGGAGAATTCGCTCTCCGACGCCGCCTTCGACCAGCGTGAGGGCGCCACGGATTCGGAACTGTTCTTTCTGATGATGACCGAAGAGGACCTGGCAGGTGATCCGCAGGGCGCCGTATCGCGCGCCATCAGCCGCGTCATCGACGCCTCGCGCCGCGGCGGCTTCGAGCCGGCGCTGAAATTGACGGCGGCTTTTTCCGACGGACAATCGCTTTACGCGGTGCGCTATACGAGCGACGGCCACGCGCCGACGCTCTACACGTCCGCCTTCCCCAATGGCGGAGGCCGTTGCGTCGTGTCGGAACCCTTCGACCGCGACGGCAGCGACTGGCAGGCGATTCCGCCCTCGAGCTTCGTCACCATCGGCAGAGACGGCATGAGCATTCGTCCGTTTGTGCCCGCCGCGGCAAAGCTGGCGCTGGCCGTGTAGATTCCTCGCTACGCGTCGCAGGACAGCGTCGATTGCAACAGGCAGCGCAATTCCGATCAAGCACCGCCTGTCCTCGAATGCTGAACTCGGCTTGAAGACGCGCCGTTGCCCGCCATTTGGTGAGGCTGGCGCCGCTGGCAAGCCGGAGTATTGGTCATGGACCTCGCCTTTTCCTCCGCCACAGAATTGGTTGCCGCCATTCGTGACCGCAAGATTTCCGCTATGGAAGCGCTGGACGCGCATCTGGCGCAGATCGACAGGCACAATGAGGCGGTCAATGCCGTCGTAACCCTCGATCGGGAAGGTGCGCGGCAGCGCGCCGGCAAGGCCGACGAAGCGCAGGCGCGCGGCGAAGCCCTTGGGCCGCTGCACGGCGTGCCGTTCACACTGAAGGACACGCACGAAACCGCGGGCATGAGAACCACTGTCGGCTTCCCGGCCTTCGCCGACCATCTCGTGACGGCAGACAGTCCAGTCGTTGCACGGCTGAAGGCGGCAGGCGGCATATTGGTGGGCAAGACGAACGTGGCGACAATGCTTAGTGACTGGCAGTCGAGCAATCCGCTGTTCGGCCGTACCGGCAATCCTTGGGACCTCCAGCGCACCGCCGGCGGCTCCAGTGGCGGTGCGGCGGCGGCGCTCAGCGCTGGAATGACGCCGTTCGAGGTCGGCACCGACATGCAGGATTCGATCCGGCTGCCCGCTGCCTTTTGCGGCGTCTACGGCCTCAAGCCGACCGAGCACCGCGTCTCGCTCGCCGGCGCCTTCCCCAATCCAGGCGGGGCGCCGCGCAGCGTGAGGCTGATCTCCTGCCTCGGACCGATGGCGCGCAGCGTCGAAGACCTGGTGCTGATCTACCGCCTTATTGCCGGGCCGGATGGAAGCGACACCGACCTCGCGCCGATACCGGTCGAAGATATGCCGGAGCTGGATCTGACGACGCTGCGCATTGCCTTCGCGCCGTTCTTCCCAAGTTTTCCGGTGGCGGGCGAGATCAGTGCGGCGGTCGAAAGCCTGGCAAAGGAGCTTCAGGCGGCAGGCGCGATTGTCGCGCCAGCAAGTTTGCCGAAGCTCGACCTGCATGACGACCTGGAGCAAGGCGGTGCGCTGATCGGCATGATGCTGGAGGCGGCGCAGCCCGAACCACCGGAGAAGCCGACGCCGGTCTCGCGCTGGTTCGAGGCGCTCGCCCGCCGCGACCGCTCCATCCTGGCGTGGGATCGGTTCTTCGACGGTTGCGACGCCTTGCTGTGCCCGGTCGCAATGGTCACCGCCTTCCCGCATTGCGAGCCGGGAACGCCGATCGAGGTCGACGATAGCGAGCAAAGCTACTGGATGCTGCCGGCCTATGGCGCGGTGTTCAACTACAGCGGCCATCCCGCACTGTCGCTGCCCCGCGGACAGGACAGCAATGGCCTGCCCATCGGACTACAGCTTGTTGGCAAACGCTGGTCGGAGTCGCGCCTGCTCGGGATCGCCAGGGCAATCGAGCCGCTGGCCGGCGGCTTTCGCCGCCCGCCCGGTTATTGAGTAAACCGCGCCAGCCCGTAGGGATCAAGCAGCGGATCGCGATCGCCGTCGAGGATCTCGCGGGCGGCGAACAGGCCGACGGCCGGTGCCAGCGTGATGCCGGAATGCATGACGGCGACGTAGACGCCGCCCCCGCCTTCGGCGCGGCCGATGATCGGAAAGCCGTCGACCGGCGTCGGCCGGTAGCCAATGGTGTGGAAATCGAGTTCCAGCCCATCTGCGCCGCGCAGCATGGCCTTCATCGCCGCAAACAGGTCGCGGGCGGTCGCCGCGGCATCCATGCCGGGATCGGCGCCGCCGAAATCCGAGCCGGCGATGATGCGGCCTTCCGCGGTCTGGCGCATATGCAGTCGGTGGCCGATCACCAGGCCGTTGAGCAGCTTTTGGTAGGGGCGCGAATGCACGATCAGGCCGGGCGGTGTCCCGATCGGCAGTTCTATCCCGGCTGTTGCCGCTAGTGCCGGAGAGCCGGCTCCGGCCGCGATCACCACCTCGTCGGCAACAATCCGCCCGGCGGATGTGTCGACACCGGAGACCTGGCCGTTGGCCCGCACAAGCGCGGTCGCGGTAACTCCTGTCAGCAGCCGCGCGCCGCGCCGTTCGACGTCGGCCAGCAGTGCTTGCGTGGCGGCGACCGGCTCGGCGACACCTTCCTCGGCGACATAAAGGGCGAAATCGGGAAGTTCGGTCAGATTGGGCTCGATGCGCGCAGCTCCGGCACGGTCGACACGCTCGATGCCGTAGCCCCAGGCGGAGTGCTCGGCCGCATAGGCCTCAAGTTCGGGACGTGGCAGGTCCCAGCACAGGCCGCCGCACCATTGCAACGGGATGCCGGGCACCTCGTTCGCCAGTCGCGTCCATTCGGCCATCGACCGAATGCGCAGCCGGAAATAGGGCTCCGGATTGCCCCAGCTGGCATTGATCCAGGCAAAGGAATTCGGCGTCGCGACGCCGCCGGCGCCGCTGCCGGCAATGACCGTCACCTTTGCTCCGGCCTTGGTCAGGTGCCAAGCGATGGAGGCGCCCATGATGCCGGCGCCGGTGACAATCACTTCTTTCGCCTCTGTCATGCTTCACTCCTCGTTCCAACGCCACCACCGCGATGCCATTGCCCGTGGGTTCTGCCAAGAGCGCGCGGTATCAAATATGCTTCTTGACTTTAATACGTACGTACGTATTGTATCGATATGGCCAGACATTCACTTCGCGAAAAACTTCTCGACGCCGGTTTCAAAACCATCTGGAATTCCGGCTATTCGTCCGCCGGCGTACGCGACATCGTCGCCGCGGCCGATGCCCGCCCGGGGTCCTTCACCAATCATTTTGCCTCCAAGGAGGCGTTCACCGGCGAGGTGCTGGACCGCTATTTCGCCTATGTGAGCGGCTTGGTGGAGCAGGCCCTCGCCCGAGACGGCACGCCCCCGGTCGGGCGCTTGCGCCGCTATCTCGAAATCATCACGTCGAAGCTGGAGGCGCATGATTGGGCACGGGGCTGCATGATCGGCAATCTCAGCCTCGAGACGGCGGCTCACAGTGAGGCGCTGAGGCTGCAACTCGTCGCCATTTTCGAACGCTGGTGTAAGCCCTTTGCCGAATGCATCGCCGAAGGCCAGGCGGCCGGCGATATCACCGACGCGTTCGATGCCGAGGATCTCGCCGATTTCCTTTTGAGTTCCTGGCAAGGCGCGATGCTGCGCATGAAGGTGGAGCGCAGTCCCGAGCCGCTCGAGCGTTTCAAGAATATCGTCTTCAAAACAGTCTTCGCAAAAAGGAGCTGATCCGATGAACCCGAAACTCGAAAAGCAGCAATCCCGCACAATGTTGCCGCGCTCGCAAGTCGCGGTACTCGATTCCACCATCTCCTATGTCGAGGCAGGCACGGCTGGCCCGACGGTAATCTTCCTGCATGGCAACCCGACGTCATCCTACGTCTGGCGCGACATCATCCCGCATGTGGCGCCGTTCGGCCGCTGCATCGCACCCGACCTGATCGGCTATGGCCAGTCCGGCAAGCCGGACATCGACTATCGCTTCTTCGACCACGTCCGGTATCTCGATGCTTTCATCGAGGCGCTTGGCGTCGCCGACATGGTGGTCGTCGCGCAGGACTGGGGCACCGCACTCGCCTTCCATCTCGCGACCCGGCGGCCGCAGCGGATCCTCGGACTCGCCTTCATGGAATTCATCCGCCCCTTCGAGAGCTGGGACGATTTCCACCAGCGTCCGCAGGCGCGCGAATTGTTCAAGGCAATGCGCACGTCTGGCGTCGGTGAGAAACTTGTCTTGGAAGACAACGTCTTCGTCGAAAGGGTGCTGCCGGCCGCTGTGCTGCGCACGATGAGCGATGAGGAAATGGCCGCCTACCGGGCGCCGTTCCCGACACCGCAATCGCGCAAGCCGATTCTGCGGCTGCCGCGCGAACTGCCGATCGAAGGCCAGCCGCCGATGTCGCCGCCATCAGCGAGCACGACCATCGGGCGCTCCGGGCTTCCTCCTACCCAAAGCTGCTTTTCTCAGGCGATCCCGGCGCCCTCGTCTCGCCGCAGGCGGCCCGGGAATTCGCGGCTGGGCTGAAGAATTGCCGCCTGATCGATCTCGGACCCGGCGCGCATTATCTGCAGGAGGACCATGCCGACAAGATCGGCACCGCAATTGCCGAGTGGATTCCCGAGATAGCCACTGAGAGCCGTGCGACCGAACCGGCCTGACGCCGGAGCATGGCCACTGCCAGCGGAGAGGTCGACAGCTCTGCACTCCGCTGCTAGAAGCCCGGCCTCACACGGAAATCCTGAAAAATGTCCGAAATGATTACAGAAGCGGTATCGCGCCGCCGCACTTTCGCGATCATCGCGCACCCCGACGCCGGCAAGACCACGCTCACCGAAAAGTTGCTTTTGTTCGGCGGCGCGATCCAGCTTGCCGGCGAGGTCAAGGCCAAGAAGGACCGTATCCAGACCCGCTCCGACTGGATGAAGATCGAGCGCGAGCGCGGCATTTCGGTGGTCACCTCGGTGATGACGTTCGAATATGAGGACACTGTCTTCAACCTGCTCGACACGCCAGGCCACGAGGATTTCGCCGACGACACCTATCGCACGCTGTCGGCGGTCGACAGTGCGGTCATGGTCATCGACGCCGCCAAGGGCATCGAGCCGCGCACGCTGAAACTGTTCGAGGTCTGTCGGCTGCGCGACATCCCGATCATCACCTTCGTCAACAAGATGGACCGCGAAAGCCGCGACCCGTTCGATATCCTCGACGAGATCGAGCAGAAGTTGGCGCTGGACACAGCACCGATCACCTGGCCGATCGGCCGCGGCAAGACCTTTTCCGGCACCTACCATCTGGCGCTGAACGCGGTGCGCAAGGGCGACGCCGAAAAGGAGCGCACGCCGGTCCACGGCCCCGATTCCAACCGCGTTGCCGGCCTGCTGCCGGAGAACGAGCGCGAGGCTTTCATCGAAGAGCTGGAGCTGGCGCGCGAAGCCTGCCGCCCGCTCGACCTCGATGCCTTCCGCGAGGGCCATCTGACGCCGGTCTATTTCGGCTCGGCGCTGCGCAATTACGGCGTGCGCGACCTGATCGAGGCGCTCGGCGCCTATGGGCCGCCGCCGCGTGCGCAGGAGGCCGACAGCCGCAAGGTCGAGGCGACCGAGGACAAGATGACGTCCTTCGTCTTCAAGATCCAGGCCAATATGGACCCCAACCACCGCGACCGCATCGCCTTCGTCCGGGTCTGCTCCGGCAAGCTCGAGCGCGGCATGAAGGCCAAGCTGGTGCGCACGGGCAAGCCGATGAGCCTGTCGGCGCCGCAATTCTTCTTCGCCCGCACCCGCGTCACCGCCGACGAGGCGTTTGCCGGCGATGTCGTCGGCATCCCCAACCACGGCACGCTGCGCATCGGCGACACGCTGACCGAGGGCGAGGAGATCCTGTTTCGCGGCGTGCCGAATTTCGCGCCTGAAATCCTGCGCCGCGTTCGCCTCGGCGACGCGATGAAAGCCAAGAAACTCAAGGAGGCGCTGCATCAGATGGCCGAGGAAGGCGTCGTGCAATTGTTCTCGCCGGAGGACGGCTCGCCGGCCATCGTCGGTGTCGTCGGCGCCCTGCAGCTCGACGTGCTAAAGGAGCGGCTGAACTTCGAATACACGCTGCCGGTCGATTTCGAGATGTCGCGCTTTTCCGTCTGCCGCTGGATATCGGCCGACGACAGGGCCGAACTCCAGCGCTTCATCGAAGCGCATCGCGGCGACATCGCCCGCGACCTCGACAATGATCCAGTGTTCCTCGCCCAGCACGCCTTCTCGCTAAACTACGAAGCCGAACGCTGGAAGGCGATCCGCTTCGCGGCGGTGAAGGATTACCAGGTCCGCGACAGAGCGGCTTGATGCGGCGCTTTCCTTCTCCCCTTGCGGGAGAAGGTGTCGCCGAAGGCGACGGATGAGGGGTGTTCCAGGAAACACCAACGTCTCATTCCGTCCAACACCCCTCAACCGTCTCGGCGCCTTGCGCCGATCCACCTTCTCCCCTTACAGGGCAGGGGAATCGCATATGGCGATTTTGGGGTTGAGTTTAGGCTGAGAAAGGATTCTTTGGAGAGGCAGTTGAGCGAAGGAGCGACTGCCATTTCCTGCCTCGAGAGCTACTTTGGCGCGGTGCCTGATCCACGCGCGCCCAACGCCACGCACCGGCTTGGCGACCTGATCGTGATGATGATCGCAGCAAGCCTGTGCGGCGCCAGCAATGCGACGGAATTTGCCCTGCTCGCGCAGGAGCGCAAGCAGGCGCTGTCGCGGCTGATCGACTATGACGCAGCCCCCAGCCACGACACCTTCTCGCGGCTGCTGCGCCTGCTCGACCCGGAGGCCTTCGGTCGCGCCTTTGCTGCCTTTGCCGCAGCTTTCGCCCGAACCAGCCGAGAGACGCCCGAGGTGGTGTCGCTTGACGGCAAGGCTTTGCGGCGGGCCTACGAGAAGGGCTTGGCAGCCAGTCCGCCGTTGACGGTGTCGGCCTTCGCCGCCGAGACCCGGCTGTGCCTGGCGGCAGTCTCGCCGAGCGATGGTGAGAACGAAGTCGAGGCCGCGCTCAAGGTCGTCGAACTCATTGATCTTACGGGCCGATTGGTCACCGCCGATGCGCTCCACTGCCACACCCGCATGGCTGCGGCCATTACCCAAAGAGGTGGCGATTACCTGCTTGCGCTGAAGGGCAACCGTCGTCATTGGCTGCGCCGCGCCAACCTGCAACTGGCCGACGCCACCCCTTCCATTGCCGAGCGCACCGAGACCAGCCACGGCCGCAACGAGTGGCGGCAGGCCGAGATCGTGGCGGCGGCCGAGCCGCTGATGCCTCGCCACCAGGCCTTCATCCGCATCACCAGCCGGCGCGATCAGGCCAGACCTTTGATGCGCCTGTTCATGGCCTCCACGCTCATGTCGCCGCAGCGGGCGCTCGACCTCACCAGAGCTCATTGGCAGATCGAGAACGGCCTGCATTGGATGCTCGATGTCCATCTCGATGAGGATCTCAGCCGTGCCCGCAAGGGCAATGCTCCCGCCAACACAGCCCTTCTCAATCGCCTCGCCAGAAACATCCTTCAGGCCGCCGATGCTGCCAAAGTTCCCATCAGCCATCGCATCAAGAAATGCGCCTGGAACGACGACTATCTCATCAATGCCATCACTCATATGCGATAGCCCTGCCTTACAGGGGGAGAAGGGAAGATCGCGTTCGTTCACGCCTTGGCCGCCTCTTCGATCTTGGCGACGTCGATCTTGGTCATCTGCATCATCGCCTGCATCACGCGGCCGGCCTTTTCCCTGTCGGGGTCCAACAGCAGTTTGGGCAGCTGCTCGGGAACGACCTGCCAGGAGAGGCCGAATTTGTCCTTCAGCCAGCTGCACTGGCTGGGCTCGCCACCGCCCGCGATGAGCCTGTCCCAGAAATAGTCGACCTCTTCCTGCGTCTTGCAGTCGATGGAGAGCGAGACCGCCTCGGTGAACTTGAATTGCGGGCCGCCGTTGAGGGCCTGGAACGGAACGCCGTCGAGCTCGAATGAGACCATCAGCACCTTGCCCTCACGATCGCCGCTGCCCTTGGGCCAGCGCATCACGCTCAGCACCTTCGAATTCTTGAAGATGGAAACGTAGTGGTTCATGGCCTCCTCGGCCTGGTCGTCGAACCACAGGCAGGTGGTGATCTTTTGCATTCTCTTGCTCCTCGGGCTGGTTTGTTTGCTTTCGAAACGGCCGGCTGGTGATTGATGCCCCGCTCCTGCCGTCTGCCCAAGGACGCTCGAGTAAAACACGATCCGACAGCACCTCTGACTTTTTTGCGGTCTGGACCGGCTGCGTCTTTGGCTGGCCGTTCGTTCCGCTACCTGGCGCAGCGCAAAATTGTGGCCAGACCAGAGCGTGGCGTCTATAAGGCCTGCGGCTCAATTCCGGTTTTCCGCACCTTTGGGTGCGACGCAGACAGCAAGGACAGTTCAATGCCCGCCTACCGTTCCCGCACCACCACCCATGGCCGCAACATGGCCGGCGCCCGCGGCCTGTGGCGCGCCACCGGGATGAAGGATTCGGATTTCGGCAAGCCGATCATCGCCGTGGTCAATTCCTTCACCCAGTTCGTGCCGGGCCACGTCCATCTCAAGGACCTCGGCCAGCTGGTTGCCCGCGAGATCGAGAAGGCCGGCGGCGTCGCCAAAGAATTCAACACCATCGCCGTCGACGACGGCATCGCCATGGGCCATGACGGCATGCTGTATTCGCTGCCGTCGCGCGAATTGATCGCCGATTCCGTCGAATACATGGTCAACGCGCATTGCGCAGACGCCATGGTCTGCATCTCGAATTGCGACAAGATCACGCCGGGCATGCTGATGGCGTCGCTGCGCCTCAACATCCCGACTGTCTTCGTCTCCGGCGGACCGATGGAGGCCGGCAAGGTGGTGCTCGCCGGCAAGAGCCAGGCGCTCGACCTAGTCGACGCCATGGTCGCCGCCGCCGACGACAAGATCTCCGACGAGGACGTCAAGATCATCGAGCGCTCGGCCTGCCCGACCTGCGGCTCGTGCTCGGGCATGTTCACCGCCAATTCGATGAACTGCCTGACCGAGGCGCTCGGCCTCTCGCTACCCGGCAACGGCTCGACGTTGGCGACGCACGCCGACCGCAAGCGCCTGTTCGTCGAGGCCGGCCATCTGATCGTGGATCTCGCCCAGCGCTATTACGAGCAGGACGACGACACCGCGCTGCCGCGCAGCATCGCCTCGAAGGGCGCCTTCGAGAACGCCATGACGCTCGACATCGCCATGGGCGGTTCGACCAACACCGTGCTGCACATCCTTGCCGCAGCACATGAGGGCGAGGTCGACTTCACCATGGAGGACATCGACCGGCTGTCGCGGCGGGTACCGGTGCTTTGCAAGGTGGCTCCGGCCAAGGCCGACGTCCACATGGAGGATGTCCACCGCGCCGGCGGCATCATGGCGATCCTCGGCCAGCTGGATAGCGCCGGGCTGATCAACCGCGACCTGCCGACGGTGCACACCGCGAGCCTCGGCGAAGCGCTCGACCACTGGGATATCTCGCGCACCACCAGCCAGAATGTCCGCGATTTCTTCCTGGCGGCACCCGGCGGCGTGCCGACGCAAGTCGCGTTCAGCCAGGACCGCCGCTGGGATGATCTCGATCTCGACCGCGAGAAAGGTGTCATCCGCTCGGCCGAACATCCTTTCTCAAGGGATGGTGGCCTCGCCGTGCTGAAAGGCAATCTCGCATTCGACGGCTGCATCGTGAAGACTGCCGGCGTCGATGAATCGATCCTGAAATTCACCGGTCCGGCAAGAGTGTTCGAAAGCCAGGACGCCAGCGTCAAGGCGATCCTGTCGAACGAGGTCAAGGCCGGCGATGTCGTCGTCATCCGCTATGAAGGGCCGCGCGGCGGCCCCGGCATGCAGGAAATGCTCTATCCGACCAGCTATCTTAAATCGAAGGGTCTCGGCAAAGCCTGCGCACTGATCACCGACGGGCGCTTTTCCGGCGGCACCTCCGGCCTGTCGATCGGCCACGTCTCGCCGGAAGCGGCGGAAGGCGGGCTGATCGGGCTGGTCAGGGAAGGCGACACGATCGAGATCGACATCCCCAACCGCACCATCCGGCTGGCTGTCGACGACGCGGAACTCATCGCCCGTCGCGCGGCGATGGAGGCGAAGGGAACGGCTGCCTGGAAGCCCGAGGAAAAGCGCAAGCGCAAGGTGACGATGGCCTTGCGCGCCTATGCGGCGATGGCAACCAGTGCTGCCAAGGGTGCGGTGCGGTACGTGCCGGAATAGGCATCATTCTTCAACGAGGTGGCGATAAATGGATTTCGACCTTGTGGTGCGCGGCGGGACGCTGCCCGACGGCAGGATCGCCGATATCGGCATCGTCGGCGAGACGATCGCGGCGATCGAGCCTGAGCTCAACATCAGCGCCGGCACGGCGATCGATGCCCATGGCAATCTGGTCTCGCCGCCTTTCGTCGATCCGCATTTCCATATGGACGCCACGCTTTCGCTCGGCATTCCCCGCATCAATGTCTCGGGCACGTTGCTCGAAGGCATTTCTCTGTGGGGCGAGCTGAAGCCGCTTCTGACCCACGAGGCGGTGCGCGACCGTGCGCTTGCCTATTGCGACTGGGCGGTGTCGATGGGCCTGCTCGCCATCCGCACCCATGTCGATGTCTGCGACGATCGCCTGCTGGCGGTGGAAGCGCTGCTCGACGTGAAGAAGACGGTTGCGCCGTATATCGACCTGCAATTGGTCGCCTTCCCGCAGGACGGGTTTTACCGCTCGCCGACGGCGCGCGACAACACCACCCGCGCGCTCGACATGGGCGTCGATGTCGTCGGCGGCATCCCGCATTTCGAGCGCACCATGGCCGACGGTACGCGCTCCGTCACCGAGCTCTGCGAGATCGCGGCCGAGCGCGGCCTGATGGTCGACCTGCATTGCGACGAGACCGACGATCCGCTGTCGCGCCACGTCGAGCAGCTTGCCTATGAGACGCAGCGGCTTGGATTGCAGGGCAGAGTGGCCGGCTCGCACCTCACCTCGATGCATTCGATGGATAATTACTACGTCTCGAAGCTGTTGCCGCTGATCGCCGAGGCCGGCGTTTCGGCGATCCCCAATCCGCTGATCAACATCATGCTGCAGGGCCGCCACGACACCTTTCCCAAGCGCCGCGGCTTGACGCGGGTCAAGGAAATGCTGGCGCACGGGATCCGCGTCGGCTGGGGCCAGGATTGCGTGCTCGACCCCTGGTATTCGCTGGGCACCGCAGACATGCTCGACGTCGCCTTCATGGGCCTGCATGTCGCGCAGATGTCGAGCCCAGCCGAGATGGCGCGCTGTTTCGACATGGTCACCAACGTCAATGCCGCCATCATGGGTCTCGACCACCTTGGCCTGGCCGTCGGCAAGCGCGCCAGCCTGGTCGTTCTCGATGCCGGCAACCCGCTCGAGGCGCTGCGCCTGCGCCCCGAGCGGCTCTGCGTCATTGCCAAAGGCAAGGTGGTGGCCGAGCGGAGCCGGCAGGACACGCGGCTTTCGATCGCCGGAAGGCCGGGCACCGTGAATCGGCGCCACGCTTAGACCAGCCGATTTCCGGCGCTGGTCTTACCGAATTCTCGATTTTCGCCTCGTCACGGCCGCTGCTAGCGACTACGACGCGGGTCACCGTAGCCACGGCGAGGAACCGGTAACGGAATGGCGCAGCCCGCAGCCCAGAACTCGACGATCAGGAACGTGCTGCTGGCCGGCATCCTGCTGATGCTCGCCGGCGATTTCCTGTTTGCCTTGAACGACGCGATGGGCAAGTGGCTGGTCGCCAGTTTTTCCGTCGGCCAGGTCGTGCTGATCCGCTCGATCGGCGCCTTTTTCATACTCGGGCCGATGATTGCACATCAGGGTGCGGCCAAGCTGTTTCGCATGGAGCGGCCGGAGCTGCAGCTGCTGCGCGTGGTGATGACGACGCTCGACACGGCGCTGTTCTACGCGGCGGTCGTCTATCTGCCGCTCGCCGACGTGATGAGCTTCTACATGGCCGGGCCGATCTATGTCGCGGCGCTGTCGCACTTCTTGCTTGGCGAAAGGGTCGGCTGGCGCCGCTGGGCGGCTATCCTGGTCGGTTTCTGCGGCGTGCTGATCATGCTGAAGCCGTCTTCGGCCGCGTTCTCGCTGTCGTCGATGTTCGCGCTCGCCGGCAGCATTTCCTTTGCCTTCGCCATCATCCTCAACCGGCGACTGCGCGGCACCAGCGACACCTCGCTGGTCACCTGGCAAACCATCGGCACGCTGCTGGTCGGCGCTGCGTTGACCATCGGCAGTTGGAAGACGCCGTCCTCGCTCGATTTCGGCGCCATGCTGCTTCTCGGCATTGTCTCCTGCGGCGCGCATCTGATGATCACTAGGGCATTGAAGCTTGCGCCTGCCTCGACCTTGGCGCCGCTGCATTACAGCCTGCTGTTGTGGGCAGTGGTCTTCGGCTCGGCCTTCTTCGGCGATGTGCCTGGGCCACGCATCCTGGTCGGCTCGGCCATTGTCGTGCTGGCCGGCCTGTTCATCTTCCACCGCCAGAAGGTGGTCGACACGGTGCCGCCCGAAAACGTGCCGAAGGGTGTGAACTAACCCTGGCGCACCGCCGCGAGATGCCGTGAAAATTCCGGCGTCTCCATCAGTGCCTTGCAGCGCGCGAAGCGGCCGTCGGCGTAGGCGCGGAAATCGTCGACCGGATTGCCGTTGGCAAGCTGGATCAAGCCCCACAGCGTCCACAACAGGTCGCACATCGCCTTGTAGATGACGATGCGGGCGCGCTCCGCCGGTCTCGGCTCGCCGCCGAAATAGGCCAGCATCATCTCCTCGTCCTGCGCGGCGTCGAATTGCCCTTCGACGCTGAGGTCGCCGAGATCCCAGAGCGGATCGTTCATCCCGGAATATTCCCAGTCGACGATCCACATCCTGTCGCCCGTATCGAGAAAGTTTTCGCAGAGCGGATCGCAGTGGCAGGCGACGATTGGCAGAGGATGAGCCGCAAGTGCCGAGCGCACGGTTTCCGCTTCGCGGACCCCATCGTGGTAGCCGGCAGGCAGGGCGACGTCCTTGGTCGACAGCACTTTCAGATAATCATCGATCATCGCAAACAGTTCAAAGCGGAAGGGGAACACCGCGCCGGATGTGTGCAGTTTGCGAAAGGCCTTGCCGGCGCGTGCCGGGCTGCCCGGTCGGGTCTTGAATTTTTCCGGCGACATCGTCTCGGCGCTGGCGATGAAGCGGGTCACCAGCACGCCGGTCTCGGCATCGACATGCAGCACTTCCGGGCTGACGCCGGCCTTCGCCGCTTCCCGCGCCGCCACTGCCTCGTTGGCGCGGTTGATGTATTCCTCGGTACCCTTGCCGGGGATACGCAGGCAGAAATCCTTACCCCTGAAGACGAGGTTGGTCAGGCCGCCGAGCCGTTCCAGCGGGCCGTCATAACCGGCCAGCATCGGAATGGCCGCAAGTGCGGCGCGTGCCTGGTCGTCCGCCATGGCTTTCGCTCCTTTTCCAGTCTTTATTGTCGCGACGACGGTTCCACAGTTTTCGCCGTTTGGCTATGATCGCGTCGCAGATCGATACCAGGCGACGGAAAGCGATGACGGACAGCAAACAGCAGAGCGCGCTCGCCGCAGCCTATGCGGCGAAGCGACCGGAAGACGTCGCGGCGCTCTACGACAGCTGGGCCGGCACCTATGACGCCGACATGTCGGCGGCCGGCTATCGCCATCCGACCATCTGCCTTGCCTTGCTGGCCCGCCATCTGCCGCGCGGCGCCGCTCCTCTCCTCGATGCTGGCGCAGGCACCGGGCTCATCGGCGAATGGCTTGCCATCACCGGTTATCCGCAGGTCGAGGCGCTCGACATTTCGGAAGGCATGCTGGCGCAAGCCGCGCGCAAAGGCGTCTATTCGGCCCTTCATTGCCTGGCGCTTGGCGCGCCGCTGCCTTTCGTGGACGATGCCTATGCCGGGATCATCTCAGCCGGCGTCTTCACGTCCGGCCATGTCGGGGCCGAGGGTCTGGACGAGCTGATCCGCATCTGCCGGCCGGGCGGGGTGATCGTGCTGACGGTGAAGAACACGCTGTGGGATGCGGGTTTTGCCGCGCGGATCGCCGAGCTCGAGGCGCAAGGCACCGTCACCCGCGCCGAGGAGACGCCGCCCTATGTCTCGATGCCAGGCGAGGCCGATACGGTGCCCAGCCGGGGGCTGGTGCTCATCGTGAACTGAGGCTGAAACCGGAAGGCTCTAGGCCTTCACCTTTGCTCCCGCCGGATCGTAAAGCGGCTCGAGGTGGATTTTAGCCGGCGTCCGTTCCATCGCCACCACCAGCTCGTAATCGCCGGAGGTGAGGAAATCATCGCCGACGCCATCGGCATTGCGCACATAGCCGTAGCCGATGTTCTTGCCGACGGTGTAGCCATAGCCGCCGCTGGTGAGATAACCGACGGCCTCGCCATTGCGCAGGATGGTCTCACGCCCGAGCAGCACGATATCCGGATCATCGACTGTGAAGCCGGCAAAACGTTTCCTGAGCGCCGCGCCGTCGAGCTTTTCAAGCGCCCGCCGGCCGAGGAAATCGGTGTTCTTCCTGAGCTTCACCGCCCAGCCGAGGCCGGCCTCCTGCGGCGTGTCGTTGGGCGTGATATCGGCGCCCCAGGCGCGGTAACCTTTTTCCAGCCGCAGCGATTCTAGCGCCCGATAGCCGACCGGGCGAATGTTGTGGACAGCGCCCGCCGTCATCAGCGCGTCGAAAACCTCGCCCGTCGCCGCGATCGGCGCATGCAGCTCCCAGCCGAGCTCGCCGACATAGGTGACGCGCAGTGCCCGAATGACGTGGCCGGCAATGGCGATCTCGCGAACATGGCCGAACGGAAAGGCGGCGTTCGAGACGTCGGCATCGGTCACCGCTGACAGCACGTCGCGGGCGCGCGGCCCCATCAGCGACAATGTGCCGAACTCCTCGGTGACGTCGGTCAGCGTCACGTCGAACTCGCTGCCGATATGATCGGCAATCCAGGAGAAATCATGCGTGCGGAAACCGGTGCCGGTGACGATGTAGAATTTCTCCTCATCGAGCCTCGCCACGGTCAAATCGGCCTCGATACCGCCGCGCGTGTTGAGGAGCTGCGTGTAGGTCAGCCGGCCGACCGGCTTGGCAACGTCGTTGGCGCAGATCCAGTCCAGCGCCTTCAGCGCGTCGGCACCGGTCATTTCGTATTTGGCGAAAGACGACTGGTCGAAAATGCCGATCTTTTCGCGCACGTGGCGGTGCTCGTCGCCGACGGGTGAAAACCAGTTCTGCCGGCCCATCGAATAGAGGTCCTTCGGCTCGATGCCTTCCGGCGCGAACCAGTTCGGCCGCTCCCAGCCAAGTTTCGAGCCGAACACGGCGCGATGTTTTTGCAGCCGTTCGTATAAAGGCGAAACGATGCGTGGCCGGCCGCTGACATATTCCTCGTGCGGGAAGCCGATCGTGTAGTGCTTGCCGTAGGCTTCCAGCGTGCGGTCTCGGACCCATTGCCGGTCGCGGTGCAGATCGGAAAAGCGGCGGATGTCGACCACCCACAGATCGAGCGGCGCCTCGCCGTCGACCACCCATTGCGCCAGCACCCAGCCGGCGCCGCCGCCGGATGCAATGCCGAAGGCGTTGAAGCCGGCGCCGACGAACATATTGGGGCATTCCGGCGCCACACCGAGGATGAAATTGCCGTCCGGCGTAAAGCTCTCCGGACCGTTGATCATCTGCTTGACGCCGACATTGGTGAGCGCCGGGACACGCTCGATCGCCTGGCTCATATGCTGCTCGAAATGATCGTAATCATCGTCGAACAGCCGGAACTCCCAATCGTCCGGCACATCGCCGCCGGGCAGACCGGTCGTCCAGGCCTGCGGGTTCGGCTCGTAGCCGCCCATCACCAACCCGCCGACCTCCTCCTTGAAATAGGTGCGGCGATCGGGGTCGCGAATCGTCGGCGCATCGGTCGCCAAGCCGTCGATCCTCCCGGTGATGATGTACTGGTGCTTCACCGGCTGCAGCGGCACGTTTATGCCGGCGAGCGCACCCACCTGCCGCGCCCATTGCCCGGCGCAGTTCACCACCTTGTCGCAGGCGATATCGCCCTTGCTGGTCTTCACCGCGGTGATGCGGCCGTCTCTCATTTCGAAGCCGGTGACCCGCACCTCCTCGAACAATTTTGCGCCGTGCATGCGCGCGCCTTTGGCCAGCGACTGGGTGATGTCGGAAGGGCTTGCCTGACCGTCGCTCGGCAGCCAGGAAGCGCCGACGAGGTCGCCGGTTTCCAGCAGCGGCCACATTTCCTTGACCTCGGTCGGCGACAGCAGATGCATGTCCATGCCGAAGCTCTTTGCCGTCGTTGCCAGCCGCTTATACTCAGTCCAGCGGTCGGCATTGGTGGCAAGCCGCAGGCAGCCGGTCATCTTCCAGCCGGTGGCAAGGCCGGTTTCGGCTTGCAGCCCTTTGTATAGATCGACCGAATATTTGAGCACCCGCGTGATCGACGCCGACGAGCGCAGCTGGCCGACCAGCCCGGCAGCATGCCAGGTCGAGCCCGAGGTCAGCTTGCCCTGTTCGAGCAGCACGATTTCGGCCTTGTGGTCGCGCGCCAGATGATAGGCCGTCGAACAGCCGATGATGCCACCGCCGATGACGACGATGCCGGCCTGGGCGGGCAAGGTCATGGCCGCATCCCGTATTTTGTCCTGTAGTTTTCCAGGGCGGCTTCGAGCCGCGCCAGGTTTTCGTCGGCGTAGGCGGCGTAGTCGACGCCGGGCGCATCGAGGTAGAGCTCGGAAACCATGCCCCACATCGCCTCGCGCAGCAGCGACGCGCATTGCATGGCGGCGTGCGAGCGCCGTATCGCTTCGTCCGGCTCCTTCATGAAGTAGGCGGTCAGGAAGGCGAAGGATTCCTCGTCGCTCATGCCGGCATTGGAAGCCGCGCCGGCAAGGTCGAACATCGCGGTGTTGAAGCCGGCATATTCGAAATCGATGAGCCATAGCCTGTGACCGTCATCGATTATGTTAGCCGGCAGAAGATCGTTGTGGCCGAAGACGATCGGCAGCAGTTTTTGCGCGCGCTCGAGCTCGTCCGCCAGCGTCAGCAGGCGTGGCAATTCGCCCAGCTTGCGGCTGCCGCCTTCCTCCAGCGTGCGCGCATAGTCGCGAATGACGTGGAATACCCAGAACATGAAGCCGGCGCCGGAGACATGACCGGGCATCTCCCGGTGGAAACCGCGCAGCAACGCGGCGACGCGGCCGAGATCGGCGCGCACGTCTTGCGCGACATAGGCCTTGGCGCCGAGATACTCCGTCACCATGACGCCGGGTCCGGTGTAGCGGACGGCCGGAGCGAAGCCTGCCGCGTGTGCTGCCCGCGCGGTCATCATCTCGCGCTCGCGAAAGACATGGTGGAACGGATAGTCCTGCCCGATGCGCACGACGTGCCGCCCGGCCGCGTCCTTGACCAGGTAATTGGCATTGCTCAACCCGCCCGGCAGCGGCGCAATGTCGATGCTGCCGGTCCAGCAAGGCAGCGCGCGGATGCGGTCTTCGACAGTCACGATCTCGTCCAACATTGGGTCAATTTTCCACGCATGTCATGGCTGGCCAGCGATGACAATCGGACGGAGGAATGGAGGCAACGCGAAGATCTCGTCGGTGCAGATCTCGGGATCGGTATCCCGCACCGCACCGACGAGCCCCTTTGTGCCGGGTTCTTCGACGCCGGCATCCGCCCCCGCGGATCCTAATTTTCGGTTCCCTCGCACCCGAGGATTTCCCAGGCGTTCAGGCAGGCGATTTTTCGTGCGGCTCAGCCGTCGGCCTCCGTTCCGGGCCTGTCACAGCGATAATGTCGCGCCAGGCTGGAGACGTTGTCAACGCGAAATTGTGGTGTTTTCTGCTTTTTTGCCCGAATGTTGCGAAATATGTTGGAGTAAGTGGCATTTATGCCGTAGAAACGGTCAATGGTGCAACAATTCGACCGGTTGGAACCGATGGGCCACTCGAAGCGGCATGGCGAAATCCTGCGCCTCCTCAAGGAGGAAGGCACCGTCACCATTGCCAGCCTGGCTGACCGGCTGGGCGTCTCGCTGGAGACGGTACGCCGCGATGTCAAGCCACTGACCAGCGATGGTTCCATCCTCAAGATGCATGGCGCCGTCGGCCTGCCGTCGATTGCCGGCGAAGCGCCGTTCGAGCGGCGCATGCGTGAGAACGCCGATGCCAAGCGGGCAATTGCCCGCATGGTCGCTGCCACCATCCGCGACGGCGAGTCGATCATGCTCGACACCGGCACGACCACGAGCTTCCTGGCCCGCGAGCTGCTCGGCCACCGGCGGCTGACGGTCGTCACCAATTCCTCCGACATCGCCCGCACGCTGGCCACCGTCAACGGCAACAAGGTCTATATGGCCGGCGGCGAGCTGCGCAGCGATTCCGGTGCTGCTTTCGGCGTCTCAGCCATCGAATTCGTCAGCCGCTTCTCCGTCAGCCACGCGGTGATTTCGACCGGCGCGGTCGATGCCATCACGGGTGTCATGGACTATGACCTCGAAGAGGCTGAGTTCGCCCGCATGGTGCTGTCGCGCGGCCAGCGTTCGCTTGTCGTCACCGACCACAGCAAATTCGGCCGGCAGGGTCTGGTTCAGGTCTGCGGCTTCGACGGCTTTTCCGAACTCGCGACCGACCGGCCGCCGCCGCATGACATCGCCGCCGCCCTTGCCCAGGCCGGCGCGCGGCTCAGCATTGAGGATGGCGGAAGCGAGGACTGAGCTCTATCGGGAGAACGGCACCAGCACCCACTTCCCAGCGCCGCCTCTGCCGTGTTTAGTCCGGCCATGGCTTTCACCATCCGCCAATTGCAGTTCTTCATCGCCGTCGCCGAGCAAGGCACGGTGTCGGGCGCCGCCCAGAATCTGTCGATCTCGCAATCCTCGGTCACCGAGGCGATCAAGGAGCTGGAGCACGATCTCGGCGTCGAGCTGTTCGAGCGCCACCCGCGCGGGCTGAACATCACCCACAAGGGCCACCAGTTCCTGCGCCATGCGAGGAAGATCCTTGCCGACGTTTCCGATGCGCGCCACGCCTTCTTCGGCGAACAG
The DNA here is from genome assembly GCF_040317735.1 of Mesorhizobium sp. M1399. NCBI lineage: Bacteria > Pseudomonadati > Pseudomonadota > Alphaproteobacteria > Hyphomicrobiales > Phyllobacteriaceae > Mesorhizobium > Mesorhizobium sp. M1399. The sequence continues at coordinate 28,561 of NZ_JAMYKZ010000016.1, forward strand.
ATCGCGGCAAGCGGGCGGCTGCAACTTGGCGTCACCTCGCTGGTCGCCGGCTATGTGCTGTCCGATCTTCTTGCCCGCTATCGCCGCGCCTATCCAGGTGTCGAGGTCTCGGCGATCGAAGACAATGGCGACTATCTCGAGCACCTGTTGATCGGCGGCAAGCTCGACATTGCGGTCATGGTCACCTCGAACCTGCGCGACCGCACGGCGCTGCAGTCCGAAATCCTCGAAGTCTCGGCCTACCGGCTGTGGCTGCCGCTCGGCCATCCATTGGCCGGTGCCGACATCATCGGCATCGGCGATATCGCCCCGGAACCGCTGATCATGCTGACCGTCGACGAGATCGAGGAGAATACCGGAAAGCTGCTGACGGCGATCGGCGCCAAACCGCACGTCGCATTCCGCACCCGCTCGGTCGAAGCGGTGCGCAGTCTCGTCGCCACCGGCGCCGGCGTGGCGCTGCTGCCGGACCTCGTCTACCGGCCATGGTCGCTGGAAGGCGACCGCATCGAATCGCGCGATATTTCGGGATCGTTGCCGGTCGTCCAGGTCGGCATGGTCTGGCGGCGCGGCTCCGGCCTGCCGCAGGCGGCGCGCGACTTCATCGGACTTGCCCAGTCGCAGCGCATGGTGCGCCAACGGCCCGAGAAGATCGGCCGGTGATGTATCGGAAAAACCGATATCGGCTTTCTGATAAATGAATTTGCGAAACCGGAAATTTCGCAGCACTTTTGAGCCAGGGAACAAAGCTGCCGCAGGAGCACGGCCCCTTAGAGCCGCGCATCCAACGTTTGAACGGGCGCATGACCTTTTCCGAAAACCGAAACCGGTTTCGAGGTCATGCAAAATGGGAGATCGACGATGAATTCATTGCTGAAATCATGCACTGCCTTGACGGTCGCGCTGACCTTCTCCGGCCAGGCCATCGCCCAGGTCAAGGAGCTGGGCAAGGGTGAAGGCGAGGTCAATATCGTCGCCTGGCCGGGCTATATCGAGCGCGGCGAAACCGACAAGGGCTATGATTGGGTCACCTCGTTCGAGAAGGAAACCGGCTGCAAGGTCAACGTCAAGACCGCCAACACCTCCGACGAGATGGTTTCGTTGATGAACGAAGGCGGTTTCGACCTTGTCACTGCCTCGGGCGACGCCTCGCTGCGCCTGGTTGCGGGCAAGCGCGTCCAGCCGATCAACACCGACCTCATCCCGAGCTGGAAGACGGTCGACGACCGGCTGAAGGATGCGCCCTGGTTCACCGTCGGCGGTGTCCATTACGGCGTGCCGTACCAATGGGGGCCGAATGTGCTGATGTACAACACCGAAGTGTTCAAGGAGGCGCCGAAGAGCTGGAACATCGTGTTCGAGGAAATGAAGCTACCCGACGGCAAGTCGAACAAGGGCCGCGTCCAGGCCTATGACGGGCCGATCCACATTGCTGATGCCGCCAACTACCTGATGGCCCACAAGCCGGAGCTCGGCATCAAGGATCCGTACGAACTGACTGAGGACCAATACAAGGCTGCGCTCGACCTGCTGCGCGTCCAGCGTACGCTGGTCGGACGCTACTGGCATGACGCTGCCATCCAGGTCGACGATTTCCAGAACGAAGGCGTCGTCGCCTCCGGTTCATGGCCCTATCAGGTCAACACGCTGATCGCGGCCAAGAAGCCGGTCGCCTCGACCATTCCCGAGGAGGGCGTCACCGGCTGGGCCGACACCACCATGATGGAGGCCGATGCGGCCCACCCGAACTGCGCCTACATGTGGATTGAGCATTCGCTGTCGCCGAAAGTGCAGGGCGACGTCTCCGCCTGGTTCGGCTCGCTGCCGGTGGTGCCCGCCGCCTGCAAGGGCAACGAACTGCTCGGCGAAGAGGGCTGCAAGACCAACGGCTACGACAATTTCGACAAGATCAAGTTCTGGAAGACGCCGGTCTCGAAATGCGCCACCCAGAACGACCAGTGCGTGCCCTATTACCGCTGGGTGTCGGACTATATCGGCGTCATCGGCGGACGGTGAGTTCGTCTCACCTACGAAGCTCGGCGCTGCCCCTCACCCTTACCCTCTCCCCGTGAAGAACGGGGGGTCGCCAGCGTTGGAGCGCCTCCCTTCTCCCCGTCCACTACGGGAGAAGGTACCGGCAGGCGGATGAGGGGCAGCGCTACCCTGAATTTGATGAGCCTGACAGATCAGGACAACCCATGACCCCCGCCGTTTCTTTCCAAAAAGTCTCCCGCCATTTCGGCAGCGTGCGTGCCGTCGACGCGGTCGATCTCGACATCGTGCCGGGCGAGTTCTTCGCCATGCTCGGGCCATCCGGCTCGGGCAAGACGACGTGCCTGCGCCTCATCGCCGGGTTCGAGCAGCCGACGGCGGGCTCGATCTCGATCTTCGGCGAACGCGCCGAGGGCGTGCCGCCCTATCGCCGCAACGTCAACACCGTGTTCCAGGATTATGCGCTGTTCCCGCATCTCAACGTGCTCGACAACGTCGCCTATGGGCTGATGGTCAAGGGCGTCGGCAGACCGGAGCGGCAAAAGGCGGCGGAAGAAGCGCTGGCGCTGGTGCGGCTTCCCGGCTACGGCGCGCGTCGCCCTGGCCAGCTTTCCGGCGGCCAGCGCCAGCGCGTCGCGCTCGCCCGTGCGCTGGTCAACCAGCCCAAGGTGCTGTTGCTCGACGAGCCGCTCGGCGCGCTCGACCTCAAGCTTCGCGAGAACATGCAGGAGGAGTTGAAATCGCTGCAGAAGGCGCTCGGCATCACCTTCGTGTTCGTCACCCATGACCAGGGCGAGGCGCTGTCGATGGCCGATCGCGTCGCCGTCTTCAACGACGGCAAGATCATGCAGATCGGCACGCCGGAAGACATCTACCAGCGCCCCAAGACCCGCTTCGTCGCCGATTTCGTCGGCTCGTCCAACGTACTGCCGCCGGATTTCGTCCAGCGCTATGCCGGCCAGCATCGCTGGGGCAGCCTGCGCCCTGAATCCATTCGCATCGGCCGGGCGGCCAAGGGCGACGGCGTTGCGGCTCGCCTGGTGTCGACCAACTATCTCGGCGCGACGATAAGACTGGCGCTCGATGCCGAAGGCTTGCGGCTGCATGCCATCGTGCCGGCGGGTGCTGCCTTGCCCCGGGAAGGCGAGGCGGTGGTGCTCACCTTCAACCGCGAGCATTTGCATCTGATGGACGAGCTGGGATGAGCCTGGACGCCGCCATGCCGCGGGCCACGACCCCCGCCATCCTGCCGGGAAGCGGCGGCCTGCGCGGCGCGCTCTCCGACCTCTTCTGGCGCCGGCCCCAACTCCTGCTTCTGCTCATGCTGCTGCCGCCGGTTCTTTGGCTCGGCATCGTCTATATCGGCTCGCTGTTCGCGCTGCTTTTGCAGAGCTTCTTCTCGATCGACGAGTTCTCCGGCCTCATCAACCGCGAGTTCACGCTGAAGACTTATGGCGACCTGCTGCAGGCCGCCAATCTCGACATCATCCTGCGCACGGTAACGATGGCGGCGCTGGTGACGTTTGCGTCGGCGGTCATTGCCTTTCCCATCGCCTATTACGCGGCGCGCTATGCGCGCGGCCGTTGGAAGGCGTTGTTTTATCTCGGCGTCATGCTGCCGCTGTGGTCGAGCTACCTGGTCAAGATCTATGCCTGGAAGCTGATCCTCGCCAAGGAAGGCATCCTGACGTGGCTGCTGACCAAATTGCATCTTCTTTGGCTGCTTGATGCCTGGCTGTCGCTGCCGATCGTCGGCGGCAACTCGCTGTCGGTATCGTCCACCGGCACCTTCATCGTCTTTGTCTATGTCTGGCTGCCGTTCATGATCCTGCCGGTGCAGGCGGCCCTCGAGCGCGTGCCGGGCAATCTGGTCGAGGCTTCTTCCGATCTCGGCGCGTCACCCGGCCAGACCTTCCGCAACGTGCTGTTCCCGCTGGCATTGCCGGGTATCGTCGCCGGTTCGATCTTCACCTTCTCGCTGACGCTCGGCGACTACATCATTCCGCAGATCATCGGCACCTCGCGGCTGTTCATCGGCCAGGCCGTCTATTCGCAGCAGGGCACCGCCGGCAACATCCCGCTCGCCGCCGCCTTCACTGTGGTGCCGATCGTCATCATGGGCTTCTATCTCTGGGGCGCCAAGCGCATGGGGGCCTTCGATGCGCTCTGACCGCGGCCAATCCGCGCCGATCGGCCTGAAGCTCGCTGCCACCGGGGGCCTGCTTTTCCTGCACCTGCCGATTCTGCTGATCTTCGTCTATGCCTTCACCACCGAGGAGAAGAGCTTCGTCTGGCCGCCGCCGGGCCTGACCACGCAATGGTTCGCCGTCACCTGGAACCGCCCCGACGTCTGGCAGGCGCTGTCGCTGTCTGTACGGGTCGCGGCGATCTCGACCGCCATCGCGCTGGTCCTCGGCACGCTCTGCGCCGCCGCCGTGTCCCGCACAAAATTCTTTGGCCGCGAAACCATATCGCTGCTGGTCATCCTGCCGATCGCGTTGCCCGGCATCATCACCGGCATTGCGCTGCGCTCGGCCTTCGCGCTGGCCGAAATCCCGTTCTCGTTCTGGACGATCGTCCTCGGCCACGCCACCTTCTGCGTGGTCGTCGTCTACAACAATGCGGTCGCCCGTTTCCGCCGCACGTCCGGCTCGATGATCGAGGCGTCGATGGATCTCGGCGCCGACGGTTTCCAGACCTTTCGGCATGTCGTGCTGCCCAACATCGCAACCGCGCTGCTGGCCGGCGGCATGCTTGCCTTTGCGCTGTCCTTCGACGAGGTCATCGTCACCACCTTCACCGCCGGCCAGCAGCAGACGGTGCCGATCTGGATGCTCGAAGAGTTGATCCGTCCGCGCCAGCGTCCGGTCACCAATGTCGTGGCCATGGTGGTGGTGCTGGTGACGCTGCTTCCCATCCTCGCTGCCTATTACCTGACCCGCGACGGCGACCAGATCGCCGGTTCGGGCAAATGATCTCGTTCATAAGGGAGAGACTTCCATGGACACGCAGATGCTGATCGGCTCGAAATTCGAAAAAGGCACCGAGACCGAGGAACCGATCCTCAACCCGAAGACCGGGGCGAGCATCCTCAATCTGCCCGAGGCCAGCCCGGCGCAGATCGAGGCGGCGGTGCTTGCCGCCGAAAAAGCCTTCGTCACCTGGTCCCGCACAACGCCGGCGCAGCGCGCCGGCTATCTCCTGAAGATCGCCGATCGCATCGAGGCCGCGGCACAGGATTTCGCGGCGCTCGAGGCGCTGAACTGCGGCAAGCCGATCAATGCCGTGCTTAATGACGAGATCCCGGCGATCGTCGACTGCTATCGCTTCTTTGCCGGTGCGGTCCGCTCGATGCCCGGCCAGGTCGCCGGCGAATACATTCCCGGCCACACCTCGATGGTCCGCCGCGACGCCATCGGCGTTGTCGCGTCGATTGCGCCGTGGAACTATCCGCTGATGATGATGGCCTGGAAGCTGGCGCCGGCGATTGCCGGCGGCAACACCGTCGTCTTCAAGCCGTCGGAACAGACGCCGCTGACCGCGCTGAAGCTTGCGAAAATCCTTGCCGAGATCCTGCCGGAAGGCGTCGTCAACGTCGTGCTCGGCCGCGGCGACAGTGTCGGCAACACGCTGATCAACCACCCGAAGGTCAACATGATCTCGATCACCGGCGACGTCGCCACTGGCAAGAAGGTGCTGCAGGCCGCCGCCAAATCGGTCAAGCGCACACATCTCGAGCTCGGTGGCAAGGCGCCCGTCATCGTCTTCGACGACGCCGATCTCGGTGCAGTGGTCAACGGTCTGCGCGCCTTCGGCTATTACAATGCCGGCCAGGACTGCACCGCCGCCTGCCGCATCTATGCCGGCAAGAAGATCTACGACAAGCTTGTCGCCGACCTCTCCGCTGCGGTCTCGACCATCAAGTATGATCGCCCCGACGATACCGAGAACGAGATCGGCCCGCTGATTTCGCGTCGCCAGCGTGATCGCGTCTCGAGCTTCGTCGAGCGCGCGTCTGAGCTCAAGCACATCGAGATCACCACGGGCGGCAAGCCGGGCGAGGGCTCCGGCTTCTTCTACCAGCCGACCGTCGTCGCCGGCGCGCTGCAGGAAGACGAGATCGTGCGCCGCGAAGTGTTCGGCCCGGTGGTTTCGGTCACCCGTTTTTCCGAAGTCGACGAGGCGGTGAACTGGGCCAATGACTCTGACTATGGCCTGGCGTCATCGGTGTGGACCAAGGACGTTTCGCGCGCCATGGCGACGGCCGCCCGCCTGCAATATGGCTGCACCTGGATCAACACCCACTTCATGCTGACAAACGAGATGCCGCATGGCGGGTTGAAACAATCCGGCTACGGCAAGGACATGTCGCTCTATGCGCTGGAGGATTATACAGCCGTCCGCCACGTCATGATTGCGCACGGGTAGGGTCCAGATGCGGGAGAAGGTGGCCTGAAGGCCGGAAGTGGCGGCGCGACTATTCTTCCGCCTCGTCCGTCCCGTCCGCCGCCGGCGCCACCAGCAGCACGGTGGCGCCGAGGAGCGCGGCGATGAAGGAGCCGGCGAGGATGCCGACCTTGACCGCGTCCTGCAGAGCGACGTCGCTGGCGAAGGCGAGCAGGCCGATGAACAGGCTCATGGTGAAGCCGATGCCGCAGAGCAGCGAAATGCCGATCATGTGCAGCCAGCCGGCATTGACCGGCAGATCGGCGAAGCCGAGCCGGATGGCAAGCGCAGAAGACCCGAACACGCCGACCAGCTTGCCGGCGACGAGGCCGGCGGCGACGCCGAGCGTCAGCGGCTCGGCCAGGGCGGCAGCGCTGAGACCGCCGAGCGAGACGCCGGCGTTGGCAAAGCCGAAAATCGGAATGACGAAAAAGGCGACGACTTTGTGCAGGCCGTGTTCGAGCCGGTGCAGCGGCGAATGGTCGAGATCGTGGCCGCTGCCCAGCGATATCTTCAATGGAATGGTGAGGGCCAGCGCGACGCCGGCAAGCGTCGCATGGACGCCCGATTTGAGCACCAAAACCCACAGAACGATGCCGAGCAAGACGTACGGCAGCAACGTCAGCACCCGCATGCGGTTGAGCACCACCAGCAGCGCGATGACCGAGAAGGCGGCGCCGAGATAGGCGAGCGACAGGCCGCTGGTATAGAACACCGCAATGATGAGCACGGCGCCGAGATCGTCGATGATGGCGAGCGCGGTGAGGAATATCTTCAGCGAGCCCGGCACGCGGCTGCCGAGCAGCGACAGCACTCCGAGCGCAAAGGCGATATCGGTGGCGGTCGGGATCGCCCAGCCGGACAGAGCGGCCGGATCGTTGCGGTTGATGGCGACGTAGACCAGTGCCGGCACCGCCATGCCGCCGGCGGCGGCGATGCCGGGCAGCACGCGGCGCGGCCAAGTCGAGAGCTGGCCGTCGAGCATCTCGCGCTTGATCTCGAGGCCGACCAGCAGGAAGAACACCGCCATCAGGCCGTCATTGATCCAGTGCGAGACGCTGAGCGGTCCGAGATAGGCGTGGAGGGCGGAGAAATAAGCCTCGCCCAGCGGCGAATTGGCGACGATCAGGGCCAGCGCCGCCGCAGCCATCAGGATGAGGCCGCCGGCCGCCTCGCTGTCGAGGAATTCGCGCAGCATGGAGACCAGCCGCTTTTCGTCCTGCATGTCGCCTCCGTCGTATCAGCGGCAAGGTCCGACACCGCCAAGCGATGATGCGCAAACAGCGCTGGCCGGGCAAGCCTGCAGTCAGAGCCTTTTAGCGCGGCGCGCGCTTGGCGAGGATACGCTGCAGCGTGCGGCGATGCATGTTCAGCCGGCGCGCGGTTTCCGAGACGTTGCGGTCGCACATTTCATAGACGCGCTGGATGTGCTCCCAGCGTACCCGGTCGGCCGACATCGGATTTTCGGGCGGTGCTGCGCGTTCGCCCGCCGTGCGGGTCAGGGCTGCAAAGATGTCGTCGGCGTCGGCCGGCTTCGACAGATAGTCGATAGCGCCGAGCTTCACCGCCGTCACCGCGGTGGCGATGTTGCCGTAGCCAGTGAGGATGATGGCGCGGGCATCGTCGCGCTTCTCGCGGATCGCGGCGACGACGTCGAGGCCGTTGCCGTCGGCCAGCCGCATGTCGACCACCGCATAGGCCGGCGGATTGGCGCGCGCCTTGGCAACCGCTTCCTCGACGCTCTCTGCCGTCTCGACGACAAAACCCCTGGTTTCCATGGCGCGGGCAAGCCGCGTCAGGAACGGCTTGTCGTCGTCGACGATCAGCAGCGAGGTGTCCTCGCCTTCGACCATTGCGCCAATCGTTTCGTCAGTACTCATCGTGCTGAAAATCCTGCTGCCTGATTTTTACGCAAATATAGTTTCGCAACGCTATTGTCCAATTTAGGCCGTGTCGAACATGGTGGCCGAAGCCTGCTCGGGATTGAGGAAGACGCTGCGCGGCCACGATATCTGCACGATAGCGCCCTCGCCGGGCTCGCTCGAATTGCGGAAATCGAGCGTCGCGCCGGAGCGTTCGAGCAAGGTCTTGGCGATGAATAGGCCGAGGCCGAGGCCGCCGCCGGCTTCGGTGCCTTGTCGCGTTGACATATAGGGTTCGCCGATGCGGTCGATGATCTCGGGCGGAAAGCCCGGCCCGTCGTCGATGATCGTGAAGCTGACAACGGCCTCGGTCCAGCTCCAGCGCACGGTGACATTCTTGCGGGCGAAGTCGACGGCGTTCTCGACCAGATTGCCGAGGCCGTAGATGACGCCGGGATTGCGCCGGCCCACCGGTTCCGGGCCGATGCGCTCGCCCGGCCGAAGCTTGATCGAAATGCCGAAATCGCGGTGCGGCGCCGTCACCTCCTCGACCAGCGAGGTCAGCGGCAGGCGCGAGAGGTGCACCTCGCTCTCGGAGGAAAGGCTGGTCAGGCGCTTCAGGATTTCGCGGCAGCGCTCGCTCTGCGAACGCAGCAGCTTCACGTCCTCGCCATATTTCGGATCTTGGCCAAGCGCCTTCTCCATCTCCTTGGCGACAAGCGCGATCGTGGCGAGCGGCGTGCCGAGCTCGTGCGCGGCGGCGGCGGCGAGGCCGTCGAGGGCCGAGAGATGCTGCTCTCGCTGCAGCACCAGTTCGGTGGCGGCAAGCGCGTTGGCAAGCAGCCGCGCCTCCTCGGCCACCCGGAAGGCATAGATCGCGGTAAAGGCGATGGAGCAGAACACCGCCATCCACATGCCGGCGACATAGATGAACGGCATCGCCAATGGCGCGCCCTCATGCCAGGGCAGCGGCAGGTGGTAAAAGACCAGCAGCGTCGCCGCCACGATCACCAGCGCGCCGAGCATGGCGGTCAGCCGCAGCGGCAGCGACGTCGCCGAGACGACGACGGGCACGGTCATCAGCAGCGAAAACGGATTGGTGAGACCGCCGGTCATGTAGAGCAGGCCGGCAAGCTGCAGGCTGTCGAAGGTCAGGATGGCAAAGGCCGAGAGCGGGGTAAGCCGATGCGCCGCCGGATAGCGGAAGGTCAGCAAAAGGTTCATCCAGGCCGAACAAGCGATCAGCGCAAAACACATGCTGACCGGCAGCGGAAATTTCAGCCCGTAAGCGACGACAAGCACGGTCAGGCTCTGGCCGACGATGGCAAGCCAGCGCAACCTGATCAGCGTGTTGAGGCGCAGCCGCTGGCTTTGCTGGAAGTCGGGTGCGTGCAGGATGTTTATCATGGCCAATGATTATAGAGGGGAAACAGCCGGAGGTCTTTTCCGAAAAAGCGCCGAAGCTGGCCTTCCGTTCGGGATAACAGTCCGGGAATCATTAGGTACCGCGCGGTTTGGCGCGGCTCGTGGCGGCGGCGAGAAGCGGGTTCTCCGGCCAGACATGCCTGGGATAGCGGCCGCGCATGTCTGTCCGCACATCGGCCCAGGAGCCGCGCCAGAACCCGGGCAGGTCGCGCGTCGTCTGGATCGGCCGGTGCGCCGGTGACAGCAATTCGAGCGTCAGCGGCACAGTGCCGTTGGCGATCGCGGGATGCCGGTCGAGGCCGAACAGCTCCTGCACGCGGATTGCCAGTACCGGCCATTCGCCTTCATAGCGGATCGGCAGCCGACTGCCCGACGGCGCGTCGAAATGGGTCGGCGCCAATGTGTCGATCTTGCGCTGCAATTCGTGCGGTACCAGCGTCATCAGGCCTTGCGAAAGCACGCTGGGATCGATCGCGGCAAAGGATGCGGCACCGGAAAGGAACGGCAGCAGCCAGTCGTCGAGGCGCTCGACGAGCGCCGCATCGGAGACATCGGGCCATGGCGCACCGAGGCCGCGATGCAGCCAGCCGAGCCGCTGCCGCAACGTCTCCGCTTCCCTGCTCCACGGCAGCAGCGACAGGCCGTGTTCGCGCAAGGCGTCGAGAATGGCGCTGTCTGCGTCGGCACCGGTCGGCGCCGGCAGCATGCGTTCGGACAACGTGATGGCGCCGAGCCGAACCGTTTCGCGCACCCGCACCGCGCGCCTATCGCGGTCGAAGCTCACCTCGCGGCGAGTCTCGATCTTTTCCGCCAGCGCGGTGCGGATGTCGGCCTCGTCGAGCGCCGCCGCCGCGGTGATGCGGGCGTTCTGCGCCTTACCCTGCAGATCGGCGACGACGAGCCAGGTCTCGCCGGCCAGCGGGTCGGAGGCGTCGAGCATGGCGCCGGAGCCGTTGGCAAGCACGAAGCGGCCACGCTCGCCGCGCGCTTTAGCGACCCGGTCCGGCCAGGCATGGATGAGGAGAGCGCCGGCGGTGCTGCCCTCTCCCTTGAGGGGAGGGTCGATCCGCGTAGCGGACCGGGGTGGGGTCGGTTCGGGCACGCCATCGGCGACCCCGCCGCGTCTCCCTCGTCTCGCTGCGCTCGGCTCGCTCGCCGACCCTCCCGTCGAGGGGGAGGGTGAAGCCTGCTTTGCCAACCTCTCGGCCAGCTGCCGGGCAGCGGTGGCACGCGGCGATCTTTCGGCATGAAAGCGCATCAGCCGCCGTTCGAGATCGGCACCATCGCCGCCAAGGCCGCGCTCGGTGAGCAGCATGGCCAGCATCGCCGCCTCGAGCGCCTGGCCGGTCCTTGCCGCCTCGGCGACCATGTGGGCGAGCCGGACCGGCAGAGCCAGCTTGCGCACCGCGGCACCGGCCTCCGTCAAGCGCCCTGCCGCATCGACGGCATCGAGCGCGCGCAGCAGCGCCCTTGCCTCGTTGAGCGCCGGAGCCGGCGGGGGGTCGAGGAAGGACAGGCTCGTCGGATCGGCAACGCCGAACGCCGCGCAATCGAGCAACAGGCCGGAGAGATCGGCTTCGAGGATTTCCGGCGGCGTGAAGGCCGGCAGTGCCGCGGTCTGCTCGGCCCGCCACAGCCGGATGGCGACGCCCGGCTGTGTGCGCCCGGCACGGCCGGCGCGCTGGTCGGCGGAAGCGCGGGAAGCACGCACCGTCTCCAGTCGCGTCAGGCCGCTGGCCGGCTCATAGCGCGGCAGCCGCGACAGGCCGGAATCGATGACGACGCGCACGCCGTCGATAGTGATCGAGGTTTCGGCGATCGACGTCGCCAGCACCACCTTGCGGCGGCCGGGCGGCGCCGGCTTGATCGCCGCGTCCTGCGCCTTGTTGTCGAGCATGCCATAGAGCGGCACGATGTCGGTGTCGGCGCCGACCTTGCCCGCCAGCCGCTCGGCGGTGCGCTCGATCTCGCGCTGGCCAGGCAGGAAGGCAAGCACGCTGCCCTCCTCCCCGGCAAGCGCCGAGCGGATCGCCCTTGCCATGGCATCCTCGATGGTGACGCCGGCCGGCCGCTCGTCATAGCGGATGTCGACCGGAAAGGCGCGGCCTGCGCTCTCGATCACCGGCGCGCCGGACAGCAATTTTGCGACACGCGCACCGTCGAGCGTCGCCGACATCACCAGCAATCTGAGGTCGGGCCTCAGCGCACTTTGCACGTCGAGCGCCAGCGCCAGCCCGAAATCGCCGTCGAGCGAGCGTTCGTGGAACTCGTCGAACAACACCGCCGCGACACCGGGCAGCTCGGGATCGTCGAGGATCATGCGGGACAGCACGCCTTCGGTGACGACGAGAATCCTGGTCTTTGCGGAAGTGCGGTTTTCCATGCGCATGGCATAGCCGACGGTTTCACCGGGCTCTTGGCCGAGCAATTCGGCCATGCGGCGGGCGGCAGCGCGGGCGGCGAGGCGGCGCGGCTCGAGCAGAATGATTTTTCCGGCGCCGAGCCATTCAGCGTCGAGCAGCGCCAGTGGAACCAGCGTCGTCTTGCCGGCACCGGGCGGCGCCACCAGCACGGCGCTATTGCCATGGCCGAGCGCTTCATTGAGCGCCGGCAAGGCAGCGGAGACCGGCAGGTCCGGCAAAGGTTTTGTGGTCATTGTCCCAAGGATGTGCAGCCAGTTGGCAGTGACCGCATATCAGCGGTGGCGGTCGCGGCGCAACCTCGGCGCCGACTCAAAGCCTGGTCCGCGAAAACGGGTTCCAGCGCACGGTGCCGAGCCGCACCTCCTCGCGCACCATCGTCAGCAGACCGGAACCGCCGACCACGGCCAAGCCGACCAGCGACAGAAAATCCGGATATTCCCTGAAGAACAGCGCACCTAGAACCACCGCCCAGACGATTTGCGAATAATGCGTTGGCGCGATGCGGTTGGCCGGCGCGTATTTGACCGCCAGCAGATGCAGCAACTGACCGCCGGCGGTAAAGGCGCCGGCCAGCACCAGCCACGCCCATTGCCTGCCATCCGGCAGCGAGAACGAGGTAGCCGCCGCACCGACGCCGTTGAAGAGCAGGCCGTAGCCGATCAGCACGCCGAGCATCGTCGTGCGCTTTTCCTGCGCGGCGAGCGAACGCATCAGGATGACATTGGTGGCGGCCAGGAAGGCGATGATGAACGCCGCCAGATGACCAAGATGCAACTCGCGAAACCCAGGCCTGACGACCAGCATCACCCCGGCAAAGCCAGCGACGACCGCCAGCCACCGCCATGGGCCGACCTTCTCTTTGAGGACGAGCGTGGCCAGGATGGTGACGAACAGCGGCGCCAGGAAGATCAGCGCATAGACTTCCGCCAGCGGGATGGTGGTGAAGGCGTAGACGCTGAGCACGCCGGAGGCGATGCCGGCCCAGGCGCGGGCCTGTACCGCCCAAGGCCGTGTCGTGCGCCAGAAATCGCGCCAACGCTCGCCTGGCGGCCTGGCAAAGAGCAGAAAGCAGCCGGCAAACAATGTCGAGAAGAAGCCGATCTCGAAGACGTTGAACTGCCCGCCCAGGCTTTTGACAACCGCGTCGCTGCACGAATAGCTTGCATAGGCGATGAGAGCGAGCAGAATTCCGTTGGGCACGTTTTCCATTTCCGGGAGGGATGAGAGTGAAGATATTGGCGCTTGGCGCGCATCCGGACGACATCGAGATCTTCATGTTCGGTACGATGGCCGCCTATGCCGCGCAAGGCGCAGAACTCTTTTTTGCCGTAGCCACGGATGGCGCCAGGGGCGGCTACGGCGATCCGGCCGCGCTTGCCCGCACGCGCCGCAAAGAGGCGACGGCGGCGGCCGGTCTGCTTGGCGTGACGCCGCGCTTCATCCATTTTCCCGATGGCGCGCTGGTGGCGGACGCCGCCCTGATCGGGGCGCTGAGAGCACTGATCGGCGAGATAGGGCCGGATCTGGCGATTACCCATGCGCCGAACGACTATCATGGCGACCACCGCGCGCTGTCGGACGGCGTGCGCATCGCCGCGTCATTCTCGGTGCCGGTACTGCATGCCGACACGCTCGGCGGCACCGGGTTTTCGCCGACGCATTACGTCGATACCTCCAGGCATTTCGATCTCAAGGCGGAGGCGATCCGGGCGCATCAGTCGCAGGATCCCGAGCGTTTCGTCAATGCGGCGCGCACGCTGAACGCCTTTCGCGCCGGCCAGTGCAACGGCCCAGCCGGAGCGTTCGCGGAGGCCTTCCGCTTCGAGCCGGTCTTCCCCTTCGCCGACATCCGCGCCCTGCTGCCGCCGCCCCCAGCGATCCGTCCGGTGACGGTCAGCAACAAGACGGTGACCTAGGCGGGCGCCGCAACTCCGACATTGCTCCCCGATTCGACATGCTGCGGTGCAGCAACGAATTCGCTTGCCTTGTTTAGTAAAAATTGCATCACTAAACAAATTACTAAACATCCGACGTGTTGCCGCGCCGTTGTGTTTAGGCCCCGGAGGAGGGGTTTAGCGGGCTCTTGAAACCGTCATCCGGACGCGTTTCGCAAATGGGAGGAAGGCATGAAATCGACCTTGAAACTGGCGTTGGGACTGGCATCGACACTCCTCGCGTCGACAGCCGTTTCGAACGTCGCGCAGGCAGAAGATCTGACGCTTTGCTGGGCAGCCTGGGACCCGGCTAACGCGCTCGTGGAATTGTCCAAGGACTTCACCAAGGAAACCGGCATCGGCATGAAATTCGAATTCGTGCCGTGGACCAACTATGCCGACCGCTTTCTCAACGAGCTGAATTCGCACGGCAAGCTGTGCGACATGATCATCGGCGACAGCCAGTGGATCGGCGGCGCCGCCGAGAACGGCCATTACGTCAAGCTGAACGACTTCTTCGACAAGGAGAAGATCAGCATGGACGATTTCGTGCCGGCGACTGTCGTCGGCTACTCGGAATGGCCGAAGAACTCGCCGAATTACTGGGCGCTGCCGGCTATGGGCGACGTCGTCGGCTGGACCTATCGCAAGGACTGGTTCTCCAAGCCGGAACTGCAGAAGGAATTCAAGGAGAAATACGGTTGGGATCTCGGCCCGCCGACAACCTTCGACCAGCTGAGGCAGATCGCCGAATTCTTCCAGAAGCGCGAGATCGACGGCAAGACCGTCTATGGCGCGTCGATCTACACCGAGCGCGGCTCGGAAGGTATCACCATGGGTGCCATGGACGTACTCTACAGCTTCGGCTTCCAGTATGAAAATCCGAAAAAGCCCTACGAGATGGAAGGTTTCGTCAACTCCGATAAATCGGTGAAGGGCTTGGAGTTCTACAAGGCGCTCTATGATTGCTGCACCCCTCCCGGCGCCTCGAACAGCTACATGGGCGAAGGCGTCGACGCCTTCAAATCCGGCCAGGTGGCGATGCACATGAACTTCGCCTTCACCTGGCCAGGCCTGCAGAAGGACGAAAATGTCGGCGGCGACAAGATCGGCTATTTCGTCAATCCCAAGGGTCCCGACGGCGACCAGTTCGCCCAGCTCGGCGGCCAGGGCATCTCGGTGGTCTCCTATTCCGACAAGCAGGAAGCCGCGCTCAAATACATCAAATGGTTCGCCAACAAGGACGTGCAGTCCAAATGGTGGTCGCTCGGCGGCTATTCCTGCCTCAACGCGGTCGTCAAGGACCCGGGCTTCCCGGCCAGCCAGCCTTATGCGCAGACCTTCCTCGACTCTATGGCCATCGTGAAGGATTTCTGGGCCGAGCCGAGCTACGCACCGCTGCTGCAGGCATCGCAGAAGCGCTTCCACGACTATGTCGTTGCCGGGCAAGGCTCGGCCAAGGACGCGCTCGACGGCCTCGTCAAGGACTGGACCGAGGTCTTCCAGGACGATGGCAAGATGTAATCGGATGTAACCGGCTCCTCCCGAGCCCATGACCGAACCGTCCCGTGCCGCCCTTGGCACGGGACACAGTTCAGATAAATTCCATTCTCGAGACGATCCAAGTGACCGAAGCAGGACTGACTATGCTCAATCGGACGGCGGACAGCGTTGCCCGGGCTACGCCTGAGCCGTTGGCCCGCAAGGTCCGGGGCATCAGCGACAAGGGCCTCGCCTGGCTGTTCATCTCGCCGACGATCCTGTTGCTTCTCGCCATCAATATCTTCCCGCTGTTCTGGGCGATCTATCTGTCCTTCACCAACTTTCGCGCCAATCGCCCCAACGAGGTGGTGAAGAACCTTGGGCTGGCCAACTACAAGCGCATCCTCGCTGACCAGGACATCTGGATCGCCATGCAGACGACGGCGCATTTCGTGTTCTGGACCATCCTGCTGCAGACGCTGATCGGCTTCACGCTGGCCTGGCTGATCGACCGTAAGTTTCGTGGCCACGCCTTCTGGACGACCATCATCCTGGTGCCGATGATGCTGTCGCCGGCGGTGGTCGGTAATTTCTGGCGCTTCCTCTACGAGCCACAGATCGGGCTGTTCGCCTACGCCGTTTCGTTCGTCACCGGCATTCCGGCAACCGAGATCAGCATGCTGTCCAACGTCTCGCTGGCGCCATGGTCGATCATCATCGTCGATACCTGGATGTGGACTCCCTACGTGATGCTGATCTGCCTCGCCGGCCTGCGCTCGATCCCCGAATACATCTACGAAGCGGCCGAGGTCGACCGCGCCTCCAACTGGCGGCAGTTCTGGTCGATCACGCTGCCGATGGCGCTGCCCTTCATCATGCTGGCGGTGTTGTTTCGCGGAATCGAGAACTTCAAGATGTTCGACATGGTCAATTTGCTCACCGGCGGCGGGCCGGGATCGACCACCGAAGTGGCCTCGATCACGCTGAAGCGGCAGGCCTTCGAAAGCTGGCGGACGGGCTATTCCTCGGCCTTCGCCATCATCCTGTTCGTCGCGGTGTTCGGCCTGGCGAACATCTACGTCAAGGCGCTCAACAAGGTGAAGCAGAGATGAGCCTGACGTCAGCCCATTCGGTCGTCGCACCCTCGGCCACGTCGAAGCGCGTCGCCGGCACGATTATCGTGGCCTACGCGCTGATCTCGATCGTACCGCTGCTGTGGATCTTCGCGACAAGCTTCAAGACGCCGCCGGATTCGATTGCCTATCCGCCGAAGATCCTGTTCCAGCCCAGCGTTGAGGGCTACTGTAACCTGTTCACGACGCGGACAAGGCAGACGCCGGAATACATCAACTCGCTGGGGCCGGCGACGGGCCTTTGCGACGAGACGGTGCGCAAGCGCAACATGGTGATCGCCGGCCCCTCGAACTTCATGCCGCGCTTCGTCAATTCGCTGATCATCGCCTTCGGCTCAACCTTTTGCGCAGTGTTCCTCGGCACGCTGTCGGCCTACGGTTTTTCGCGCTTCAAAGTGCCGCTCGCCGACGACCTTTTGTTCTTCATCCTGTCGACGCGGATGATGCCGCCGATCGCGGTCGCGATTCCCATCTACCTGATGTATCGCGAGCTTGGCCTGTCGGACACGGCTCTCGGCATGATCCTGCTCTATACGGCGGTTAACGTGTCGTTGGCAGTGTGGCTGCTGAAAGGCTTCATCGACGAGATCCCGCGCGAATATGAAGAAGCGGCGATGATCGACGGCTACACCAGGCTGCAGGCGTTCTGGCGCACGGTACTGCCGCAGGCGACCACCGGTATTGCCGCAACCGCCATTTTCTGTCTGATCTTTGCCTGGAACGAATATGCCTTCGCTGCGCTACTGACCTCGGGCACGGCGCAGACCGCGCCGCCCTTCATCCCGACCATCATCGGCGAAGGCGGCCAGGACTGGCCGGCGGTCGCGGCCGGCACAACGATCTTCCTGGTGCCGATCCTGGTCTTCACCATCCTGCTTCGCAAGCAATTGCTGCGCGGCATCACCTTCGGCGCGGTGCGCAAATGAGCATGACCGCAAAACGCAAATCGCGCTGGCCCGTTTGGGCCAGGCGCGGGCTGATGGAAAACGTCGCCACGGCGATCATCGCCATCGGCTTCCTGATGCTGTTCCAGCCCTTCGCGCTGGCGCTCTACACCTATTCCTTCATCACCATGCTGGCCGGCACGGCGATGTTCATCATCGTCTCGAAATTTCCGGAGTAGACGATGGCCGAGATCAGGGTCGAACATCTGAGAAAGGCATTCGGCGATTTCGTCGCCGTGCAGGATTCCAACTTCGTCGTCGAGGACGGCGAATTCTTCGTCATGCTAGGGCCGTCGGGCTGCGGCAAGACGACGACGCTTCGTATGATCGCCGGGCTCGAACTGCCGACCGGCGGCAAGATCCTGCTTGGCGGCGAGGACGTCACCATGCGGCGTGCCCGCGAGCGCGACATCGCCTTCGTATTCCAGCTGTTCGCGCTCTATCCGCACATGAATGTGAGGAAGAACATCGGCTTTCCGTTGCTGGCGCAAGGCATGCCAGGCGCTGAAATCCGGGTCAGGGTGGAAGAGACGGCGAAGCTTTTGCGGATCGACCATCTGCTCAACAAATCCGTCTCCGGGCTTGCCGGCGGCGACCGCCAGCGCGTAGCGCTCGGCCGCGCCATCGTGCGGCGGCCAAAGTGTTTCCTGATGGACGAGCCGCTCGGCACGCTCGACACCGAATTCCGCGACCTGATGGTCCATGAGCTGCGCGACCTGCACAACCGCATCCACGCCACCACCGTCTATGTCACGCATGACCAGATGGAAGCGATGTCGATGGCCGACAAGATCGCGGTGATGAACCATGGCGTCATCGAGCAGTTCGGCACGCCGCGCGAAATCTACGACCGGCCGGCAACGATGTTCGTCGCCGACTTCATCGGCTCGCCGCCGATGAATTTCCTCGGCTTCGGCGGCGGCCTTTCAAAGGGCGCCAGGGAAATTGTTGTGCAAGGCGCGAAGGTGACCGTGCCGGAGGTGCGGGAGGATATTGCGCCGGCCGAGATGGCGCTTGGCATCCGGCCGGAGCACATCCGTTTCGATGACGCTTCGAAGCTGCGCGGCGCCATTTATGGCACCGAATATCTCGGCACCACGCAGATTGTGGCGGTGGAGACGGCAGACGGCATCATCAAGGCCAGGGTACCGGCCGAAATCCGGCTCAATCCGGGCGATCATGTCGGCCTGGCGCTGAGCAGCGCGCGGCTGTCGCTGTTCGCAAAAGGATCCGGCCGTGCGGTGCGCACCGAAATCCATGAGTCGGCCTCCCAGGGGAGAGCGCATCATGGCTGACGTTCACATCAAAGGCGTGACCAAGGTTTTTGGCGAGCATGTCGCCGTCGACAATCTCGACCTGCATATCGCCGACGGGGAATTCGTCGTGCTGCTCGGGCCGACTGGCGCCGGCAAGACGACGACGCTCAGGCTGATCGCTGGGCTGGAGCGGCCCGAAGCGGGCTCGATCCATATTGCCGGCCACGACACGACGACGCTGTCGCCGGCCGAGCGCGACACCGCTTTCGTGTTCCAGCAATATTCGCTCTATCCGCATCTGTCGGTCTACGACAACCTCGCCTTTCCGCTACGCTCGCCGGCGCGCAAAATGCCGGAGGATCAGATCCGCCGCCGCGTCGAGGACGTGGCCAAGATGGTGCGCATCCACCACAAGCTGAATAATCGCTCGACCAAACTGTCGGGCGGCGAGATGCAGCGCGTCGCCATCGGCCGCGCTCTGGTGCGCAAACCGTCGATCTACCTGATGGACGAGCCGCTGTCGTCGCTCGACGCCAAGCTGCGCGCCGATCTCAGGCTCGAGCTGAAGCGCATCCAGGCCGAACTCGGCGCTACAATGCTCTACGTCACACACGACCAGATCGAAGCGATGACCATGGCCGACCGCATCGGCATCCTCGCCGACGGCGTGCTGGTGCAGATCGGTTCGCCGCGCACGATCTATTCTGAGCCGGCAAACCTTCACGTCGCGGCAAGGCTAGGCCAACCGGCCATCAATTTGTTGCCGGTCGGACTGCTGCCGGATGGCGGCGCGCCGGCGGGAACCAAGACGATCGGAGCGCGCACCGAACATCTTTCGATCGAGAAGGCGGCGAACGGCCATGCCGACGGCGTCGTCGATTGGGTCGAGCATCTCGGCGACCAGAACCATCTGCACGTGACGGTGGGGACCAGGAAGCTGGTGACGCTGACCGACCCCGACACCGACCTGGCGCAGGGCGACAAGATCATGATCCGCTATCGCTCGCCGCTGTATTTCGGCGCCGATGGGCGACGGCTGATGTGAGCGCTGCGCGAGTGTTTTCCTGGCACCTTTCAACCGGCAATTTCGGGCACCGGACTGGACCAATTCGATGAAGCATTTTTTCAATCGCAGGGATACGATCGTAACTGAGGCACTGGACGGCTTTCTCGGCACGACCGGCGCCGGCGATCTCGCTCGCCTCGACGGCTATCCCGAAATCAAGGTCGTCCTCCGTGCGGACTGGGATAAGAGCAAGGTCAGCATCATCTCCGGCGGCGGGGCCGGGCACGAACCCGCGCATGCCGGCTTCGTCGGCGTGGGCATGCTGACGGCGGCAGTATCAGGCGAGATCTTTGCTTCGCCGAGCGTGGAAGCAGTATTGGCCGCCATCCGCGCGGTAACCGGTCCCGCCGGGTGCCTGCTGATCGTCAAGAACTACACCGGTGATCGCCTCAACTTCGGCTTGGCAGCCGAGAAGGCGCGCGCCGAAGGCTTCCGCGTCGAGATGGTGATCGTCGCCGACGACATTGCCCTGCCGGATATTGCCCAGCCGCGTGGCGTTGCCGGCACCTTGTTCGTGCACAAGATCGCCGGCCACCTGTCGGAAGCCGGCAACGATCTGGCGACGGTTGCCGCTACGGCGCGGGCCGCGGCGGTGGACATCGTTTCACTCGGCATATCGCTGTCGTCCTGCTCGATCCCCGGCCAGAGCCATGACGAAAGATTTGGCGCCGACGACGCCGAACTCGGCCTCGGCATCCATGGCGAACCGGGCGTTGAGCGGATTGCGGTGCAAAGTGCCGAAAGGCTGGTTGCGATCATGTCGGAGCGCCTTGCCGCGCGGCTCGATCCCGCCAGTGACTACGCCTTGCTGATCAACAATCTCGGTTCGGTGCCGCCGCTGGAAATGTTGCTTGTCACCAATGCGGTGTTGGCTTCACCGCTGGCACGAAAGGTGACGCTGACGATCGGGCCCGGGCAGCTTATGACGGCGCTCAACATGAACGGCTTTTCCCTGTCGCTGATCCGGCTCGATGCGCCTCGCGAAGTAGCCTTGCGGGCGCCGGTCGGCCCTCACGCCTGGCTGCCGGCAAGAGCCGTTCGCCCAGTGAGCGTCGTGCCGGTAGCCAAAGCCACCGGCCCGAACAACGCGTCAAAAGCCAGCCAGGATGCACGCACCGAGCAGTTGGTTGTCGCGGTCTGCGAACGGCTGATCTCGCTTGAAGGCGCGTTGAACGGACTGGATGCCAAGGCGGGAGACGGCGACACCGGATCGACTGTGGCGGCCGGTGCGCGGAGCGTGCTTAGCCGCCTTGAGACACTGCCGCTCGCCGACCCTGCCGCAACGCTCGCCACCGTCGGCGACATCCTGAGTACCAGCATGGGCGGCTCCAGTGGCGTGCTGCTGTCGATCTTCTTAACCGCCGCCGCGCAGGCGTCGAAATCTGGCGAAACGCTTCCCAAGGCGCTTCTCGTCGGCCTGGATCGGATGTCCTTCCATGGCGGAGCGAGGGTCGGCGATCGCACGATGATCGATGCCCTGGAACCCGCCTTGAGGGCGTTGGATAGCGGCAGTCTGGAGGACGCGGCGGTCGCGGCGCGACGCGGCGCCGAGGCCACCGCGGCCATGCGCAAGGCCAAGGCCGGGCGGTCCGCCTATATTGGCAGCCAGCTCGACGGCGTGGTCGACCCCGGCGCC
Source organism: Mesorhizobium sp. M1399 (assembly GCF_040317735.1). Taxonomy (NCBI): domain Bacteria; kingdom Pseudomonadati; phylum Pseudomonadota; class Alphaproteobacteria; order Hyphomicrobiales; family Phyllobacteriaceae; genus Mesorhizobium; species Mesorhizobium sp. M1399. The sequence goes on from NZ_JAMYKZ010000016.1 coordinate 50,160, forward strand.
TTTGCCATCGCCGAGGTCTTCACTGCCCTCGCTGCGTTGCTCGAACCCGCTTGACTGGGGAAAAGAATGCTTCAATTGCCGGATATGCAATTTTCTCGTACTGCCGGCAGCGCGGAGGCCAGGAGCATGGGTGATATGGCGGTAGCGGATCTTTCCAGGCTAATCGAGGCGGCGGCAAACACCATCGCCGCCCATGCCGAAGAGCTGACCGGGCTCGACCAGGCGATCGGCGACGGCGACCATGGGCTCAACATGAAACGCGGCTTCGAGGCCGTGCGGGCCGAGGCCGGCGCGTTCGCGGCAAAGCCGTTGCCCGAGGCGCTGAAGGCGGTCGGCACCAAGCTGGTGATGACCGTCGGCGGAGCCTCCGGACCCCTGTTCGGCACGCTGTTCATGGCGCTCGGCAAGGAGATTTCCGCCGCGCCGGATCGCGCCAATCTGGCTGCGGCCTTCGGCAAGGCGATCGAAGCGGTGGCCGCCAGAGGCAAGTCGCAGGCCGGGCAAAAAACCATGCTCGATGTGCTGCAGCCGGTGCATGAGGCCCTGCTGCAGGGAAGGGCGGCAGCGGACATCGCCGAGGTCGCTGACAACGCAGCCGAGGCGACCGTGCCGATGAAGGCGTTGCGTGGGCGCGCCTCCTTCCTTGGCGACCGTTCGATCGGTCATATGGATGCCGGCGCACGCTCGACCGCGCTTCTGGTGCGGGCCGTAGCCGAGATAATCGAGAGGCGCGCATGAGCAATGTCGGCATCGTCATCGTATCGCATTCGCCGCTGGTCGCCGAAGGCACCGCCGATATGGTGCGGCAGATGGTCGGCGACGAAGTGCCGCTTGCATGGTGCGGCGGAAACGGCCATGGCGGGCTGGGAACCAATGTCGAGGCGATCATGGGCGCCATCGACAAGGCCTGGTCGGAGGCGGGTGTCGCCATCCTCGTCGATCTCGGCGGCGCCGAGACCAATAGCGAGATGGCGGTCGAGATGATCGGCGAACCACGCGCCCAGAAGATCATCGTCTGCAATGCGCCGATCGTCGAAGGCGCGGTGATGGCGGCGACCGAGGCTTCCGGCGGCGCCTCGCTCAGGGAAGTGGTAGCGACGGCGCACGAATTGTCGCCGTCGTGAAACGAACGGGAATTTTGACAAGCATGTCCGCAGCAGCCGAAGCCAGCGTCCTGATCACCCATGAGGTAGGCCTGCATGCGCGTCCTTCGGTGAAGTTCACCAAGCTTGCCAAGACGTTTTCGGCCGAGGTCGAAGTGGCGGTCGCCGCCAACGGGCCGTGGTACGACGCCAAGAGCATCGTCAAGGTGATGGCGGCCAAGGCGCCGAAAGGCACTGTGCTGCATATCCGAGCCAGAGGCGACGGCGCCGGCGAGGCGGTCGACGCGCTGGTCGAGCTGGTGCGGCGCGATTTCGACGAGGGCAAGGACCATGCCCGAACCGCTTAGGCTGCAGGGCATTTCGGCATCGGCCGGCTATGCCGAGGGGCCGCTGTTCGACCTCGACCAGGCTGCTGTGCGTTATGTCCGCAAGGCGACGGCCGCGGACGAGAAAGCGGCGCTTGAGGTCGCCATCTCCATTGCCGCAGGCCGGCTCGCGACATTGATCGAAACCAGCGACAGCGAGGCGGCCGGGATCCTCGAATTCCAGCTCGCCATGCTGGAGGACGACGCGCTGACCGGCCCGGCTTTTTCGCACATCGCCGAGGGCATGGCTGCTGATGTGGCTTGGCGAACAGCGCTCGACGCCGAGATCGCCGGCTACGAAACATCCGAGCAGGACTATTTCCGGGCGCGCGCGGCCGATATGCGCGATATACGCGACCAGGTGCTACGCGCGCTGACCGGGGGCGGCGACATTGCCGCGCCGGCGGGTGCGATCTTGTATGGCGAGGATATCGCACCGACGCGCTTCCTCGAGACCGACTGGAGTGCCGGCGGCGGCATCGCGCTTAAGGCCGGAAGCGCCGCAAGTCATGTCGCAATGCTGGCACGCTCGCGCGGCGTGCCCATGGTGGTGGGGCTTGGGCTCGTGGGGCGTGGGGTAGCCGGGCCTGGTGCTTCGCCGGCTCACCTTGCCGGAATCGCACTGCTCGATGCCGAACATGGCGGCATCGTGTTGGGGCCTTCGAAAGCGGAGATCGACGCGTTCCGGCGATCGTCGTCGTCTTTCGCGGCGCATCGCGGCAAAGCGGCAGCCTATCTGACAAGGCCGGCGGCAACGAAGACCGGCATAGCGATCGGGGTGCAGGTGAATATCGCCGATCCGTCCGATGTAGACAGCATCGATGTCGCGACGTGCGACGGTGTCGGGCTGATGCGGACCGAATTCCTGTTCGGCAAGACGCTGCCGCACGAGGAGACGCAATATCACGCCTACCGCAAAGTGCTGGAATGGGCCAGCGACAGGCCGGTAACAATCCGTACCGTCGATGCCGGCGGCGATAAGCCTGTGCCGGGCCTGACCGTCGAGGAAGGTAATCCATTCCTTGGCCTGCGCGGGATCAGGCTGTCGCTGGCGCGCCCAGAGGTCTTTCGCGTGCAGATCCGCGCCTTGCTCCGCGCCGCCATGCACGGCAATCTGAAGGTGATGTTCCCGATGATCGCCGTTCCGGAAGAGTATGAACGCGCCACCGCGCTGTTCGCTGAGGAGCAGGCTGACCTTTTGGCGCGCGGCATCGCGCAAAAAATGCCGCCACTTGGCATCATGGTCGAGGTGCCTTCGGTGGCGATTGCGCCGGAGGCATTCGCCAGGGCCGCCTTCTTCTCGATCGGTTCGAACGATTTGACCCAATACGTGATGGCCGCCGCTCGCGATAACATTTCGGTCGCACATCTGAATTCCGTCAGGCACCCGGCCGTACTCCGGCTGATCGCGTCGGTTGCCGCCTTCGGGCGCGAGCATAATATCCCGGTCAGCCTGTGTGGCGATGCCGGCGGCGACCCCGCCTCGATCCCGGCGCTGCTCGAAGCCGGCCTGCGTGACCTCTCCGTCGCTCCCGCCCAACTCGCGATGGCCAAGGCGGCCATCGCGGACGTTTCGATCTAGGGCCCCGGCATGGCAGACAAGGCGTCGCAATCCGGCCCCGAAGAGACTATCCGCGCCTACAAGACGATCCTGTCGCAGGTGATCGACCAGCGCCCATCCGGCATGCGCCAGCGCCTCGCCGACGCGCTCGGCAAGCACCGCAGCTTCGTCACGCAGATTTCCAGCCCGGCCTATTCGACGCCGATACCATCGAAGCATTTGCCGGCTATCTTCTCCGTCTGCCATTTCAGCCCGGCCGAACGTGATCATTTCCTTGAAGCATATCATCGGGCGCATCCGGGAAAGATGTCGCTGGCCGCAGGCATGCGGAAGACACGCCATGTCTCGCTGATCGTTCCCGATTTCGGCGACGATAAGCAGAATGCGGCGCTCGACCGGGCGGTCAATGATTTCATCCAGAAGATCACCAGCATCGCCGGCAAGGGCAGCTGACGCTGGGCTATTTCGGGAGGACAGCCATGAAGAAATTTCTGAATTCGGTCGACACGGTGCTGACCGAGAGCCTCGACGGCTTCGTTGCCGCGCATGCCGACATTCTGGCGCTTGGCGAGGAACACAAATTTGTCCGCCGCAAGCTGCTCAAATCGGGCAAGGTGGCGCTGATCTCCGGTGGCGGCTCGGGTCACGAGCCGCTGCATGGCGGGTTCGTCGGGCACGGCATGCTGGATGCCGCCTGCCCCGGGCAGGTGTTCACCTCGCCGACGCCGGACCAGATGATGGCGGCCGTGGAAGCCGTCAATACGGGCGCCGGCTGCCTGTTCATCGTCAAGAACTACGAGGGCGACGTGATGAATTTCGACATGGCCGCTGAAATGTCGGAAGGCGTGATGCAAATCGTGACCAATGACGACGTCGCGGTCGAAAACTCGTCCTACACCACCGGCCGGCGCGGCGTCGCCGGTACGCTGGTGGTCGAGAAGATCGTCGGCGCGGCGGCCGAACAAGGCATGCCACTGGAGTCTTTGAAGGCGCTGGGCGAGCGCGTCAACGGCGCAACGCGCTCGATGGGCGTGGCGCTGACCAGTTGCACCGTGCCGGCGGCGGGCAAGCCGACCTTCGACATCGGCGACGGCGAGATGGAGTTCGGGGTCGGCATCCATGGCGAGCCCGGAAGGCGGCGCGACACGTTGAAGAGCGCCGACGCTATCGTCGAGGAGATCTGTACCGCGATCCTCGGCGATCTGGGCGACGGCGCCAAAGGCCGGGCGCTGCTCTTCGTCAACGGCTTTGGCGGCACGCCGCTGATGGAGCTTTATCTGATGTACAACAGCGCCCGCAAAACCTTCGAGAAGCACGGCGTGACGGTGACCCGGTCGCTGGTTGGCTCCTATGTGACTTCGCTCGACATGGCCGGCTGCTCGATCACGCTGAGCATGTTCGACGCCGAGACGGCAGTGTTTTGGGATGCGCCTGTGCACACCGCCGCGCTGCGCTGGGGCATGTAGCGGCGGAGAATGCCTCAGAGATAGTCGGTGATAAGACCGACAGCAGCAGCGTGGTGCATCGCCAGACTGTTGTCCTCCTCACCCTAGGTAAGATAAGGGACTCAGCGGGCTTGCGGAGTTGGGGCATGCGTTACAATTGGGATCGGGCGCCGACAGGTTTCGAGCGTCATGGGAAAATGCTGGCAGCCGCCTTGCTGATCGCCGGCGGGGTTTGCCTCATGCTCGCTGCGCTGCCGCTTTAGGAATCAACTCGAGTAGCAGATTATTTCTCAGCGGGTTGTCTCAACGCGCCTGCCCTGTCACGGCTATGAAACGGCGGTCACGCCCTTCAAATCCCTGGCTGAAACGCTGCACGAGTACGACAAGCACGCCTGCTTTGCGGTCGGGGGTGAATGCGTAAGATTCCGACAGGCTGTAGGAAGTCGGGCAATTCCTCGAACCCGGCACCGCCCTGTCCTCATGCAGCAGCTTGATCGGCTTGCCGTCCTGACCCTGCAGCGTCAGGCGAAAGCCGAGCGCCTTGCCGGTCGTTTCGCCTTGCTGCGTCCTGTCGAAACTCGATGAACAATCCGCCGTGCTGTCGGCAAGGATCTGGTCGAGCTGGATGGTCGAGATGCCAAGCTCGTCATAAGTCGGCCAAAGCCATTTCTGCGAGACTTGCTCGAGGCGCGCAATGTCGTTGTAGGCGACCATGTCGTCGGGAAAGGTGAATTTGTCGAAGCCCGTCCGCTCGCCGCGCAGTGCGATGGCATATTTGGCCAGCAACGGCGCTGCCAGCTCGGCGGCCTGTGCCCTCGCCTGCGCAAGTGTCAGCGTCGAATCCTCCGTCTCGTCAACGATGAGGATCGGCTTGCCGCCGACGAACTCATCGGTGCGGGTGTCGATGATTTCGATCTCCGACCAGCCCGAATCCGAAGCACCGGCATCGAGCGTGCCGTACTGCTCGAAGGCGAAATAGTTGCCGTCGGGCGAAAAGCCGATGATGCGCCGTGCCGCCGCATCGCCGGCCTGAGCAGCTGAAGCGAGTGCGAACGCCAGCGTCGCAACGACGGCAAATCCAAGCTCGTATCGCAGTTTCATCGCGCCCTGCCCCCAATGTCGAAAATTCGGCCGTATCAGCCCCGCAGGCCACGACGACCCTGCATTTGCGGCCGAATTAGACCGACGGCAAACGAAAAGCACAAATACATGGTTACAGAAAGCAGCATACGCTATTTCAAGGACAGCAAACATTCCTGGGGAGCAAGCTGGATGGCGTCACGCTACCACGAGGTCTATGATGGCTGGAAACGCGACCCGGAAAAATTCTGGGCCGATGCCGCCGGCGCAATCGACTGGTTCTCGCCCTTCGAGACCGTGTTCGATGCCAATGCCGGCGTCTATGGCCGGTGGTTCAATGGTGCCTCGTGCAACACCTGCTTCAATGCCGTCGATCGTCATGTGGCGGACGGCCGCGCCGACCAAATAGCGCTTATTCATGACAGCGCGATTTCGGGCACAATCAAGAAATTCACCTATGCCGAGTTGAAGCGCGAGGTGGTTGCACTGACCTCGGTACTCAAGAATCGCGGCATCCACAAAGGCGATCGCGTCATCATCTACATGCCGATGGTGCCGGAAGCAGCCTTCGCCATGCTTGCCTGCGCGCGGATCGGCGCCGTGCATTCAGTGGTCTTCGGCGGTTTTGCCTCACATGAGCTCGCCACGCGCATCGACGATGCCAAGCCGAAGCTGATCATCTCGGCGTCCTGCGGCCTGGAGCCCGCGCGTGTCGTTGCCTATAAGCCGCTGCTCGACAAGGCGATCGAGATGTCGCGGCACAAGCCCGAAGCCTGCCTCATCCTGCAGCGCGACCAATTGCGCTGCGAGCTCAGGGAAAACTACGACATCGACTATGCCGACGCTGTGGCGCGGGAGCGGGCCGCGGGTGCCAATGTCGACTGCGTTCCGGTGCTTGCCACCGATCCGCTCTACATCATCTACACGTCCGGCACGACCGGCCAGCCAAAGGGCATCGTGCGCGACAATGGCGGCCACATGGTCGCGTTGAAATGGTCGATGGAAAACGAGTTCGGTGTGAAACCCGGCGAAGTGTTCTGGGCGGCTTCGGACGTCGGCTGGGTGGTCGGCCATTCCTACATCGTCTACGGCCCGCTGCTGCATGGCTGCACGACGGTGCTGTTCGAAGGCAAGCCGGTCGGCACGCCCGATGCCGGCACCTATTGGCGTGTGATCGCCGAGCATGGCGTGGTCGCACTTTTCACCGCGCCAACCGCCTTCCGCGCCATCAAGGGACAGGACCCGAGGGGCGAGTTCGTCCCGAAACACGATCTGTCCCGGTTCCGCACGCTGTTCCTTGCCGGCGAGCGCGCCGATGCGGAAACCATCAAATGGGCCGAGCAGAAATTGAACGTGCCGGTGATCGACCACTGGTGGCAGACCGAGACCGGTTCGCCGATGACCATCAATCCCGCCGGACTGGGCCTGCTGCCTGTCAAATACGGCTCGCCCGGCATGCCGATGCCCGGCTACGACATTCGCGTGCTCGACGATGCCGGGCATGCGGTCAAGCGCGGCACACTGGGCAACGTTGTGGTCAAACTGCCATTACCGCCCGGCTGTCTGCCGACGCTGTGGAATGCCGACGAGCGGTTTCGCCAAGCCTATCTCGAGGAGTTCCCCGGCTTCTACAAAACGGCGGATGCCGGCATGATGGACGAGGACGGCTATCTCTATGTCATGGCCCGCACCGACGACATCATCAACGTCGCCGGCCACCGGCTGTCGACCGGCGCCATGGAGGAGGTGTTGGCCGCGCATCCCGACGTTGCCGAATGCGCCGTCGTCGGCATCGCCGATGCGATGAAAGGCCAGGTTCCGCTCGGCTTCGTCGTGCTGAATGCCGGCGTCGACCGCGACGCGGGCATCATCGAAAACGAGGTGGTCGCGCTGGTGCGCGAACGGATCGGCCCGGTCGCCGCCTTCAAGACGGTGGTGACGATCAAGCGCCTGCCGAAGACGCGCTCCGGCAAGATCCTGCGCGGCACCATGCAGAAGATCGCCGACAAGGAGAAATGGAGCATGCCGGCGACGATCGACGACCCCGCCATCCTCGACGAGATCACCGCCGCGCTGAACGGCCGTGGCATCGGCCTGTAGGACGCCGAAGCCGAGTTGCGTCCGAAGCTCCGGTATGGAACGACCGGTGCCAGACATGGTATCCACGCGCTGCGTCGCCATGTTGTTTCGAGATCGAGGCGCATTCATAGCCATACGAGACGCCATTCGTGACCTTGTTCCAGCGATCGAGAAAGCCCCGGACCGTGGCGCGCCAGCGGCTCGAGATGGATCTGCAGGACACGGTCGTCTATGCGATCGGCGACGTGCATGGCTGCTATAAGGAGCTTCGCTCCCTGGAGCAGAACATCCTGGTCGATTCTGCGTCTTTCGAAAGGCGCAAGCTCATCATCATGCTCGGCGACTACGTCGATCGTGGCCCCCAGTCGGCGCGCGTGCTCGATCATCTGCTGGCGCCGCCACTCCAAGGCTTCCAGCGCGTCTGCCTTGCCGGCAACCACGAAGTCGTGATGCTGAACTACCTCGACGGGATCATTTCGAGAGAATCGTGGCTGGCGATAGGTGGCCTGCAAACGCTGTTTTCCTACGGCGTTGATCCGTCGCGCATGGCCGATCTCTACGGTTCAAGCGAGGAGGTCGACCGGCGCATCCGGGAGATCATTCCAGCCGGCCATGTCAGCTTCATGCGTGCGCTGCCGGTCATGGTCTATTCGGCCAAATTCGTGTTCGTACACGCCGGCATCAGGCCCGGCATCGAGCTGGCCGCGCAAGACGAGGACGACCTGCTCAACATCCGCTCGGAGTTCTTCGAAGCCGCGCATCTTCTCGAACGTTATGTCGTGCACGGGCATACGCCGGTCGACATTCCGAAGCTTGAGGGACGCCGGCTTGGCATAGACACCGGCGCCTTCCAAACCGGCCAGCTGGCCGCCCTCAGGATCGTCGACAACCGCGCGAGGCTGATATTTTCCTAGAGCGGGAAGGTCTCAAGCCGCCTGCTCATGAGTGGGTGTAAAGCGCTGGGTTGTCTTGCTCGCTCGGACGCCAGCAGCGTCGCATATCCCAACCGTGATGGCTTAAAACACTGCGAGGTACTTCAGCAGCGAAATGATGCCAATAATGATCACGACAATCTGGGCAATCTGACGAGTGCGACCATCAAGCGGCAGCCGATTGACCAGATACAGCACCAGAATGATGACAAGGAAAGTGATCAGAATGCTGATCAACGGAGTGCCGGCCATTGTCCCTCACTGTATGAAACGTAGAAAAAAGCCAGCACACCGCGTCGAGTGAAGATTGCCCATGCTTGTTCGAGCCGTAGCACCTGACAAGTGATTCGAACAGCCTGGCTGGCGGTGTCGAAGGCTGTCTGGCACGCCACAGAACCTTAACCTCTTTAAATCGTTTTAAATCCGAGAAGGGATATCAACCATTCCTTCAAAGGAGATTTATGAACAAGATATGTGGCGACGGTCGACTACAAGCCGTGGATGAAGCGGAAATCCAACCGCAATCGCAATTTTTCGCGCAACGATGGCGTAAACTGGATCGGTCATCGCGGCTATCGTGAATACCATCGCGGTTATCGCCGTCATGGTGACTACTGGTTTCCTCTGGCGGCCTTCGCTGCCGGCGCGGTGATCAGCGGCGTGATCATTAACAACAACCAGAACCCGGTCGATCGCGGCGATTCGCATGTACAGTGGTGCTACGACCGAGACCGGAGCTATCGAGCTTCAGACGATACATTCCAGCCTAGCTATGGCCCTCGGCAGCAGTGTAATTCGCCGTACTGAAACGTAAGGTTTTTGACCGCATCAACAACCTCGCATCGCGCGGGGTTTTCGTAGCGGCGCCAAGGCGGCGATGGAAAAGCGAAAGTAGCGTGGATCTCGGCTTGAGTGTCTATTCCAGACGGAATTCGACAGCGTGCGCTTCAGCCTCGGCAATGAGGCCGCCGTCGACGGCGGCTTCGAACGCTTTGGCAAAATACTGATCATCGGAAGTCTGGTGATCCTGGCCCGAAAGATCGATCGGATACGCGCCGATCACCCGGCCCGTAATTTTCTCGATTACTGTCACCGTCCGCTGCATTGGTTTCTTCTTCAATTAAACGGAACCTATAGCACAGAGAATAGGAACATCAGCGGCAGCCGCTCGCGAGCGGCTTCGCAACGTTCGAGCTACACCACCTGAGGGGACACGACCTTCAAGGCGATATTCGGAACAGCCGCTTGAAACGCATGCCAAGCACCAAACTATGCTGCTTTCGGCATCCGCGACGTGAACGTCGCTCTGGTAATGGCAATCGTCGTGCCAGTATTGCCCGTGACCGTGTCAATGCGTGCTTCAAGCTGTTTAACAAGCGCCTCCACGATCGCTGTCCCCAGTCCCGCACCTGGAATGTCGCGAACGGGTTTGCCCCACCCGTTGTCCAATACGGTCAACTTCCAATCCTCAGCATCGGTCTCATAGGTCACCAAGATCAGCGCATCGACCTTTTCTGTCGAGAATGCATACTTGATGGCGTTGAGAACGAGCTCGGTCACGATCAGGCCAAGGCTGACCGCCTTCTGGGAGTCTATCCTTCCATTTTCCGCCATAACGTTTACAGCAATAGCCTGTGCTTCCCCGATCATCGAAGCGGCCAAACTACTGCAAAGCTTCGACAGATAAGAACCAACCTCGATTTCGTCGGCACCGGTTGAGGCATGGAGATGCCGCTGCACTTCTGCTACCGACAGCACGCGTTGATGGGCATCCTTCAGGTGCTGCCGCGTTTCATCTGAGGTGACGGACCGGGCCTTCAGCAGCAAAATGCTGGCGATGATCTGCAAGCTGTTGGCGACCCGGTGCTCCATTTCGCGCAGCAGCACATCTCTGCCGCAGCAGGTCTTCGGTGCGGCCGAGAAGTTCTTCCTTTTCCCTTTCTATGGCGCGGCGCGCCGTGATGTCATTGAAGGCGAGCAGGATGGTCGCGGCTGAACTGTGGTCGTAAAGGACCTTCCGCGCGTTGAGCAGCATCGTGCGCCGGCCGATATCGGGGAAATCATGCTCGACCTCGAAGCCGTCCATGGCGGTCTTCTCGGGAATGATCGTCTCCAAGAGCAGGTGAAGCGCTGGAATGTCCCACTGGCCGTCGCCCAGCGCGTAGAGCAGCGAGCCGTGCGTCTGCTCGGGGTCGACCCTGAAGGTCTGATAGAAGGAGTGGTTGGCCGCCAGCACGCGAAAGTTCTCATCGAGACGATGGCCTGTGCCAGCGTCTGCGCGTCTTCGATATTCGCAATGGGATGGAACATAGGCTTCGAGGCCAATCCAGGGGCTGTTTCCCCTTGATTTTCTTTCTACCGGGTCGCCAGGCACCTGTCGCGAATTGAATCGGCCTGACACGAGTGAGCGGCCGGTCCGTGCGCACAATTGTTTTAGGAATGGCCTTAGGACACCCGAGGCACTAACACCGGCTCGATGATTCCAGCACTCGACCTCCCGGAAAATACTCTCGAGCTCGACGATGATGCGCTGTTGGATGTCGTGCAGCGGCAGACGGTGCGCTATTTCTGGGAAGGCGCGCATCCCGTCAGCGGTCTTGCCCGCGACCGGCAAAAGACCACAGGTGATCCTGCCAACGATCTGGTGACGATCGGGGGGGCCGGTTTTGGCATTGCAGCCATCATCGTTGCGGTCGAGCGGGGATGGATCGACCGCACCGTGGCTTTGCTGCGATTGCACGGCATGCTCGATTTCTTGGAGAACTCCCCGCGCTACCACGGCGTTTTTCCGCATTTTATCAACGGGCGAACTGGTGCGACGATCCCGTTTCGTCGCAAGGACGACGGCGCTGATCTCGTCGAAACCACCTTCCTGTTTCAGGGTCTGATTTGCGCCCGTGAGTATTTCGCCGGGATGACAACTGGCGAAGTGCGCCTGCGCCAGCGCGTGGACGCGCTGTTGCTACAGGCCGAATGGAACTGGTTTACACGCGGCGCTCGGCAACTCATGTGGCATTGGAGCCCTAATTTTGGCTGGGCGATGGACAGCCCGATCAGGGGTTGGAACGAATGCCTGCTCACTTTCGTGCTGGCGGCGGGATCGGCGCGCCACCCTATTGATCCGGGAATCTATCACGAGGGTTTTGCTGTAGGACCTGGCTTTCGAAACGGGCGCGACCATGACGGGATCGTGCTGCCGTTGGGAATGAATTCTGGTGGCCCGCTCTTCTTTTCGCACTATTCTTTCTGCGGGCTCGATCCCCGGGGCCTAAGTGACCGCTACGCCGATTACTGGCAACAGAACGTCAGTCATACGCAGATCAATTATCGGCATTGCGTTCGCAATCCCCATAGCCATTTGGGATATGGACCGGACTGCTGGGGTCTGACCGCGAGCCATGGGCCGCGAGGATACGTCGCGCATGCACCCGACAGGGACTTTGGCGTGATCACTCCGTCTGCTGCCCTGTCGAGCTTTCCCTATGCCCCGGCGGAGGCGATGCGCGCACTGCGTGGCTTCCTGGGCAAGCCTCGAAAACGCATATGGGGCCGCTTCGGCTTTGTTGACGCGTTTTGCGAAAGCCGCAACTGGTACTCCCGAACCTATCTGGCGATCAATCAGGGGCCGATCATCGCGATGATCGAGAACCATCGTACAGGGCTGTTGTGGCGGCTTTTCATGAGGGCGCCGGAAGTGCGCAGAGGCTTGGAGAGGCTTAGCTTCATCAGCAAGCATCTCAGAATGTCAACACCCTAATAGATCTTTGCGACGCCGGGTGATTCCGCTTCGGTGCAAAAATGCTCGAAACGCGCGGACCGCACTCAGGCAGCCGCCTTTGTGCGCGCTTCCGATTTTTCCAGATAATAGCTCGAATATTTGTCGAAGAATTTTTCCGAGCCGCCGATCGCGCCATACTTGGCGAGTTTCTTCAGCTCGACCTTGTTCAGGACCGCGCCAATGATCTTCTTCGCGATATAGGGTTCCGAGCTGAGCATCGATTGCACCATCGCACGCGGCGTGCGTCCCCACTCGGTGACCAGCACGAAGCCGTCGACAAGCGGAGCGAAGGCCTTGGCGTCGACGACGGGCCCGAGCGGCGGCAGATCGACGATGATGTACTCGAAGGTTTCCTTCGCGTTGTCGATGAAGCGCCGCATGCCGGCCGAAGACAGAAGCTCGCTGGTATGCGAAAACTGGCCACGCAGGACGGCCGGGATGATCGCCAGTTTGGTCTGCCGGTCGATCTTGCCGACCGACTGCCAGGTCTGCCCGCTCACCACCGCTTCCATCAAGCCCTGCTCGGCCTCCATGCCGAGGCTGCGGCTGAGGCCGGGATTGCGCAAGTCGCCGTCGATCAGCAGCGTTTTCGATCCGTTGGCGGCAAGCAGCCCGGCAAGATTGGCCGCCACCGTCGACTTGCCTTCGCCCGGAAGCACCGAGACCACGCCGATGACCCGGCTGCCCTGGCCTTCTATCACGACGTCGAAGGCGATCTTTGCGTTGCGCAGCGTCTCGGAGAACATCGATGCCGGTGCATCGACGGTTACCCGCATGCGCGCACGTTTTTCGGCTGCCGACAATGTTTTGGAGGGCTGGGATTTGGAGGACTTGACGGTCTTGGATTCAACGACTTTGACGTCAGGCTGACCGCCATTGCGCTGGTCATCCTTGCCAGCCTTGCCGATGACCGGGAGATAGCCGAGGAATTTGAGGCCGACACGGTCGCGCACATCCTCGCCGGTCCTGAAGAAGCGTTCCCTGAATTCATTCAGACCACCAACCCCTGCCCCCATCATTATGCCAAGCGCCAGCGAAAGCCCCAGCACGATGGCCGTTCGCGGGGTTGCGGCCGACTGTGGCATCGTCGCGTCCGAGATGACCCGGATCTTGCCGACTGGGAAGGATTGCTGTTGGGCGGCCTCCTCATAGCGGTTCAGGAATGTCTGGTAGAGTGTCGAGAGCGCCGTCGCCTTCTGGTCCAGTTCACGCAGCTTGACCTGCGACTGGTTGTCGATGGAGCTCTTGCCTGCCGCCAGGGCGACATTTGCGCGGAGCGCGGTTTCGCGCGCCAGAGCGACCTCGTATTCGTTGCGGTAGCTTTCGGTCAGTTGCTTCAGCTCGCCGAAAATCTGCGCCGATATGTCGGCCTTCTCCTTGGCGAGCGCGACGGCCTGCGGATGTTGCGGGCCGAAATTGGCTTCGACGTCCTGCTGCCGCTTGGCGACTGTGAGATAGCGGTTCTTCAGCGTCGTGATGACGGAGCTGCTCGGCTGGTCGTTCGATATCGCGGCGTCCTTGAACGCATTGTCCGACCCGCTTTCGACGATCGACTTGTACTGCTGATAGCGGGCGCCGGCACGTGCGGTATCGGCCTGTGCGACGATCAGCTGAGTGTTGAGATCGGACAGTTGCTTGTCGCTGATCAGCTGGCCGTCATTGACGGCCAATCCATGTTCGGCCCTGAACTTTTCGACCGCCAGTGCGGCCGCCTGGGAGCTCTCACGAAGCTCGGTCAGCCGGCCCTGCAGCCAGACAGCCGCCCGCTCGGTCGCGTCGAAGCTGGCATCAAGCTGATCGGCGAGATAGGCGTCGGCATAGGCCTTGGTGATGGCGGTCGCAAGCGCCGGATCCGTCGCCTGAAAGGAGATGCTGATGACAAAGCTTCGGCCGATCCGCTCGGCATCGAGTTGGTTCTGCAGTTTGAAGATTGCGTAGTCGCGGGACGACGACGATGCGGTGATCGCGTCACGCGTCGCGGCATCAAGCTGAGTGACATCGGTTGTGCTCGCGGCGCGCTTGGGGCGGACAGACTGGATGATACCGCGTACAAAGCTTGCGACCTTAGACAGGGCCGATGTCGGAGGGTTCATGAAAGCGTCGTTCTGATCGAGCTTCAGCTTGTCGACGACCACCCCCGCCAGCCTGGCCGACTGTAGAATTTCGATCTGGCTCAGAACGGCGGAGTCGGTCTGCATGCTGACCGACGCCGCCGAAATATCGTCGACGACCTTGTTCAATCCTTCGTCGATCAGCACGCTGCTCGTCGCCACATAGGTAGGAGGCGTGGTCTGCAAATAGAGCACGCCGAGAAAGAGACCGATGATGGCGCAGGCGGCAACCACTTTCGCCTGCCGCGCGGCCATGCCAAGCAGACGCTCGATGTCGATGAAGTCTTCGGCGTTTGCCGCACTCGAAGTCGGCAATGGCGTCCTCTTGTCGACAGGAAAATTGGCATAGTTCATCTTCGGTCCAATTCTAGTTTGCAGGCGCTACCGCCTCGAAGATCGGCACATAGGGTGCAAACCTTGCGCCGGACAGTGCGCGTTACGCGCGGCGCAACGGCCTGTCCTGCGTCATCAGCCGCACCCACAATGCCTCGAAAAAATGGACATTATGCGGCTTCTTCCCGACGCTGATGCGACCGGACGAATTCCTGCAGCATCTCGAAGATCGGACCCTTCATGTCCTCACGCGCCAGCGCGAAAGCGACATTGGCCTGGATGAAGCCCTCCTTCGAACCGCAGTCGAACATGCGGCCGTTGAAAGGCTGGGCGAAGAAGGCCTGCGTCTGTGCGAGACGCACCATTGCGTCGGTCAGTTGGATCTCGTTGCCGGCGCCGCGTTGCTGGCTGCCCAGCAGCGAGAATATCTCGGGCTGCAGGATGTAGCGGCCGTTGATGTAGAAGTTCGACGGCGCGTTGGCCGGTGCCGGCTTTTCGACCATGGCCGTCACCTCGAAGCCGGTGCCGACATCCGCGCCGCGCCCGACAATGCCGTATTTGTTGGTCTCGGTCGGATCGCAACGCTCGACGGCGATAACGTTTGCGCCAGTCTGCGCATAAAGATCGGCGACTTCGGCAAGACACCCTCGCCCGCCAAAGGACACCATATCCGGCAACAGCAACGCGAAAGGTTCGTCGCCGATGACCTCTCGCGCGCACCAGACGGCGTGGCCGAGGCCTTGCGGCGACTGCTGACGGATGAAGCTCGTCGCGCCGGCGACGGGAAGCAGGCTCTCGAGTGATTCGAGCTGCGCCTTCTTGCCGCTCTGCTCCAGGGTTCCGATCAGTTCAGGATGCAGATCGAAATAGTCCTCGATCACCGCCTTGTTGCGGCCGGTGACGAAGACGATGTGCTCGATGCCGGCCTCGAATGCCTCGTCCACCGCATATTGCACCACAGGCTTGTCGACCACCGGCAGCATTTCCTTCGGCATGGATTTGGTCGCCGGCAGGAACCGCGTTCCAAGCCCCGCCACCGGTATGACTGCCTTCCTGACTTTTTTCATTGCATGTTCCTTCTGAGGAGATCGATTTCAACCCTGTCGCAGGCGGCGAAATTTGTCTTCATTCGCCTGCAGCCCTTTACCTCCCCGCCACCACGGCAAACTGTGCCGCTACCCTTCGCAGCCGGACGGCGATCGGCATGCTCATATGCCGAACCGCCGCCGGATCGCTGAGCGCCGTCCATATCGCCTTGAGCGGGGACCGCGCCTTGATGTGCTGAACCAGCGACAGGAATGATGCCGCCCGCCGCAGGCTGCGAGCGCGCCTGGCGAACGCCGCCGCGGCCGCAGCATCCATGGAATGGGTCGCGGCGAAGGTGGCATCGGCCCGGCGCATCGCCTCGACGTGATGAAGTTCGAGCACCCGGGAGATGGAACCGGTGCGAATGTGGTAAATATAGCCCGTCGTCGGCTCGACCACGCATTTGCCGCCTTTGGCCAGAGCACTGGCCAGGAGGATGTAGTCTTCGCCAATGATCAGGCTTTCATCGTAACGAAGCCCGTTCTCGTTCAGGAACCGGCGCTGGAAGATCGGCTTGAGATAGCCGAGATTGAACCTCGATTCGAAGAGGACATTGCCGCCGATGTAATCCGCCAGCGAGATTTCACTGAGCCCTTCCAGATAGTCGGCCGGGAACATCGTCTCTTCCGCAACGCCGTCCTCCCGAACGACCTGCAGATTATCGACCGCGATCTCGGCGCCGGCTTTTTCCGCGCGTTCGATCATGGTGCAGATTCGCCCGGGATAGACCGCGTCGTCGGAATCGAGAACCGCTACCCACCTGCCGCGGGCAAGCTCAAGGCCGGCATTCCTGGCGCCGCCAGGCCCACGGTTTTGCTCAAGCGCGACAACGCGTACGATGTCTTCGGGGTAGGATCTCGCCAGGTCGAGCGTCCGGTCGCGCGACTTGTCGTCGACGACGATGACCTCGAGGCTGACATTGCGCTGGGCGACGGCGCTGGCAATCGCCCGATCGATGGTCGCCTCGGCATTGTAGGCGGCAATCACGAAGCTCACGTCAGGCTGCACGCTTGCCCCCTTGCTGCGGCGAAGACAGGCCGTATTGGCGGATTTCACGAACCCCGACGAGGCCGCTGACGACGCCGACATGCATAATGCCGCGAAGGACGCTGCGGTTCCGTCGGACGGGGTCGATGGCGACCGGAATTGCCGACAGGAAACTATAGCCGGCCTTTGCCGCGGCAATGCCGACCTGCTTGAGCCGGGCAAGGCCGCGCGCGTTGCGCCCCAGGAGGTGGCCATGCGTCTGTCCGACGCGGAACCGGCGGCGGCCGAGCCAGTCGAATGCCGCCCTGGCAGGCGGCACGACTTCATCGACCCAAGCCTCTGGCGAAAAGGCGATACTGCCGCCGGCCTTGACCATCTGGTCGAAGAATTCCGTATCTTCGCCGCCGGTCTGGCCACGTGCCAGGCTGAAGCGCCGGCCGCGCAGGCTCTCAGCGCCAATTCTGAGCAGGACGTTGCAGGTGTAGCCGGTGCGGATCTCGCCGCGCACCCAGACCGGCGAGGTCGAGTGGAAATCGCCTTTGCGCATCCAGTCGGGCGCATCCGGCAGGTAACGGGCTTGCACCGGCCCGAGCACGGCCGCAGCACCAGTTGCTTCCACCGCCGCCACCAGTTCGGCAAGCCAGCCAGCGGTGGCCGTCTCGTCGTCGTCGATAAAGGCGACGAAATCCGCCGCACTGGCATCGAGGCAAGCGTTGCGCGCGATCGAAATGTTGCGGGCCGGGGCGTGCCGGTAGGTCACCGGCAGCTTCAACTCCCCCGCTAGCTTGGCGACCAGCGTTTCGGCCGTCGGCGTATCGTCGTTGTCCGCGATGATGACACCGACATCGAATCCCGCGGGCATATCCATGGCTGCTACGGAGCGGAGCGTGTCGACAAGCTCCGGCCGGCGAAATGTGCAGACGCAAATATCGATGCTTCGATTTTTCTTGACCGGGTCCATCACGCTACCCCGCGCTGCGGTCGCGGTGCTAGCAGCTGCAGCCAGAAGCCGACCGACCAGCCGAAATGCATGACCATTGCCGAGACCCCGGCAAGCGCAATGTCGGGTTTGCGCTGACTGACCGCGGTCCAGAAGCCGTAGCCAAGGCAGACCGAGACCCATAGCAAAAGCGGCACGGCCGCCAGCCAGTGGACGAAGGAAAAGGCGGCGAGAAGAACCACGGGAAACACCAGAAGCGGCACCATCTGCCGGATCTTCGGGATCATGCGGTGCTTGAGAACGTTCTTCGCCCGGCCGCGGCCATAGCCGAGATACTGAAAATAGAGGCCCTTCAGCGAGGAGCGCGGGTAGTAGACCATTTGTGTCTTACCGGTCATCCAGATCCGGTAACCGGCCTGACGGAGCCGATAGTCGAGTTCGGCATCCTCATTGTGGCTGAACGTCTCGTCATAGCCGCCGACCGCGGTGAAGGCCGATATCCGGATCAGCGCATGGTGGCCATGATCGACCCATTCCCCCGCCGAAAGGTGCCGATGCTTGGAGCCGCCGGTGCCGAGCCTGGAATTCTGGGCCGCGGCCGCCGCCTTCTGCACCATGCCGCTGCCACTGGTCAGCATCGAGACGACGACCGAATCCGCCCCGGTGGCCTGCGCTTCTTCGACCAGCCGGTCGCAATAGTCGGCGGGATAGCCGCCATGCGCGTCGATGCGAATGAGATAGTCGACGCCCTCCCCGAACCTGGCAACGGCGAGATTGATCGCCGCGCTCTGCAAACGCTTTTCATTGTGGAGCAGGACCACCCGCTGATCTTTTGCGGCGATATCCGCGACGATCGTCCTGGTGCCGTCCGTACTGCCGCCATCGGCAACGATGATCACGGCGCCCAGCCTCTTGGCCGCAGGGCGGAGCTCTCGAAGCAACGCGCCGATATGGGGCGCTTCGTTCAGGCACGGAACCACGATCATGCAGGATGGGAGCGTTTCGGTTTGCGTCATCGGCCGTCCTTCTATGCCAATGCTTCGGCAGCATATGGACCGGGCGCCGCGGCAAGGCCGCGGAGTTTTTCGACGAGCGCCCGGCAATCGGCGCGGTCGTAGCTCCAGGTGCGCGGATTGCGGGCGAGAACACGTGCCCTCAATGTCTCGAACCGATGCTGCTCCATGGTGCCGAGGGCAGCTTCGAGCGCCTCGGGCGTGGCTTCTGGCAAAAGAACGCCGATGCCTTGCCGATCGAGGAACCGGCCGGTCTCGGTGTTGCCCATCGAGATCGGCACGGCTCCGAAGCGGCAGCCCTCATAGAGACGGTTGGGCAGCAGCCATTCGGAATTCAGGCCCTGCTCAAAAAAGTCGATGGCCCAGGAAAAGTGAACCTCGCGGTAGATCGCCGCCATATCCTCCGGATTGCGATAGGGTCCGCCAAACGAGAGCCAGGGTTCCGATTCAACAAAACCGTGGAAATCGGGAAATTCGGACAACGCCGGGCGGCCTCTGAGGACGATTTCGAAGCGGCCGTCGAGGCGGCGCGAAAATTCGGCCAGAAGCTCCAGGGAGCGGCGGCAGCGGAGCGCCCCGAACCAGCCGATTCGCCAAGGCGGCGCAACAGGATTCTCCTCCGTCATGCGGTCATCCAGGGAAGCCGCGGCTGGCTCGAAATACTTGTTTTCGAGCAGTTCGACCGGCGCGGCAATCTGTCCGAACGGCTTGAAATAGTTGGCGATGAAGGCCGGAGAGCTGGTCACCAGAAGCTTCACATCCCTGGCCAGGAAGCGTTCCGCACCGCGCATCGCCCAGCCCAGCGGATCGTCGCGAAGCAGCAGACGATGGATGTCGAGGCACTCGTAGACGATCGGCACCGTTGCCTGGAAAGCCGACCTGGCGCGCCGGGCAAGCGCCAGCATTTCCAAATTGCGCGCGATAATGAGGTCGGGCCGTTGCATTGAACCCAGCTTGGAGCCGGTCGAGACCACCGCCTTCATGATCGCCGCCAGACGCTGGGCGAATCGGCCATCACGCGTCGGGCCGAGATCGATCGGCTGCAAGCCCTCGACATCAGCAACCGCGCTTGCCGTTCGACGAAAGCCCGCCAGCGTAACCTGGGCGCCGCCTGCCTTGAGCATTATGATCCGCCGGCGCACTGCCGGGTCGGAGACGTCGTGTACCAAGTACAAGACATGCAGCATGAAAACTCGACCGCTGTTGGCCCGCCCGCGACAATGCTAGTACAGCTCTTGCTGCATCGCAACATTTTTGGTTGCAGCGTAGCAAAGATCCACATTTTTTGTTGCACTGCAAAATCGATGGGTTAATCTCGCTCTGCTTGGGCCGCATGGACCGCGCGTTGGCCCTGCCATTGGGCTGCGCGCCAATAATCACGACGCGAGGACCATCCTTGGCGTGCAGCATTTTCGGCCAACCCGCACCTCGGCATCCGTCGACCGAACCGCGGGACTACTCACGAAATGAGGTCATTCAATGAAGATCGCGGTTGAAAACACCGTCTGCCTGAATACCGGAGACGCAGCGATTCTCCTGGCGATTCGCCATGTTTTCAAGACGATCGTGCAGGACGATATCCAGTTCTACGTCTTCGACAGCCAGCCGGAGGTGGCGGCGAGGCTCTACACGAAGAAGGAGTATCCAGATCTCGAATTCCACAAGCTGCTGTCGGAATCGCTGTTCCGCTACAAATACGGCAGTGGGCTGAAGAACCTGTTCAAGCCGATCTACAATCGGCTCGTACTCAATGCCCTGCGGCGGTTCGGCATCCGCGGCGTTCTCGGGCGTTTGTTCAGCTCAAGCAATCGCCGTGGTCTCAAGATCTACAAAGACGCCGACCTCGTGGTCACGACAGGCGGAACCTATCTCGTCGAGACCTACAATCTGGAACGGCGCCTCAATCAATTCCGGATCGACGCGATTCTGGGCAAGGACCCGGTCTTCTTCACGCAATCGCTCGGCCCGTTCAACAAAAGTTACAATCGCCAGGAGTTGAGCCCGATCTTCGACCGGAGCCCGCTCATCCTGCTGCGCGATGAACGTTCGAGAGGCCACATTGTGGACATGGTGAAAGACCCCGGCAAATGCCACGTCGTGGCCGACGCCGTCTTTGCGCTGGCCGATACCGACAGGATCGGAAGTTTTCTGGCCTCCGGCCAGTCGGCGACTGTCACCGGCCGCGTCGCCATTTCCGTCCGTCACTGGAACTATGTCAGCGACGGCGAGGGCGGCATGCGCCGCTACATCGACTCGATCCGCGAGATTGCGACCATCCTGGTCAGGGACCACGCCAAGCAGGTGACCTTCGTCTCTACCTGCCAGGGCGTGCCGGAATACGCCCATGACGATTCCAAGACGGCGCGGGCGATCGTTGCCGAACTCGATCCGGAGATCGCCAAGCATGTGAGCGTGGACGCTTCGTTCCACACGCCGGAGCAACTGATGGCCCTGGTGAAAGGCTTCGACTTCGTCGTCGCGACGCGCATGCACATGATGATCATGTCGCTCTGCGTCGGCACGCCGGTGCTGCCGATCGCCTATGAATTCAAGACCAAGGAACTCGCCAAGCGGATCGGCGTCGCCGACCTGCTGCTCGACATCGACACGGTAACGCCCGAGGAAGCGAGCGAGAAGCTCGGCAGACTTACCGCCAATCTCGACCTCTATCGCAGGACGAGCCTTCAGGCAGTGCTTGAGGAGCATGCGTCGGCGATGTCGGCAGGTGAGCTTTTGAGGCCGGTTATTGCCTGCCTAGCGGGCGTTGCGCATGGCGCTGGAAAGCGTGGTGAACAACGCACTGCGCGACTGGCGAAGGGCAAGCATGAGGATCAGGCCGATCGAATAATTGAGGGCAACCGCCAGGACCACCGCGAGCAGGTCTGACTGGCCGGTCAGCGATACGGGCAACTCCCGGTAGACGGACCAGGCAAGCAGCGACGACATGATGAAAAGCCCCTGCATGATCAGGAAGTCGGCTGCGGTCACCGGGCCGACCCGGTGGACAAGAACGGCAAGCACCGGGACGCGCAGCATATAGCCGCTGATCGCGTAGGCCGCGGCGACACCGACGGCGCCCCAGTGCAGGCCGATGATGAAGGCGGCGACCGTCGTCAGCGACGAGTAGATGCCCCAGTGGAACATGGTCTTGGTCTTGCCCTGGCAGATGAAGATCCATCCGGTGGTGCTTGAGACGGACTGGATCAGGCTGGCGATGCCCAGCCAGGCGAAGATCGGCGCCACCGCTGTCCAGCGCTCGCCGAAGAGAAGCCCGACGACCTGGTCGGACGTCAGCGTCAGCGCCGCGATGCCGGGCATGGTGATGGCCGCCAGCATCCAATTGGTCCGCACATAGATGTCGCGAAACCGCGCCTTGTCCTCATGGATGCGGCTCAGCAGCGGCACCATCACGCGTGTCAGCGGCTGGTTGATGTTCTGAAGCGGAAACAGCAGGAGCTTATAGGCGCGGTCATAGTAGCCGAGTTCGATCGCGCCCGAATATTTTCCGATCAGGATGTTGTCGAGATTGCGCGAGAAGAAGTTGGCCAGATTGAAGCCGGTCAGATTGGCGCCGAAGGACAATATGTCGGTATCGACCTTCAGGTCCGGCCGCGACGGCGTCCAGCGCGCCACCTGCCATGCCGCGGCCAGCGCGACAACAGCCGAAACCGCCGGGCCGATGACCAGCGACCAGTAGCCCAGTCCCGCATAGGCGGCGATTGCGGTAGTCGCAAGTCCGGCAGCGGCGGTTATCACATCGTTCAGCGCGAGCTGGCCAAAGCGCAAATGACGGTTCATCAGCGCCAGCGGCACCGCGGCGAGGCTGCCAAGAAGCAGCGGCAAGGCAGAGCCGATGGTGATCCCGACCATGCGTTGATCGCCGTAGAAGGCGGCGATGGCGGGCGCCAGGCATGCCACCACCACGGCACTGCCCAGCCCAACCAGCGCACTGATCCAGAATACCTGGTTGAGCTGTTCGGTGCTGATGTCCTTGCGCTGGACCACAGCCTGCTGCAGGCCTAGGTTTTGAAGCAATCCGACAAAGGCCACGATCGGCCCGACGGAAGCCACGAGACCAAAATCCTCGGGGACCAGCAGACGCGCAAGCACGATGACCGAGAGAAACTGGATCGCCATCTTGAAGCCTTGCGCGCCGATCGTCACCACGCCGCCGCGCAGAGCGACGCGACCGAACTGGGGGGGCGGGTTGGCGTTCATGCCGGGCGCCTGGCTTCGGCCAGTTGAGCAACGATCTGCGCAAAACGTTCGTTGAGCAGGTCCGCGTTGAAATCCTGCTCGATCTTGCGGCGCGCCGCACGTGCGATGCGCTCGCATTTGTCCGGGTTCTCGGCCACCCAGACAAGCTTGCGGGCCAACGCCGCAACGTCTCGCTCCGGTGCGAGGAAGCCTGTCTCCTGATCCTCGATCAACTCGGGGATGCCC
Source organism: Mesorhizobium sp. M1399 (assembly GCF_040317735.1). Taxonomy (NCBI): domain Bacteria; kingdom Pseudomonadati; phylum Pseudomonadota; class Alphaproteobacteria; order Hyphomicrobiales; family Phyllobacteriaceae; genus Mesorhizobium; species Mesorhizobium sp. M1399. Next base: position 73,416 of record NZ_JAMYKZ010000016.1, read on the forward strand.
GAGTGATAGGTGCTGACAACAATCAGCCCGGCGGCCATAGCTTCCATCAGCGCCACCGGAATACCCTCGAGATCGCCGTCCTGTGCAGCAACGCTGGGCAGCAGGAATACGTGGGCGTCGCGCAGGCGCTGCTTGACCTCGGCGTGCGGACGCGGCCCGAGGAAAGTCACCCGGTCGGCAATGCCGAGATTTACGGCGAGCTTCTTCAACTCTTCCAGCAATTCGCCGCCGCCAATCACCGCATAGACCCAGTCACGCTGCGGCAGGCTGGCGAGCGCCCGAAGGGCGAATTCGATGCCCTTCTTTTCGGTCAGCCGGCAGACCGAGATGAAGGACAGCGTGTCCCGGTCCCAGGAACGCCAATGGTAGCCGATCTCACCGGGCCGCACGCCCATATGGTGAACCATGACTTGCGCGGGGGGTGCGCCGACGCCGATCAGGGCGTCGCGGAAAAACGCGTTCACCGGGAGCTGGAGAACGCCCTTGTCGAAGACAACCTTGTAGCGCGTGAGCGTGTCGTCATGCAGCGGTTCGCCGACATCGCGGCCGTGGAATATGGTCACCAGCGGAGCGGAAATCCGGCCTCGTTTCATGGCGCGGGCAACGCGCATGCCGTTATTGCCGAAATGCGCGACGATCACATCGGCGTTCTGCAATTTGCGCGCAAAGGCGATGTCGATAGCGGTCGAGAGCTTATCCCAGAACCTGCCCGACCATCTCCTGAGCATCGGGCGAAAGCGCCCCAGTCCGCCCCACCAGCAGACGACCTTGCCAGGCAGCGCCTGCCAGCGGCGATCGTCGATGTTGCTGTCCTTGCCGAACGACGTCTCGTTGCAGACGACGCCGACTTGCATGCCGCGCTCGAGGCACCCTTCTATCTGGTCGAGGACGAAGGTCTCCGATAAAGAGGGGAACTTATCAACTACGAAGCAAATCTTCATCGAATGGACGATCTTTCGAGGCCGGTCGGCGATCTGCTCGCGCGGATGAGGGCTGAAGCCCGTCGCCGCCGTGCGAGGCGCCCCAAGCGTCTGGTGTTGTGCGTGCCGTTGTCCCAAAGCAGCTCCCACCCCGGTCAGGCGCGAGAGCCGGCTTTTGGGGAACGTGCATGGTTTTGGACGAAATGCATCAGGCGGCATGCTCCAGCGCGCCTTGCCTGGCGTTGTCGAGAACGCCGAGGAAGGTCGCGAACTGAATGTCTGGATTCATTTGCGGCCGCTCCGAAAACAGCTGCGCCGCCGCCGACAGCCGGTCGTACTCGGCCTTGTCGCTCCATAGCCGCCTGACTGCGGCGACCCAGTCGTCGAGCGGTGCGTCATAGTCAAGTACAACGCCGCCGGCGCCGATCGCTTCCGGCAGGCCGCCGCGGCGGGACCCGACGACCGGAATGCCGCTGCAATGGGCCTCGGATGCCACGCGCCCCCAGGCCTCTTCCCATTTGCTGGGCGCCAGCAGGATCTTGGTGCGGCCATAGACCGTCTTCATGTCGCTGGTACGGCTTTCCAGCCTGACGTTGCGCAGCGGCGCGATGGTCCGTTCGATCTGCGCCCGGTGGTCGTCGTCGAGCTTCCAGCTTTCGACGAACAGAAACGGGATTTCGGGGCATTGGCCGGCGATGCGCACGGCGAGTTCGAACCCTTTTTCATTGTAAGGGTTGATCAGCGTGACGAATTCGCCGGTCGTCGGGGTGCTGTAGAGCCCGGGATTGATGGTCGGCGGAATCACGGTCGAGTCGATGCCGAACCTTTCCTTATAGGTGCGCGCGGTGAATTCGGAGTTGGCGATATAAAGCGCCGAATGCAATTCGCGCAGGTCGCCGGCCAGCTCGTGGAATTCGACGTTCCGCAGATAGACCACCAGCGGCACGCCGAGCGCCTGCAGCGCCTTTCCGATCGGCACCGATTTGTGGCACTGCACGACGGCGACATCGGGATCGAGCCGTTCGACCGCGAAGCGCGCCGCCTCCCAGGGAAACCACGCCCGCACGACCGGATAGCCGGGATAGCTGTCGATGACCGCACGCTGGCGAAGCAGTTTCATCTTGGCGCGCGCCTTGAAGCCGAACATGCCATCACCGAACAGTGCCGCCAGGACCGAGGCGTCATGACCGTGCTCGCGCAGCTGCTCGACCAGATGGTGCGTGCTCGACTGAACGCCACCGCTGAACTGCGGCGTGTAGCCGTTGCCGCCTGCAAACAGAACTTTCATGGACCTGGCTCCTTGCTGGACCGCCCTATCGTCACGCCGCCATTCTGCCGATGCTGTGGTATTCGATGCCGTGGCGGGCGATGACCTTGGGGTCGTAGAGGTTGCGTCCGTCGAAGATGACGGGCGTGGTCAGCGCGTCCTTCAATGCATCGAAGGACGGCGCACTGAAGCTCTTCCACTCGGTCACGATCAAGAGCGCGTCGGCACCTCGCACAGCGGCCTCTTTGGTGCCGCACAGCTGCAGGTCGTCGCGCAACCCGTAGATCGCCTGGCATTCCTGCATCGCCTCGGGATCGTAGGCCTGCACATTGGCACCGGCGGCCCAGAGCGCCTCCATCAGCGTGCGGGCCGGGGCTTCGCGCATGTCGTCGGTATTGGGCTTGAAGGCCAGGCCCCACAGCGCAAAGGTCTTGCCCTTGAGATTGCCCTTGAAATAGCGGTCCACCTTCTCGAACAGGACCGACTTCTGCTGGTTGTTGCGCTCCTCGACGGCACGCAGCAGCTTGGCGTCGAACTTGATGGCTTCGGCGGTCTTGATCAGGGCGCGCACATCCTTCGGGAAGCACGAGCCGCCATAGCCGAGGCCCGGATAGATGAAGTGGTAGCCGATCCGCGGGTCGCTGCCGATGCCCTTGCGGACCTCCTCGATGTCGGCGCCCAGTTGCTCGGCCAAATTGGCCATTTCGTTCATGAAGCTGATCTTGGTCGCCAGCATGCAATTGGCCGCGTATTTGGTAAACTCGGCACTGCGCACGTCCATCACGATCATCTTTTCGTGGTTGCGGTTGAACGGCGCGTAGAGCTCGCGCATCACCGCCTCGGTGTCCTCGTTGCTGGTGCCGACGATGATGCGGTCGGGCTTCATGCAGTCGCTCACAGCGGACCCTTCCTTGAGGAATTCCGGATTGGAGGCGACGTCGAAAGCCAGATCCTCGCGCCCGCGCGCCCTCAGCGTCTCGGCAATCCTGGCCTTTATCCTTTCGCAGGTACCGACCGGCACGGTCGACTTGCCGACGACGATCTTGGGCGCGTCCATCTCACGACCGATGGCCTCGGCGACGGCCAGCACATATTTCAGGTCTGCCGAACCATCCTCGCCCGGAGGCGTGCCGACCGCGATCATCTGGATCTGGCCATGCTTGATCGCCGCGGCGGCGTCGGTGGTGAACTTGATGCGGCCGGCGGCATGGTTCTCCTTGACCATGTTTTCGAGCCCAGGCTCGAAGATCGGGACATGACCCTGGTTGAGCCGCTCGACCTTTTTTGCATCGATGTCGACGCAGACCACCTGATGGCCGACTTCGGCAAGCACCGCCGCCTGTACAAGACCGACATAGCCGATTCCAAAGACAGTCAAATTCATTCGGTTTCATTCCTGTTCAAGGCTTCGGGGCCTGTTCGAGCTTCGGGCTCGGACCACCTTCGGCCCGGCGGGTTCAGATGCGCTTCTAGTTCGTTTTGCATGCCAGCGATTCCGGGAATTGGCAGGGCTGGCCGAGTGCGGTGAATGCAACGCGGTCCACTTGCATGGCGAGCTTGCGGCCCGGATCCGAGAACGGCCCCATCCAGCCCTTCATCGTATCGCTGCCCCACAGGCTGAAATAGATTCTTTGCGAATGGGTGGGCAGCTTCGCCGGATCGGTGATCTCGTGGACAAGCTTGCCGTTGACGTACCAGCGCAGCCGGTCCTTTTCCCAGACGAAGGCGTAGTCGTTGAAGGCCTTGTCGGTGCCCCCGGCGACGTCGACCAGCTTCTCGTTCTTGCCCTTGCCGGCTATGTAGGCGTTGACCTGGACCTTGGACGTGTCCTTGGTCAGCACCTCGAAGTCGATTTCATCATGCGGCTGCTTGTCGGCATCGCCGACGAAGCTGAAGAATGCCGCGTTGACGCCGGAGCCCGTGTCGGTCTTCATCCGCGCCTCGTAGGTGCCGTAGCCGAAGCGCTGCTTGGTCTGGATCTCGGCGCAGGCGAATTCGCGATCCTTCAGCTTGCGCTTCTCGAAACCGAGCGTCAGCATGCCGTCGGAAAGGCCGATCAGGCTTTTGGACCAGGTGCAGTTCTGATGCTTGCCGTTCGTCCAGCCGTCGGAAATGTACCAGCGCGCGCGACTGAGGCTGGTGAAATCATCGACAAAGGACGGCGCGGTTGGGAGATCCTGGGCGCGGACGGGCACCAGGCCCGCAACCAGGCTGCCGAGAACGATCAGCAGAAACGCGCCGTCTGAACGGAGCCGCCGCAGCTTGCCTGGGATCGGGCGCGTGAACGGGGTGCCGCCGGTTGCCGGGGTGGACGTGCTTTTAGGATCTGCGTTCATATCAAACTCACCTTTGTGCTGTGCGCCCCCAAAGCGATCGTTCGAACCGTGACGAAACAAGCTAATCTTGACCTCTGTCGCTCCTAGGCTCCGTGTAGCGTGCCCAAAACCATTGCGCCGACTCCGGGATATTCGCTCAACCTGTGCCGGGACCGGCGGGTTTCACAAAATCGGTCCTTATGTCTGGGCCGTTCTGCCGATCCTCCTCGAAGATTTCATCCAGCGAATGACGGAGATCCTTCATCATCTGCTTCTGGCGCGAGAGCGCAGCGATGCGCCGCTCGCAATTCAGGATCGACCTGGTCAGTTCGCCAACTTCGGAAGACCTGCGGGAGGAGACCGCCCCGTTTTCCATGGCCTCGACCAGGAAGGCGGCATTGGTGGCCGTTGTCCTGTAGCGGTTCTCAAGTCCGTTCTTCTCCGCCTCGACCTCGGCCGCGATCTGGTCCAGCAGCTTCGCCAAGCGATCGAGTCGCGCGGTGTCGGTCTGCGTGTCGCGCGCCGGATCTCTCGATCGGAAGCGAAAGATCGAGGCCATGCAGTCAGCGCCCCATCATCGTCGAGATGATGACCGGCCTTGGCGCCCGTCCACGTTCAAAAGACATTTCTCGCATCGTCCAGCTCCTCTGACAGGGGATGTCTCGGGCCAGTTCGGTTGGCCGTCCAAAATTGCTGCACCGCAACATAGATTGCCATTCCCCGCGCGCATAGGCAACCACCTAGATCGTAAACTCATAAATCGCGTCGAAATGGTGCGAGCCGACCGAGGTAAGGCGATCGCCACGTTGACGAGCCTAGCTTTCGCCGGCTGTGCTGGTTCCGGCCATGAGGAAGCGCAGCGGCGGCACATGCTGACGCTTAGCGGCGAAGCCAGCGCGGCGAAACAGCGCATCCAGCTTGTCGGAGGCAACGCCGCGGACGACGGCCGTGAGGTTGGACGAGCCGGCCAAGGCATAGGCCACAGCCGGCGCCAGCCCGCGCTCAGTCTTCACGTCTAAGAACTTCCGCAACCGGTATTTGTCGCGAATGTGCCGCTCGTGCCTTCTCAGCGCAGCCTTCGATGCCTCCGGCAAACTGTCGATCGCAAGCAGTGCCAGGTCGGCATCGGCCAGATGCTTCAGATCCTGGGTGTTGTGCCGTCCGCTCAGCGAATCGGCGCGCACGATCGCGCCGTAGCCACAGGATTTGATGACCTTGAAGCGCGCGCCATGCGCAACCGCGCGCGCATAGAGTTCATAGTCTTCGCCAAGGCGCAGCTTCTCGTCGTAGCGCAGCTCATGCCGATCGAGGAAGGCGCGGCTGATCACGGGTTTGAGGAAGCCCAGTTCCCCTCGTTGCACACGGCGCCTGGAGATGTTGGCGTCGATGAAACCCTCGAAATCGAGGAATTCCGGCTCGGGCGAAAACGGTGGAGCGACGATTTTCGAGACGTCGGTTGCCGCGTCATCCCTGACAAGCATGATGTTGTCTGCCGCGAAATCCCAATCGGTGCTGGCGAACAGTCTGTGAAACCTGCCTTCGAAAAAGAAATCATCAGCGTCCAGGATGCTGATGAACGGCGACCTGGAACCGGCTATCGCGGCGTTGCGGGCAAAGGAGGGGCCGCGATTGACGTCGAAGCGGATGACGGAAAGGCGGCCCGTGCCGTCGTCGGCTGCATGGGCGACTTTCGCGGTATCGTCGGTGGACGCGTCGTCGACGACGACGACTTCCGCAACCTCCGGCTCGCGCAATGCCGATGCAATGGCAGCCGGGATTGTCCGCGCCGCGTTACGGGCAGCGATGATCACGCAGACTTGGGATGATGTCATGGACATGCCTCTCGATTGCAGAAATCGTTGCGGATTTCCTCGCCCTCCCCGCTCAATGCCTCACCGCCCGTCTGACATGCATCGGCCCAAATGCCTATGCTGCAAGTGCGAAGCAAGCATCGCCAAAATCATCGGCGCCGTCCAGTTTTTCATTTGGCTGGGTGTCATGACGCGGCTGGGCAGGCGGCGAGCCGCAATCGGGATAGCTCCCGAAAGGCGCCGCTTGGCAGAGCCGCTCCTGCACGGCCCGGATCAAGCCACTGGCGCGCTCAGTTGGCCAACCAGTCACTGCCGAGTAGGTCGTGGCGATGGAGAGCGGCCGCTTGGTGGAGGCCGGGAGCATCGAGGAATTGAAGAAACGGGATGCCGACTTGCGGCGTGTTGCTGGAGGCCAACGCCCGAAATCAGTGAAGGCCTCTCCTGGCGCTTAATTTCTCGCCTTCGGCCGCTTCGTTCGAACTCAGCTTTCGTTCTGCGTCGCGAATTTTGTCGGCCGAGGTCGGGGCATTTCTTGCGACCATGGCAAAGACCAGCAGAAAATAACCGAGTTGGATGACTATGGCGCAGCCGATGACGCGAAAAAGCGTCGTGCCGAGCGAGGCGCCGCCCAAATAGGACCAGACGACCACGATCGCCAGCGCAAAACACATTCCGATAATGAACTTTGGCAGTGACATACCCGATAGCCCATCAACCGGCTCGGGAAAAAATGTCGACAAGCCCACCCCGAGCACCTCCCTTAAACTCTGCGAGCTTGTTTAGGTTGCCCGCTTCTGGCCGGTTGCTTCCGGCCTTGCCCAATCTGTCCATACTCCGACAGAAACAATTTGCAACTCTATTGAGGCGAGCAATAGGCGGCAAGGGCAGCTACGGAATAATTTTAAGCGAATCCTCAGGATCGCCTCTGCCATGGTGCAATGCACACGTCGGCATCACCACTGATTGACGGATATCGACTCGCTCCAGTAAGATTTATAATATTGACCAGTATCTTATCATAACATCAGTCGATATTTTGAACTTCTAAGTGACGGCAAAGCTCCACAACCGGGTATAAAGAGCGATTCGCCCAAAATCAGCCCCAAAATTGGACTAGATTTTCCAAAATTGCCCATAATCTGTCGCCTTTGCGACATAAAGGCAAAATTTTGTGCAGGACGAGTTCATTATTTAGTCAGTTCATGACGCGACTATTACAGCCGGCTGGGAAATTGTGTGTTGCGCTGCAGCATTTTTTTGGTATCGTGCGCTAAACCATCCGTTCAACGTATGGAGTTTACGCATGAGGGACGTAGCCAAGCCGGCCGACGCGGATTTTTCGCAGGCCGGCGTCGATTTTCCGCCGCCGATCGGCGGCCTGCTCAAACGCAGCTTCGATATTGCCGGTTCGCTGATCGGCCTGATCGCTCTCAGCCCGCTGTTCGTGATGATAGCGCTGCTTGTCAGGTTTTCCGATGGCGGGCCGATTTTCTATGGTCATAGCCGGATCGGCCGCGGAGGACGGATTTTTCCGTGCCTCAAGTTCCGCACTATGGTTCCAGACGGCGAGCGGGTGCTTGCTGCCTATCTCGCCGCGAATCCGGAGGCCAACGCCGAATGGATAGCGACCCGCAAGTTGAAGAACGACCCGCGGATCACGCGCGTCGGAGCGGTGCTGAGGAAGCTCAGCCTCGATGAGTTGCCGCAGATCATCAACATCCTGCAGGGGGATATGAGCCTGGTTGGGCCTCGTCCCGTGGTACGCGATGAGTTGGAGATCTATGGCAATTCGGCCGTCTATTACCTGAAATCGCGCCCCGGCCTGACCGGGCTCTGGCAGGTTAGCGGACGCAACGATGTTTCCTACGACAGCCGCGTCGCGTTCGATCGACACTATGTCGAGAACTGGTCGATGTTCGAAGACATTCGCATCATCATCAAGACCGTACCTGCGGTCTGGATGTCGCGAGGCTGCTACTGACGGCCGCTTGCTGGCCGTGCATCGAGGAGCGACTGTCCAGAATTCGAGCCCGGAACTCAGGCCCCGGGACTCAGGCATCGGGCGGGGCAAACCAGATCGGAAACGCTCAGTTGAAAGCAGATATAATCGATATCTTTTGCACCGGCATTCTCTCCAGACGCATGCGGCGAGTACGACTTTTGACGACTTGCCTCACGCTGGCGACCGGCCTGTCGCTGGCCCTGCCGCAGTTTGCCTTCGCCGATGACTATCGGCTTGGAGCACAAGACAAGCTAACCATCCGCGTAGCGGAATGGCAGACCGTCGAAGGCACGTTCCGTGACTGGTCGGCCATCAATGGAGAATACACGGTCGGGCCGGCAGGAACCTTGTCGGTGCCGTTCGTCGGCGAGATGCCCGCATCCGGCAAGACGACCTCGGAGATCGCGGCATCGCTCGGCGAGGCGCTACAGCGTAAGCTCGCCCTGGCTGACAAGCCCGAGGCCTCCGTCGAAATGGCGCAGTACCGGCCGTTCTATATTTCTGGCGAGGTGCAATCGCCCGGACAGTATCCTTGCGTGCCTGGGCTGACGGTGCTGAAAGCGATGAGCATTGCCGGCGGAACGCGGCGGAACTCGGAGAGCGGGCAGCGCTACGACCGCGACCTGATCAATGCCAAGGGCAATTTCGACGTACTTCAAGACCAACAGGTCAGGCTGATCGTCAAGCGCGCCCGCATCGAAGCGGAACTGGCGAACAAACCGTCATTCGAAGTGCCGAAAGAAGTGGCCGACGATCCGAAGCTGCCCAGCATCGTTGCCGATGAGACGGCGATCCTGGCGGCCGACCAGAAGAAACTCAACCTACGCTTGCAGGCGCTCGACGACTTGAAGGCGCTGCTGCAGAGCGAGATCGATTCGCTGCAGAAAAAGATCGTCAACCAGCAGAAGCAGGTCGATCTGGCGAAGGAGCAGCTCAACGGTATCGGCTCGCTGGCGCAAAAAGGCCTGGTCGTCAACACCCGGGTTTTGAATTCCCAGCAAACCATCGCCGACCTCGAAGGCCAGATACTGGATTACGAAACGGCGATTCTCACGGCCAAGCAGTCGATCAGCAAGGCCACTCAGGACGCTATCGATCTGGAGAACACCCAGAACTCCACCCTCGCGACCGACCGGCAACAGACGGAAGCCGACCTCAACGAAGCGACGCTGAAGCTGAATATGGAAAAAGGCTTGATGACCGAAGCCCTGTCGGGCAACCCCATGCCGCAATTCTATGGCAACAACGAACCAGCCGCCATGTCGTTTTCCCTGGTGCGGGTGGTCGACGGCAAGACCAGCGAAATCACCGCCGACGAAGACACGCCGGTACTGCCCGGGGACGTGATCAAGGTCAAACCGGCGCCCCTGGCCATCCAGTAGCTTCTTTCCACCGGAGCGAAGCACCCACCTCGCAGGCGGCGGCCTGCGGGGTTTTGGGCTTCGTATTTTATGGATCAGAAAACAAGGCGGCCTTTGGGCGACGAACAGCCCGGATCGGCCCGCTCTAGCCTCGCACGGCGTCCGGTTCCTCGAGATGGTTCGCGGCGCTCCACCGGGAACGGGCGACGGACGGCACCTTCACCAGCTTGAAGTAGCTGTAATACAGCAGGAACGATCCCATGATGTAGGGATTGAGGGTCTCGACCTCGACGAAGGAGCGGATGAACAAAAGCACCATGACGCCGGCGAGAATCACAGACTCGGCTTGCCATGTCCTGAATATCAGCGCCGAGACGTGCCCCCAGAGCGTGCGCAGGATGATCAGCGACAGCAGTGTCGCTCCGACGAAGCCGAGTTCCACCAAGGTCTCGATGTAGGTGTTGTGGAAGTGGAAGCCGCTTCGGGCGGCGATGTAGAATTCATTCCACAGCCGCTCGGCCTCGGAGAAGCCCTGCACCCAATACGCCGCGTAGCCGACGCCGAGGATGGGCGATTGCTGCGCGGCATTCCAGCCCTGCTGCCAGAGGTAGGTCCGTCCGGTGAGCGTCGAATCCTTGCCAAAGAGGCCAAGGACAAAGTCCATTAACCCGAGATTCAGCGCAACCACGGTGCAGGCGACCAGCCCGCCTGCACCGATCACGAAAATCACCCGGCGATGGCGGAGCGAAAGCAGCTTGCCCATGGAAAGCAGCGCGACCAGGGCGAGAACCGCCGGGGTCGATGCCATCGACGTGGCCGAATGCGACACGACCAGCAGATAGCCCGACAGCAGGACGATCGGTACAATCAACAAAAAACCTATGCGGCCGCGCCTGAGAAAGGCCAGGTAGACAACGCAGAAATAGATGCCAAGCGATGCGACAAAGCCGATCTGGTTCTTGGAGCTGAAGGCGCCGACGAAATTATATGTCCCGTCGAGAACGTCGTAGGAATAACTCGCGACCTTGAGCGAGTAGAGCAGGACGACGAAAATCCCTATTAGGGCGCCTATGGTCAAGGTCCGGACGCTGACCGTGCGCGCGGCAATGTAGGCGCATGCGATATGGGAACAATATTGCACGGCCGTCCTTGCCGTGGTGCCGGGAGCTGCCGACCAGAACACCGAGAAGCAGACATAGGCTGCAAACGCCAGCGGAAGCCAGGCGCTGGAAGCGTGCCTTAATATTTTCCGGTAGTCGACCAGGATGAGCGGCAGCCAGACTGCATAATAGGCCAGGATCATGGCCTGGCCGAAAATGGTCGAGTAGGAGAACGCCCAGATCGAGACTGCAACGGCAAAGCTGCCATAGACCGTGTTCTTGTCCGGATCGATCAACAGAGATTTTGGAATCTTCATCTCGGTATCGGTTTTCCGCCCTTGCAGCTCAATGCCGATTTCATGGGCCGCTCATGGGTCGATTCATTGGATCGATGGGAGCCTCGCCTGCAGGCGCTCGCATTGTGCAGTGCAATATAGCGCATCCGGCGCTGCATGTCACCCGGATGACAAACTGGGCGAAGTCGTTCCTGCAGTTCTCCCATGCCGGACGAGACGATTTGGCCAGGAGGCAGTGCCGTTCAATTGCCTGGTGCTGGCCCATCACGAAGCTGTTCGGAGGCTGCAAGTCCGCGCTTGAACTTGTCCGCCGTTGACTTCACATTCGCCGCCGATTGGGAGGAAGACCACATGCCGATGAGTTTCGCGGGACGATTTGCCGGACGATCTGCTGTTATCACCGGCGGCGCCTCAGGCATCGGCCTTGCCGTCGCGCAAAGGATCACTAAGGAAGGCGGGCGTGTTTCGGTCTGGGATCGCGATGCCGCCCAGATCGAGCAGGCCAAGGCCATTGTTCCAGGCCTGCACAGCGTCACCTTAGACGTCGCCGACCCCATAGCGGTCGAAGCCGCCGCCCGAGAGACGATCGAAGCGATTGGCGCAGTCGATGTCCTTGTCACCAGCGCTGCCATCACCGGACCGAACATGACGACCTGGGAGTATTCCGTAGAGGATTGGCGCCGGGTCATCGACATCAACATCAACGGCGTCTTCTTCTGCAACAAAGCGCTGGTCCCGCATATGCTCGAACGCAATTACGGCAGGATCGTCAACATCGCCTCGATTGCCGGCAAGGAAGGTAACCCGAACGCCTCGGCCTACAGCACCTCCAAGGCCGCGGTGATCGGCATGACCAAATCGCTTGGCAAGGAACTGGCCAAGACCAGGGTAACGGTGAACTGCGTCACGCCGGCGGCCGTGCGCACCGCGATCTTCCAGCAGATGAGCCAGCAGCACATCGACTTCATGCTGTCCAAAATACCAATGGCGCGGTTCGGCGAGGTCGAGGAGGTGGCGGCGCTGATTTGCTGGATCGCGTCCGAGGAATGCTCGTTCACGACGGCGGCCGTCTTCGACGTCTCCGGCGGCCGGGCGACCTACTGAGGCCGGCCGGACGCAAACCGCCCGACCGGATCGCGGCGCCTCAGTCGTGGAGCTGCCGCGAGATCGGCGGGCCGATCGAAAAGTCGCTGAATGTGACCTCGAAGCCCTCGCGCTGCGGCGAACAGCACATCATGCCGACATCGACCGTTTTCGAGGGTGGGAAATAGGCAAGCCGCACCGGCTTCCAATGCTTGTCGGACGCGTCCAGATACTGGACACGGATCGTCTCGGCATGACGCGTCAAGCGGATCCTGACGCCGTCCGGGTCGGCCGGAATATTGGCCAGCGACCAGTCGGAGGCATCGTTGGTGACGACGACGGAAAAATACATCAGCCCGTCGGTGTATTCGATGCCGGCCTTGATCCAATGGGTCTCGCTCAGGCGGACCATAAGCCCGGCTTGGTCGTAAAGCACCTCATAGTGCCCCTTGACCGTGACTTCGGCGCTGAAATCGCCCTCGACCTCACGATAGAGGAAATGGCCATTGTCACGCCAGAAGCCGTAGAACGTCTCTCGCCAGAAGTCGGTCTCCTTGCCGGTCCGCACATGCACCGTATTGTCGCCGAACTCGTGGTGCGGCGGCGGATTGAGCCAGGTCAGGTCCGTATTTTCAGATGCCATCGATTTGCTCGCCTGCCTGGCTGGTCCCGGATGAGTGCCGCCGTGATCAGCCAGCGAATGTATAGGCGGTCTTCACGGTGGTGTAGAATTCCGCGGCGTAGCGGCCCTGCTCGCGTGGGCCATAGCTCGACCCCTTGCGCCCGCCGAAAGGCACGTGGAAGTCGACGCCCGCCGTCGGCAGGTTGACCATGACCATGCCGGCTTCCGAATTGCGCTTGAAATGCGTGGCATGCTTGAGGCTCGAGGTGCAGATGCCGGACGTCAGCCCGAACGGCGTGTCGTTGGCCACCGCCAGCGCCTCGTCGTAGTCCTTGACGCGGATGACGTTGGCGACAGGTCCGAAAATCTCCTCACGGGAAATGCGCATGGCGTTGGTGGTTTCGGTGAACAGCGCCGGTTGCAAATAGAAGCCGCGGGTTTCGCGATCGAGCCGCCCACCGCCGAAAGCGAGATCGGCACCTTCCTGACGTCCGATGGCGATATAGTCCTCGTCCTGTTTGAGCTGGCTCTGGTCGACCACCGGCCCGATCTGGGTCTTGGCATCGAGAGCGTCGCCGATGACCAGCTTGCCCAGGCGATCTTTCATCGCCTCGACGAAGCGGTCATGGATGCCGTCCGTCACCACCAGGCGGGACGACGCCGTGCAGCGCTGGCCGGTCGAGAAGTAGGCACCGTTGATGGCGCAATCGACGGCGACGGCAAGGTCGGCATCATCGAGCACGACAAGCGGGTTCTTGCCGCCCATTTCGAGCTGGAACTTGCGCATGTGCTCGACGCTGGCAGCGGCGACGCGCTTGCCGGTGCCGACCGAGCCGGTGAAGGTGATGGCGTTGAGGTCAGGGCTGTCGAGCATGGCCTGGCCGACCACCGAACCTTTGCCCATGACCAGGTTGAGCACGCCCTTCGGCAGGCCGGCGCGATGCAGGATGTCGACAATGGTCCAGGCGCTCTCCGGAACGAGTTCCGCCGGCTTGAAGACGATGGTGTTGCCGTAGGCCAGCGCCGGAGCGATTTTCCACGCCGGAATGGCGATCGGGAAATTCCAAGGCGTGATGATGCCGACCACGCCGACCGCCTCCCGGGTGATCTCGACACCGACGCCGGGCCGCACGCTGGGCACCAGCTCGCCCGACAGGCGCAGCGTCTCGCCGGCGAAGAAGTCGAATATCTGGGCGGCGCGGACAGTCTCGCCGGTGCCCTCGACCAGCGTCTTGCCTTCCTCGCGCGCCAACGCCCGGCCGATTTCATCTTTCCGCGCGGTGATCTCGTCCGACGCCTTCCTCAGCACCGCATGGCGTGCCAGCAGGCCCGATCGGGACCATGCCGGAAATGCCGCCTTCGCCGCCGCGATGGCCTGCCGGGCGTGCTCGGCGCCTCCCGATGCATATTCGCCGACCACGTCGTCGAGATTGGACGGGTTGATATTGCGGGAGCCGGCATCGCCCACCCACTCGCCATCGATGAGGTTCTTTCGAAACGGGATCATGTCGCTGTCTTCCTTGTCGTCCTTCGATCGCCGTCTATCTGGACCACCGACCGCCACACCGCAAGGCCGAAAGGCGGGCAAACTTCTCCTCCTCGACAGGCATGTGATAGGGGTCGGGCTGGAAAGATGATTCCAGTATGGTGCGTCGTGGATCGCACGGGAGGAAAAGTATCATGTCCGACAACGCGTTGCCGCTGGTGATCAGCGCACCCCATCCACGCACGCTCGACCTGATCTTCACGCCGGCTGCGCTGACGAAATTTCGGTCGAAATACCGCATCGTCGAAACATCGCCCGAAGGTGTCGCGGCGCTGCCGGCCGATACCCTTGGCGAGGCGCGCTACATTGTCGGCCAGCCGCCGATCGCGCCAGAGACACTGGAAAAAATGAAGGCGCTGCGCTGCATCTTCAATGTCGAGAGCAACCTCATCAACAACATGCCATATGAGACGCTGTTTTCGCGCGGCATCCATGTCGTCACCACTGGGCTGGTCTTTGCCGAACCGGTGGCCGAGCTCGGCCTTGCCATGGCGCTCAACCTTGCCCGCGACATCGTCGATGCCGACCTCGCTTTTCGTCAAGGCAAGGAATTGTGGGGCGGCGACGGCAACCGGACGGCGCGGCTTCTTTCCGGCGCGGATGTCGGCATCATCGGCTTCGGCGATCTCGGCCGCGCGCTCAACCGGCTTTTGACGGGTTTTCGCACGCGGACAAAAGTCTTCGACCCGTGGCTGCCGCCGTCGATCCTGATCGAGAACGGCGTTGAGCCGGCCTCGCTCGATGAAGTCCTGTCGAGCAGCGATTTCGTCTTCGTCGTCACTTCGGTGACCAGCGAAAACCAGGGTTTCCTCGGCGCCGAAGCCTTTGCCAGGATGCGCGAGGGATCCGCTTTCATCCTACTCAGCCGGGCTGGCGTGGTCGATTTTCCGGCACTGATGGATGCTGTCCGCAGCGGCCACATCGTCGCCGCCAGTGATGTTTTTCCTGAGGAGCCGCTGGCCCAAGATCACCCGGTCCGCACATTGCCGGGGTTCCTGCGCTCCGCCCACCGGGCCGGCGCACTCGACATCGCTTTCAAGCGGATGGGCGACATGGTGCTGGAAGACATGGACCTGGTCGACCGCGGCCTGCCGCCGATGCGTTCGAAGCGGGCCGAGCGTGAGACCGTTTCGCGAATGCGCTCAAAGCCGGTCGACAAGAATTAAGCCGTCTGTCCCCACGGTCGCACATGCTCAGATCGTGAAGGACCAAAACAGGCAGGCCAGTGTCGCAGCGGCGAAGACGACGAAGAACAGGCTTCTCAACAGGATGTTGCGCCGCAGTTCGTTGATGAAGAGATGGCATCCGACGATGGCTGCGACAAACAGGAACCGCCAGTTCAGCAGTGCCGAGAGCACATCGTGCTGACCGAAAGCAAATCTGGCGGCGAGACATCCAACGATGACCGCGAACAACACGATGACCGTCCAGAAGATTGCATCGGCGGCATGCGTCAGGACGATGCCGGCGAGCCTGATCGGCAGAACCATCATCAGCAGTGCGCTGAGGAAGTAGACCGCCGCGAGCGGAATGAATGCCCCTGCATCGGCGACGTCACTCAAGCGCTTGGCGCCGATCGCGCCATAGGGATAGCCATGCCTGGCCACCGCCAGGCTGAGCGCCATCAGCAAAGCCGTCAGCACGGCCGCAAGCGCGAATGAGGTCAGGGCTTTACTCATGGGGCTCCCGTTCCGAACGAATCGAAGTCAGAACGGTGGTAGCCTATGGTTTGTAAATTGCTAGTAAGCATCATGCAGCGGCGCGGCAGAGTTCCTCGGCGCATTCACTCTGCAGCTTGCAGACGCCGCCCGTCGATAATGGTCTTGATCTCGGCGCGGCAGGAGCCGCAATTGGTGCCGGCGTGAAGGGCGGCGCCGATTGCCGCGACGCTGGTGCAGCCGTCGCGCACCGCTTCCGCGATCTGGTTGGCACCGACCCCGAAACAGGCGCAGACGATGGCGCCGCGGTCGACGCTCTTGCCGCCAGGCCTGCCGGCGACGATCGCCAGCCGCGCCTGCCGATCGGCATGGTCGGCACCCAGTTGTTCGGCCGCCCAGCCGCGCGACACCGCTACCGGGGTAGGCGCAAGATAGAGCGCGCCGACCAGCCGACCGCCCGCGAAACGGGCGAAGCGATGGTGCCCGCCGGCCATGTCGTGATAGGCGAGCGCCTCGCCTTCCGGGCCGAACAGCGCGGCGGCAAACCCGGTCCAGTCGCGGCTGTCCTGCAGCGCAATTTCAAGGCGCCAGCCGGCGGGGCAGCGGGCGAGGCTCCAATAATCGGCGTCGATGGATGCGGGCCGTTCCGCAAGCACCGCGAAGCCGAAGGCCGTGGCGGCGAACCGCTCGATTCGGGCGGCAACGTTCTTTGAAGCCGGCTGGCCTGAAATCGCATCAGTCGTCGGCGCGACCAGGGCATCGACGCGCGCGCGCGCGGAAAACTGATCGGTCCAGTGCATCGGCACGAACACAGAGCCTTGGCGTTGGCGCCCTGTCACCAGCGCGCGGACCACGACCTCGCCATAAGCTGTCGAGACGCGCACAATATCGGCATCGCCGATGCCGTAGTGCTGCGCATCAGCCGGGTGAATTTCGACGAAAGGCTCGGCCATGTGCTGCGACAGGCGCGGGCTCTTGCCGGTTCGCGTCATGGTGTGCCAGTGGTCGCGCACGCGCCCGGTGTTGAGCACCAACGGGTAGTCCAGGCTGGTGCGGGTTTGGGCGGTTGGGCGGATGGCAATAAAGCGTGCCTTGCCGTCGGGTGTGTAGAAATTGCCGTTGGCAAAGAAGCGGGTGCTTTTGTCCTCCGGCTGGCGCCACGCACCCCCCTCTGGCCTGCCGGCCATCTCCCCCTCAGGGGGGGAGATTGGCAGTTTTGCCGGCACCGCCTTTTCAGCAATGGTAACGATTGGCGAAACCGGTGGCGACATCCAATCTCCCCCCTTGAGGGGGAGATGGCCGGCAGGCCAGAGGGGGGTGCCTTGGCTCGGCGCTGGCCATTGGAATGGCGCCAATTTCTCAAAGGTCCCTGAATCAATCGCGCCATACGCGCCTATATCAAAATCGCGCGCGCCGTCATTCTCGAAACCCGACAACGCCGCATGCTCGGCGAAGATGTCGGCCGCCGACACATGCGAAAAAGCTTCGGCAAACCCCATCCGCCTGGCGACTTCAGCGATGATCCACCAATCTGGCCTTGCCTCGCCGGGCGTGGCCAAAAAAGCCCGCTGGCGCGAGATGCGGCGCTCCGAATTGGTGACGGTGCCGTCCTTCTCGCCCCATGCCGCCGCCGGCAGCCGGACCTGAGCATGGCGGACCGTGTCGGTCTCGCCCAGCACGTCCGAGACAACGACAAACGGGCAAGCCTTGATCGCCGCCTCGATGGTATCGGCGTCCGGCATCGAATCGACCGGATTGGTCGCCATGATCCACAGCGCCTTGATGCGTCCGTCGGCCACCGCTTGGAACATCTCGACCGCTTTCAGGCCGGGCTTTTCGACGACGGTCGGCGCGTTCCAGAAGCGCTGCACGCGGTTGCGGTGCTCGGGGTTTTCGATCTCCATGTGGGCGGCCAGCATGTTGGCCATGCCGCCGACCTCGCGGCCGCCCATAGCATTGGGCTGGCCGGTCACCGAAAACGGCCCGGCGCCGGGCTTGCCGATGCGGCCGGTGGCGAGATGGCAGTTGATGATGGCGTTGACCTTGTCGGTGCCCGAAGACGACTGGTTTACGCCCTGGCTGTAGACGGTCACCGTCTTCGCCGTCGCGGCAAACAGGCTGTAGAAGCGGGACAGTTCGTCCTCACTGAGACCCGTGGCAGCCGCGATGCCGGCAAGGTCGAGCGCCGAGGCAGCGAAAAGCGCTTGCCCGAATCCGGTCGTGTGCGCCGTGATATAGGTACGGTCCAGCGCGTTATGCTGGCCGAGATAGGCGAGCAGCCCTGTGAACAAAGCGACGTC
The DNA here is from genome assembly GCF_040317735.1 of Mesorhizobium sp. M1399. Classification (NCBI taxonomy): domain Bacteria; kingdom Pseudomonadati; phylum Pseudomonadota; class Alphaproteobacteria; order Hyphomicrobiales; family Phyllobacteriaceae; genus Mesorhizobium; species Mesorhizobium sp. M1399. Next base: position 91,697 of record NZ_JAMYKZ010000016.1, read on the forward strand.
GCCATCGGGCGCGATCCCCAGATGCATGTCAGCGATATCCGATGTCATGGTGCGGCGTGGGTCGATCAGCACCACCTTCATCTCGGGCCGCTTTTCCCGGGCAGCGGCAATGCGCTGATAGAGCACCGGATGGCACCAGGCGAGATTGGAGCCGACGAGCACGATCAGGTCGGCAAGTTCCAGATCCTCGTAATTTCCCGGAACCGTGTCCGAGCCAAAGGCGCGGCGGTGGCCGGCGACCGACGAGGCCATGCACAGGCGCGAATTGGTGTCGATATTGGCCGAGCCGACAAACCCCTTCATCAGCTTGTTGGCGACGTAGTAGTCCTCGGTCAGCAACTGGCCGGAAACATAAAAGGCGACCGAATCGGGGCCGTGTTCGGCAATGGTTTGCGAGAAGGTCGAAGCGACTAGATTGAGCGCTTGGTCCCAGCCGGTACGGCGGCCGTGGATTTCCGGATGAAGCAGCCTGCCGTCGAGATCGATGGTCTCGGCCAGTGCGGAGCCTTTGGAGCAGAGGCGGCCGAAATTCGCCGGGTGGTCCGGGTCGCCACGAACGGTTATTTCACCGTCCGCGGCGACCTTCGCCAGCACGCCGCAACCCACCCCGCAGTAGGGGCAGGTGGTCCTCACCTCGCGCGCTTCATCAATCTGCATGGTTCACGCCGCGCGGCTGGCCAGCGCTTCCAGCGCAATGAACAGCCGCTCGCCGTCGATCCGCACCGGAATGGTGCGCACCACGCCCTCGTCGGCGCCGAGCGCCTTGCCTGTCTCGAGCGAGATCACCCAATTGTGCAAAGGACAGGTCACCGCCGTGCCATGGACGATGCCCTGGCTGAGTGGCCCACCCTTGTGCGGGCAATGGTCGTCGATGGCGAAGACTTGATCGTCGGCCGTGCGGAAGACGGCGATCTTTCCTTCGGGTGTGGCGACGCAGCGCGCACCGCGACGCGGAATGTCCGAGAGCGTGCCGATGGATACCCAATTCATGTGGCTATTCCTCTTTTGCGCGTGTTCTTGTCCGAAAACCGCATTCCACTTTTCGGGAACACGCGCCTACTCCGCCGCCTGCGCAAAGCCGACCGAAGCCATCGGCCGGAATTCATGCTTGTCCTTGCCGGAAGCACGTTCCGACCACGGGTCGACCTGGGCGAATTTCTGCGAGAAGACGAAGCGCGCGAAATAGGCCTTGCGCTTCTCGCCATCGTTCATGATCTGGCGCTTGATCTCGGCGATGCCGACGCGCTTGGCCCATTTGTAGATACGCTCGAGATAACGGCCCTGCTCGCGATACATCTGCGTCAACGCCACGATATGCTCCAGCGCCTCGTCCTCGGTCTTGACCAGGCCGAGCACTTCGGTGCCCTTGATGTCGAGCCCGGCGGCGCCGGCGAAATGGATCTCGTAGCCGCTATCGACGCAGATCACGCCGACATCCTTGCAGGTCGCCTCGGCACAGTTTCGCGGACAGCCCGATACCGCCATCTTGACCTTGGCAGGGGTCCACGAGCCCCACATGAATTTTTCGATACGGATGCCCAAACCGGTCGAATCCTGCGTGCCGAAGCGGCACCAGTCGGAACCGACGCAGGTCTTTACGGTGCGCAGCCCCTTGGCATAGGCGTGGCCGGAGACGAAGCCAGCCTGGCCGAGATCGGCCCACACCGCCGGCAGGTCTTCCTTGCGGATGCCGAGCATGTCGATGCGCTGGCCGCCGGTGACCTTGACCATCGGGATCTCGAACTTGTCGACGACGTCGGCGATGGCGCGCAATTCGGCGGCGTTGGTGACGCCGCCCCACATGCGCGGCACCACCGAATAGGTGCCGTCCTTCTGGATGTTGGCGTGAACGCGCTCGTTGATGAAGCGCGACTGGTAGTCGTCGGCGTATTCGTCGGGCCAGTCGCAGACGAGATAATAGTTTAGCGCCGGCCGACATTTGGCGCAGCCGCAGGAGGTCTTCCATTCCAACTCCTGCATGACGGCGGGAATGGTCTTCAGGCCCTTGGCCTTGATCAGCCGGCGGACCTCGTCATGACCAAGCGCGGTGCAACTGCACATCGGCTGGACCGCCGCGGGGTTGTATTTGTCGCCGATGGTCAGCACCATCAACTTCTCGACCAGTCCGGTGCACGAGCCGCAGGAGGCAGACGCCTTGGTGTGCGCGCGCACGTCGTCGAGCGAGGTCAGGCCCTTGGCCGTGATCGCGCCGGTGATCTTTCCCTTGCATACGCCGTTGCAACCGCAGATTTCCGCATCATCCGGCAAGGCTGCAACGGCCGCCATAGGGTCCAGGGGGGCGCCTCCCTGGTAGGACTGGCCGAAGATGAGCGTATCGCGCATCTCGGATATATCGGTCTGCTTCTTCTTGAGGTCGTTGAACCAGGCGCCGTCGGCCGTCTCGCCGTAGAGCACTGTGCCGATGATGCGGTCGTCCTTGAGCACCAGGCGCTTGTAGACGCCGGCCGCCGCATCGCGCAGCACGATCTCCTGGCGGTCATCGCCCTCGGCGAAGTCGCCGAGCGAGAACAGCTCGATGCCGGTGACCTTGAGCTTGGTCGGCGTGTCCATATGGACGAAAGCCGCCGCCTCGTTGCCGGCCAGATGGCTGGCGGCGACGCGCGCCATCTCGTAGAGCGGCGCGACCAGTCCGTAGACCTGGCCGTTGACCTCGGCGCATTCGCCGATTGCGTAGATATCGGGATCATTGCTGCGCATGCCGGCGTCAACGACGATGCCGCGATTGACCGCAATGCCGGCTTCTTTTGCCAGGACCGCGTTCGGCCTGATGCCCACCGCCATGACGACGAGCGTTGCGGGAATGACAGTGCCGTCGGCAAGTTCCACCCGCTCGACCTTGCCGTTGCCGGTGATCGCCTGGGTGTTGGCCTTGGTGATGACCTTGATGCCGCGCTGCTCGACGGCGCGCTGCAGGAGATATCCGGCGGCCGGATCGAGCTGACGCTCCATCAGCGTCGGCATGACATGCAGCACGGTGACGTCCATGCCTTGCGCATTCAAGCCCGCTGCTGCCTCGAGCCCGAGCAGGCCGCCGCCAATGACCACAGCCTTGGCCCGCGACTGGGCGGCAAGCATCATGGCCCGGACGTCGTCCAGATCGCGATACGTGAGCACGCCCGGCAGGTCATGGCCCGGCACCGGAATGATAAACGGCACCGAGCCGGTGGCGATGACGAGTTTGTCATAGGGCTCGGTCACGCCATGATCGGAGGTGACGGTCTTTGCCTGCCGGTCGATGGCGACGATCTTGTGGCCCTTGTAGAGGGTGATGCCGTGCTTGATGTACCAGCCGTCGCCATGGATGATGATCTCTTCATAGGCCTTTTCGCCCGACAGAACCGGCGACAGCATGATGCGGTCGTAGTTCACGCGCGGCTCGGCGTTGAAGATGGTGACCTGGTAGCGCCCAGGCGCCTTTTCCAGGAGGTGCTCCAGCATGCGCCCGGGGGCCATGCCGTTGCCAATGATAACGAGTTTCTCGGTCATGTCCTGATCCACTCCGGTCTCACTCAGCCGCGTAGGAAAGGCCTGAAGCTTCGTCAGACGCCGTGCGCTCCATCCGCCGGATGGAAAAATGCATCCAGGCAAAGCAGGTGGCGACGATGACGAAGAGCAGCATGAAGCAGCTCGACCAGACGCCGGTGAGGTCGTTGAGCGCGCCGAAGACGATTGGCAGGATAAAGCCGCCGAGCCCGCCAATCATGCCGACAACGCCGCCGACCGCGCCGACACTCTGCGGATAGTAAGCCGGGATGTGCTTGTAGACGGCAGCCTTGCCAAGGCTCATGAAGAAGCCGAGCACACAGGCAACGGCTATGAAGGCGAGCGGGCCGACCTCGAAATGGAAGGCGATCGGCCCGCTGACACCGCGCACGACGTAGTCTGCCGAGGGGAGAGACAGAACGAGAGTCGCGGCGGCACTGACAGCGAAGGTCCAGTAGAGCACGGTGCGGGCGCCGATCCGGTCGGAAAGCACGCCGCCATAGGCGCGGAAAATACTTGCCGGAATTGAATAGGCCGCGCCGATCATACCGGCGGTCGCAAGCCCGAAGCCGTAGACGCCGATCAGGTAGCGGGGCAGCCATAGCGAGAGCGCCACGAATGCACCGAAGGCGAAGAAATAATAGAAGGCGAAGCGCCAGACCTGCAGGTTCTTGAGCGGCGCGAATTCCTGCCAGAAGCTTCTCGAGGGCGCGGCCTTGCCGGCGCGGCGCTCGCGGATGACCGGATCGTCGCCGGTCGTGAACCAGAAGACGGCGGCCATGACGACGAGTGCTGCCGCCCAGATCAGCGCGACCGACTGCCAGCCCCAGGAGAGAAGCACGAACGGTGCCAGGAACTTGGTGACCGCGGCGCCGACATTGCCGACACCGAAAATGCCAAGCGCCGTGCCCTGCTTGCCGGCCGGGAAGAAGCGCGAGACATAGGCGACACCGACGGCGAAGGAACCGCCAGCGAGCCCGACGCCCAGCGCAGCGACCAGCATCTGCCCGTAGGTGTGCGCAAAAGCGAGCAGAAAGGTCGCGACCGCCGCCGCAAGCATGGTCGCGGTGTATACCAGCCGTCCGCCAAAACGGTCGGTCCAGACACCGAGCACCATACGCACGAGCGAGCCGGTGAGGATCGGCGTGCCGACGAGCAGGCCGAACTCCGTCTCGTTCAGCCCCAGCTCCTGCTTTATGCGCACGCCGATGATTGAAAAGATCGTCCACACCGCGAAGCAGACGGTGAAGGCGATGGTGGACATGACAAGCGCCTGCCGGGGAGCACTGTCCTGGCTGGGCGCGGCTGGGAGATTTGCGGTCATTTTCTGGCTCCGGTTAGCGGCGTGGGAAGCACCGCCCTTGTGCTGTTCGTTCGCGACTGTCAGCGGCGCGGCATCGCCCGCAGCGCGCTGACGGCGAGAAAATCGCGGCGCGTGAAGTCCGCGAGGGACGCGCCAGTTCCGATCCGTTTCGTCATCGTCGTCTCCGGTTGGGCGCCGCTTGGGACCAGCGCCGTCGATTGCGTCAAAACAAAAAAGCCGCCGGCCAGGTCTTCGCGTCCGGAGTTCCGGGAGCGCGTGTGGACCTGAGCGGCAGCTTTGCCTGTAGCGCCCGCCATTGGACGCCGTGTCACTTGGCCCTTGCGGACCTACATTTTGAAAAGCAGGAAGCGTGCCAAGTCGACAGCGCTCTGAATTATCGAATGAAATCAATGTGAACTGCAGCCGCGCGACTCTTGACCAAGCTCGGCAGCGGATCAAAGATTAGTCAGAATGCCTTGCACAGCAGCATAATATTTGTGCAATGCGGCAGATTGCCCATTGCCGATGCAGATTGCCAATGATGATGACGAGTTTTCCGGTTATTGCCTTACTCCGCGGCTTCGACGAAGCGGTGGCGTTCGTAGAGGAATTTCAGCACCGCCTCGCGGCAGCGCAGGAAGGTGCGGTCAGAGGAAAGCTCGATCCGCCGACGCGGCCGGGCCAGCGGCACGGGAAGCACCTCGCCGATGGTGGCCGCCGGGCCGTTGGTCATCATGACGATGCGGTCGGACAACAGCACCGCCTCGTCGACATCGTGGGTGATCATGATCGTCGTCGAGCCGAGCCTCGAATGGATATCCATCACCGCGTCCTGAAGATGGGCGCGCGTCAGCGCGTCGAGCGCGCCGAAGGGCTCGTCGAGCAGCAGGATCTTCGGCTCCATGGCCAGCGCCCGGGCGATGCCGACGCGCTGCTTCATGCCGCCCGATATCTCGGCCGGACGTTTATCCTTGGCATGCGCCATCTGCACGAGATCGAGATTGCGCATGATCCAGTCATGCCGTTCGGCCCGGCTCCTGCTCCGGCCAAAGACCTTTGATACTGCCAAATTGATGTTTTCGTAGACGGTCAGCCATGGCAGCAGGCTGTGGTTCTGGAACACCACGGCGCGTTCCGGGCCGGGACTATCGACCTCCTTGTCCTCGAGCAGAACGGCGCCGGCCGAGACCTTGGTCAGGCCGGCGATCAGGTTGAGCAAGGTCGACTTGCCGCAGCCTGAATGGCCGATGATCGAGACGAATTCACCTTTGTCGATGGTCAGCCGGATGTCCTTCAGCACGTCGCTGACCTGGCTGCCGCGGGCGAAGGATTTGTCGATGTGGTCGAGTTTCAGATAGGCCGTCATCGTCCCTCTCCTCACTTTGCCGTTGTGCCGCGGGTGACGAAGACGCCGACCGCCGCGACCAGGCGGTCGAGGCAGAAGCCGGTGACGCCGATATAGGCGAGCGCGACGATGATGTCGGGCAGCCGCGATGAGTTCCACGCGTCCCAGATGAAGAAGCCGATGCCGACGCCGCCGGTCAGCATTTCGGCGGCGACGATGGCGAGCCAGGACAGACCGATGCCGATGCGCAGGCCGGTGAAAATGTAAGGTGCAGCTGCCGGCACCATGATCTTCACGAAGAATTCGAACTGGTTGAGCCTGAGGATGCGGGAGACGTTGCGGTAGTCCTCAGGGATGTTGCGGACGCCGACCGCGGTGTTGATGATGATGGGCCAGATCGAGGTGATGAAGATGACGAAGATCGCCGACGGGCTGGAATCGCGGAACGCCGCCAGCGACAGCGGCAGCCAGGCGAGCGGCGGCACCGTGCGCAGGATCTGGAACACCGGATCGAGGCCGCGCATCGCCCAGATCGACTGACCGACAAGCGCGCCGAGCGCAACGCCGACGATCGCCGCAAGGCCGAAGCCGACGGCGACGCGCTGCAGCGAGATCAGCACCCGCCAGGCGAGCCCGATATCCTGCGGGCCGTTGTCGAAGAACGGATGGGCGATCAGGTCATAGGCCTCGTTCCACACCTGGCTTGGCGGTGGCAGGCTGGCTGTGGGCGACGAACAGGCGACCTGCCAGACGACGAGCATGATGGTGATGACAATGACCGGCGGCACCAGCGTGCTGGCCAGCTTGCCGGCGATCGCGGCCGGGTCGAAGCGGCGCCGCGCCCTGGCGGTGAAAGCGATGACCTCGGCGGGCTTGGCCGGCGCGGGGAACGGCTTCACCTTGCTGTCCTCGATGGCTTGGATAGACATTTCTCGAAAACTCCTTGGCAGCACATGCACAACGGGCGGCGTTGCCAACGCACTGTCGCGCATCTATGTCGGGCTCAGGCCGACGCCTTGATCTTCAGGCTGTCGAGATAGGCCGACGGTTTCTCCGGATCGAAGATCTTGCCGTCGAAGAAGGTTTCGGTGCCGCGCGACGAAGACGCCGGAATATCGGCCGCGGCGACACCAAGATCCTTGGCCGCCTCGCGCCACAGATCCTCACGGTTGACCTGGCCGACCAGTGCTTTGATGTCGGTGGTCGGCGCGAACTTGCCCCAGCGGATGTTCTCGGCGAGGAACCAGCTGTCGTGGCTCTTGAAGGGATAGGACACGCCGCCCTGCCAGAACTTCATGTAGAGATCGGTGCCGTTGGCGACGCGGCCATTGCCGTAGTTGATGTCGCCCTTGAGGCGGCCGATGATGTCGGCGGTCGGCACGTTCATCCACTGCCGCTTGCCGATGATGGCGGCCGTCTCGTCCTTGTTTTCTTTTGCCTCGCACCATTGCTGGGCCTCCATGACGGCCATCAGGATCGCCTTGGTGGCGTTCGGATATTTGTCGATGAAGGCGGCGCGCAGGCCGAGCGCCTTTTCCGGATGGCCCTTCCACAGTTCGCCGGTGGTGGCGGCGGTGAAGCCGACGCCCTGATGGACGAGCTGCTCGTTCCATGGCTCGCCGACGCAGAACACGTCCATGTTGCCGACCTTCATGTTGGCGACCATCTGCGGCGGCGGCACGACGATGGTCGAGACATCCTTGTCGGGATCGATGCCGCCGGCAGCCAGCCAGTAGCGCAGCCAGAGGTCGTGCGTTCCGCCCGGGAAGGTCATGGCGGCCTTGACCTCCTTGCCCGCGGCCTTCTTGGCGGCGAAGGCTTCCTTCAGCTTTGAGGCATCGAGGCCGACGCCGGTGGCGGCATATTCCTGGGCGACGGAAATGCCCTGGCAGTCGTAGTTGAGCCGGGCCACGATCGCCATCGGCAGCGGCTGTTTGTTCTGCGTCACCTTGCCGGTGTGCATCAAATAGGGCATCGGCGTCAGGATATGGGCACCGTCAATGCCGTTGGCTTCGCCGCCGAGCACCAGATTGTCGCGCGTTGCGCCCCACGAGGCCTGCTTGAGCACCTCGACATCGGGCATGCCGAATTTCTCGAACAGGCCTTTTTCCTTGGCAATCATCAGCGGTGCCGCATCGGTCAGCGCAATGAAGCCGAGCTTGGCGCCGGTGACTTCCGGCGCGGCGGGTGCCGCATAGGCGCCGGAGGGCAGCAGCGCACGCGCCGCCGCCAGCGTTGCCGCGGTGGTCGCGCTGATCCTCAGGAAATCGCGGCGGCTGATCGCCGGTTGGGCGGAATGGCTATTGGTGCGTTTCGTCATCGTCATCTCCGGTTGGGCGCGGCTTGGGATCGGCGCCGTCGATTGCGTGTTCGACCAAAACAAAAAGCCGCCAGCCAGGCCGCGCGCGTCCGTCATCCGGGATCGCGTGTTGACCTGAGCGGCAGCTTTGCCTGTAGCGCCCGCCATTGGACGCGTATTCCGTGACCCCGAGAAGAGTCTGCCTATTGCAATGCAGGAACCGTGCCAGTTTCGGAATGGATGGTAAACATCAATGAGATCAATGACATACAACAATCGTCGGCGCGCCGGCCCGCTGGGCGCGCAAGCTAAGGATTGTTCATTAGCGCAGTTGCACGCACATTTTTTGTGCAGTGCACAAGAATGGCGCGGAAATGATCAGGCTTCGGCGCGCGCCAATTTCTGGCCGGCAATGTAGGCGTCGATCTCGTCGGGATCGAATATCTGGCCATCGAAGAACCCGTCGGGACCGAGCACCAGGCTTGCCCCCGCCGAACCAACTGGAGTCGCGGCCTTCAGCGCGCCCTCGACCTTGGCATTAGCACCGGGAAGCGCCACGCCAAGCGGCTTCAACGCCGAGCGGTAGAGATCGGGGCGGTAGCAGTCGCGGGCAACAGCGAGGTTTTCCGGCGTGTGCGCGACATGCCCCCAGCGCACCATCTGCGTGTAGAACCACAGCGCATGGCTCTTCCACGGGAAGTTTGCCGCCTTGTCGAAGGGCAGAAAGAAGTCGCCGACGCTCAGTTCGGCGCCGCCGCCGAGCGCAAGATGACCGCTGAGGATTGGCATCTGCAGCGCTGGCGCCAGGCCGAGGAGGGCCGGCTGCGCCATCAGGGCCGTGAGTTCGCCGCGGTTTGCCGGATCCTGGCACCAGCGCGCCGCATGATGCAGCGCGCGCAGCAGGGCCGAAAGCGCGTCCGGCTGTTTTTCCGCCCATGCCTTGCGCACGCCGATGACTTTCTCCGGGCTGGTCTTCCAGATGGCCGCCTTGACCGTGGCGATATGGCCGGTGCCGGCGACGACAGAGGCGCTGTTCCAGGGTTCGCCGACGCAGTAGCCGTCGATCCTGCCGGCGGCGAGCGCGTCCGCCATGAAGGGGGGCGGCACGATGACGATTTCGATCTCATGCGACGGGTCGATGCCGCAGGCGGCGAGCCAGTAGCGCAGTTCGTAATTGTGCCCGGAGTGCGGATGGACGACGGCGAAGCGAAGCGGATCGCCGCCGGCATTCGCCCGTTTGCGGATCAGCGCCCCCAACGCCCTGCCGGCCCGCGCCGGATCGAGGTCGGGTCGGGCGCCGTGCGCGGCCATGCCCGCCCAGACCGCGTTCGAAACCGTGACGCAATTCCCGCCAAGGCCGAGCGAGAACGGCACGACCGTGTCGGAGGCGAGCGGCGTCAGCCCCAGATTGCAGGCGATCGGCATCGGCCCCAGCATATGCGCGAGATCGAAATGGCCGATGGCGATGCGGTCACGGATGTTGGCCCAGGATGTTTCCCGGTTGAGCGTCAGATCGATGCCTTCGCGCAGCGCGAAGCCGATTTCCTTTGCCGCAACGAGGACAGCGCTGTCGAAGAGCGGCATGAAGCCAGCATTGATCCGGTGCTCGGCCGCCATCGTCAACTCTCCTCGGGATCCAGAAGGCCTGCCGCCGTCACCAGGCTCTGGGCGATTTCGCCGATCTTGCGGTTCTGGTTCATGGCGGTCTTGCGCAGCAGCGTATAGGCCGCGTCCTCCGACAAGCCGCGCGACTTCATCAATATGCCCTTGGCGCGATCGATCACCTTGCGGCTTTCCAATTCGCTGCGGGCCTCTTCCAGTTCGCGCGCCATGCGCGAAAACGCGTTAAAGCGGCTGATCGCCATGTCGAGGATCGGCTTGACCCGCTCCTGACGCAGGCCGTCGACGACATAGGCTGAGACCCCCGCCTCCACCGCTGCCTCGATCGAAGCCTGATCCGAGCGATCGACGAACATGGCGATCGGCCGCTTCACCACGCGCGACAGCTGGAACATGTTTTCGAGCATGTCGCGGTTGGGATTTTCGAGGTCGATGACGATCACGTCGGGTTCGATCTCGGCGATCCGCCGCGCTATGCCGGCGACGTCATGGATGACCGTGACCTGCTGATGCCCGGCCTCCCGCAGTCCTGCCTCGATTATCGAAGCGCGGATGTGGTTTTCATCGATCACCAGGACAGTGAGGGATTTGCGGATCATGCCGCATTTTGCGCAGGCGAGGCGATTGTGCAATGCGGCATGGCGAGATTCACGCAAACAAAGCCAGCGTTCAGGCGCCGCCTGAGGCATTGGACGCGACGGCCGTGGCGACGAACTTGACGTCGCGGGCTCGGCACCGGCCTTCACCTTGAGCCGGACCGGCCTTGCCCTTCTGCTCGATGCCGTCGGCGACAACGAACGGGCAACGCGCCTGTCCGGCGTCCGCTATTGGCAGGCGATCACCGCTCTACGTCATCTCGGGCCTGCTCGCCGGCACTGCTCTACATCGGCCCGGTCAAGGCGCCGTCGCTTGCCGAACCGCTGGTGCTGCCTTCGGTGGCCGCCGCCGTGATCGGCGGAACCTCGATCTTCGGCGGCCGCGGCGGCTACATCGGCACAATCATCGGCGCGCTGATCCTCACCGTACTGACGACGCTGCTGACCTGCAGATGCCCCGGAAGGCACGCGGCGGATTTTGTTGGGCTGATCGTGCTGTTTGTGGCGGCGGCTTGTTTGCGGCTTGTGGAGAAGAGATAGGGGGCGCGACACCACCAGCTGCTTTTGACCCTAAGCCGACCGTCGCAGACCAAATCCTGAATGGCTGCTTTTCACGCAAGCGGACTGGCCGCTTTTAGGTCCTTGGACCATCGATCCGGCCTCAGTTCGGATCTGCCGACGTTGCTTTCGACCGGTCCTGTGACCACCGCGGCTTCTACCGGATCGCCAGGGAAGCGAGGCAAGGCAGCGTCAAGTTCGAGCCAGAGATTAAGAAGAACGGAGCCATCGCCGCACAGGCGTCTGCCTCCGTGGGTATGGACGGATTCACTCATGCGCAATATGGATGGGGAGGCCTGCCGTGGCGCTCACATTTTCGCCGCGTCGCTGAGGCAGGTGACGTTCGTTCAATGACGCTGCGCAGGGCGGGTTGCCGCCTGCAGAAGTGTCGATATCAGGGGATCTGGTCGATGACCGACAACAAGCCAGACGTTACCAAGGATTGGCAAGCGACGCAGGGCCAGAAGTCCTCCGCCACGCGTCTTCGCCTTTTCGCCGCACTCTCGTGGATCGTCGCCATTGGCGGCGAGATCTACGGGATTATTCTGCTTCGCCAGAACAAGTTCGACCAGGGACACCTGCCGCTGATCATCGGCCTTCTGGTCGGCATCGCGATTTTCGCAATCGCCGGCAACTTGCTGTGGAAGGCGGCCAACAGGCACGATCCGGCCCGTGCATCCGACGCGGCCAGGTTCTTCTTCCAAAACCAGCTCGGCGCAATCATCACGCTGATTGCCTTCCTCCCGCTGGTTTTCCTGATCCTCACCGACAAAAACATGGATCCGCAGACCAAGAAGGTTGCCGGCGGCATCGGCGCTGCGCTGGCCGTGCTCGCGACGGTCATGGGGATCAGTTTCAAACCCCCATCGGTCGAACAGTACACCCAGGATATGAACGCATGCGCAGCTCAAATCAAGTCGGGGCAGCCCACCACCGCCTGTTCGCCCGACGTCGCCGCTCAGGCGCAGGCGATCGCGACGGACACCGCTGCGGTGGCGGCGGCGACGCGGGACGCGAGCCACCCCGCCGGTCAGGATGTCGTCTACTGGATCGCGCCCGAAAACGGAGCCGCGAAGTCCACCGAGCCGCATGTTTTCCACCTCTGCGCAGGCGTGAGTCCGCTGAAGGACAAGACCGTGAATAGTGGCTCCGTAACGGAGGCCTACGCACAGAACGCCGTCCGCATCACGAAGCAGATCGATATGGAACAGAAGCAGTGCGGGTTCACCGCCACAACCAGCACCAACTGAACCCGCCTGCGCTCGATCGCATCCAGCCGTTGGTCTTGTCGAGAGGAATGACGCGTAAGCGCAGGCTCAGTATTGACTCGCCGAAGCAACGCTAAATACCGGGGATCGCCCCGGCTGGCCATTATTGTCCAGCTGCAAACTTATCCGCGGCGGGCAATGACTGGGCGTCTTACGCACGGCAGCTTCCGGCCTGAGCGCTTCGAATGGAGAATGACGTTAATGCGGCGCAAAGCAGACTTCACCCCGGCCTGATCCAGCGGCGCTTTCTCAGTGCGCCTGCCCCGCCGCTTCACACCACCGCACTCCCCTGCTCCGCCTCCGCCGCATTCGGATCGCCCGGCGCGGTCGCCCAGGCGAGCTCCACCAGCGTCACCGTCCGCCGTCCAACCCCGTCGAGCTGACACACGATCAGCCCCTGCTCCTCGATGTAGGTCAGCAGGCGCGGCGTAGCGAGTGCGAGCCGTAGGCGCGGGCGATCGCGGCGTCGCTCGGGCAGGGCCAGCCCTCCTTAGCGGCGCGGGCGATCATCATGAAGACGCCTTGCATATCCTCGGGCAGCAGCGAGGCGCGCGCCGAGACATCCTGCCAGGCGTGGTCGCCTGCCATATCGGAGCCGAGCCCGGCGCGGGCGCGCGTCAGCATGCGGCGGAACTCCGGCAGGTCCGGCACGACCGCGGCGAGGCCCTCGATGCGGCAGCGGACGACGAACTCCTGATAGAGCACGCCGATGACACGGAAGCCGGCATCAGGCTGCGCCAAGAGGCGGCTGATGGTGTCGGGACTGCGAGCAGCGCGGCATTCGCGGTCGGCTACGAAAGCGGGATGCCGAAGAGGCGAGAGGCAGAACCTTGGCCGCAGCATGAGCAGGCCGTGAGCAGCGATGAAGCCGGCAAAGGTCATCCTCAGGAGGCTAAGCGGTCGGCCGGAAATAGCCGATGTCGCGCTTGCCTTGCCGGGAAATATGCCGTCCGTCAGGCCCCTCCATAGCGCCAATCATCACGCACGTCCTCCCGATCAGCGCGAAAATCAGCGTGGAGCGATCTCTGCGACGAGATCGTTCGTCGTCTTGACCCCAGCCATGAAGCCGGCGGCATTGAATTCGTTCATGACGAAGAAAGCGCCGACGCCGCGTGTCGGTGCAATCGCAACATAGAGAAACATCCCTTGCAGGCCGCCGCTCTTCTGGAGGATGAGCGGGCGATGCTCGTTAGGGAGCATGATGACCCATCCGAGACCCATGGCGTCCATCGGCCCACCGTCATCCAGCCCCATCACCGACGCGAGCCCGTCCCGGTACAAAAAAGCCGCGTGGTTCAAAAGGCGCAACTCGGCGTCGGCCGCGGAAGGCTTGTTGTCGACATGCCAGTTCATCCAGCGCAGCAGGTCGTCCGCGGTCGAGTACAATCCACCGGCGCACTCCATGGCTGTGCTCGTCGGCACGATTGGCATGGGGCTGCCGTCGAAGTTATGGCCCTGCATCAGGCGCGGCTCGTCCTCCGGTCTTGGGTTGAAAACCGTGTCTTTCATGCCGAGGGGATCGAGGACACGCTCTCGAAGGACCTCGGCATAAGGCTTTCCAGACATTCGCGAGCGCCGCTCCGAGGAGGTCGTATCCGAAGTTCGAATAGAGAACGGCGGTGCCCGGCGCGAACAGCAGCGGATTGTCCTTGAGGGCGGCAATCTGCGCCTCTTTGGTGTTCGTAGAGAAAGGGTCTGAGGGGGGCGCCTCGGCCACTGGCACCTCCCGCGGAAGGCCGGAAGCTTGCGCGACGAGATCGATCAGGCGGAGGGCGCGGCCGTCCTTCTCCGGGAGCGTGACGTCCCAGCCAAGGCGATCCTGCAGCCGGTCGGTGAGTTGTACCTTGCCGTCGATCGCCAGCGAGGAAAGCACACCGCCGCAGAACACTTTGCTCACGGACGCGATGCGGAACATTGTGTCGCCGTCGGGCACTTTTTCACTCCCGTCGGCAATCTTGCCGAAACCGGCCAAGGCCGTCTCGCCGTTGCGGACGGCGCCGAAGATCAGGCCAGGCACCTTGGTGGAGAGATACAGGATCGTACCGTTGAACTGCACCGCTTCCGTCAGCAGCTTGTCCTCGGCATGTCCATAAGAGGGAAGGGTGACGGCTGCGATTGCCGTCAAAGCGATGGCCATAAGTCGGCGCGATCGAGACAAACGCATTGCCAAAATCCTTTGATAAAGCTGCAGAATAAAATCTTCGGAAAAAGGGCCGCCGCGTAGTATCTTACCATCTCTCCAGAAGCAGGAGATGTCAACAGAATGAACCGAAGGGGTAATCGGCGGAGGTAGCGTAGGTTCGGCGGATATTTGCGCTACAGTCCTGCCGTATTTCTTGTCTTCGTCAGTTGATCGCGGCTGATCTCTTCATTGACAAACCGACCCGCTGGTAATTTAGAAGATATGTAAAGCGCCGTCGGCAAGAGGGAGTGCTGTAGCGTCGAACAACTTACAATAGCGGATCTGCGTCGCGCCAATCGTCGTCGTATGATGAAGACCGCGCTCGGCCGCCGCCTCACCCCACCGCACTCCGCTGCTCCGCCTCCACCGCATTCGGATCGCCCGGCGCCGTCGCCCAGGCCAGCTCCACGAGCGTCACCGTCCGCCGTCCGCCCCCGTCAAGCTGACACACGATCAGCCTCTGCTCCTCGATATAGGTCAGCAGGCGCCGTGCGCGGCGTAGCGAGTGCGAGCCGTAGGCGCGGGCGATCGCGGCGTCGCTCGGGCAGGGCCAGCCTTCCTTCGCCGCGCGGGCGATCATCATGAAGACGCCTTGCATGTCCTCGGGCAGCAGCGAGGCGCGCGCCGAGACGTCCTGCCAGGCATCGTCGCCTATCATGTCGGAGCCGAGCCCGGCGCGGGCGCGCGTCAGCATGCGGCGGAACTCCGGCAGGTCCGGCACGACCGAGGCGAGGCCTTCTATGCGGCAGCGGACGACGAACTCCTGATAGAGCACGCCGATGACGCGGAAGCCGGCATCGGGCTGCGCCAGCACGGCGCGCAGCACCCGGTCGACGCGCTCGCGCCGCTCCGCCAGATCCTCGGCGCTGATCGGCGGCTCCACCGGTTCGGGGCGGATTTCCAGCGCCGCCGATTTCGCCGCCATCAGCTGATCGAGCAGGTCCGGCGAGGAGCGGCGCTGCGGCCGGACGGTTTCCGGCGGCGGGGCCGCCAGGATGATCGCGCGGGCATCCTCCAGCGCCGATTCCGGCAGCGGCATCAGGCGCGGGGTCGCGTTGCGCGGACTCGTATCGGTCGGGCCGATGCGCAGACCGAGCGGACGGCGCGACAGCGCCGGGCCGAGCGCCATGAACTGCCCGCGCTCGAGGTCGCGAAAAGCCTCCGCCTGGCGCCGCTCCATGCCGAGAAGATCGGCGGCTCGCGCCATGTCGATGTCCAGAAAAGTCCGGCCCATGAGGAAATTGGAAGCCTCGGCGGCGACGTTCTTGGCGAGCTTGGCCAGCCGCTGGGTGGCGATGATGCCGGCCAGCCCGCGCTTGCGGCCACGGCACATCAAATTGGTCATGGCGCCGAGCGAGAGTTTGCGCGCCTCGTCGGAAACCTCGCCGGCAACCGCCGGCGCGAACAGCTGCGCCTCGTCTACCACCACCAGCATCGGATACCAGTGGTCGCGGGCGACCTCGAACAGCCCGCCGAGAAAGGCGGCGGCGCGCCGCATCTGGTTCTCGGCGTCGAGCCCTTCGAGATTGAGCACCGTGGAGACGCGGTGGATGCGCGCCCGCTCGCCGGCGCTCTGCAGGCCGCGCTCGGTATGCTCCTCGGCATCGATCACCAGATGGCCGAAACGGTCGCCAAGCGTGACGAAGTCGCCTTCGGGATCGATGATGGTCTGCTGTACCCAGGGCGCACTCTGCTCCAAGAGCCGGCGCAGCAGATGGGATTTGCCGGAACCCGAATTGCCCTGCACCAGAAGCCGCGTCGCCAGCAGTTCCTCAAGATCCAGCGCCGCCGGGGCGCCCGCGCTCGTCTGGCCCATCTCGATCGCAACGGTCATGTCCGACTCTCCTTGGGGAGAGGGCTTATCAACCGCATCACAGCCCGTCGAGCGCGCCATGGCCGGCGCTCCGTGTTGCGCACAGGCTGGATGCTGCTAGGGTCAAAGATACGAACGTACCGTTTCGATTCGAGACTGCCGCTAAGGGGTGGATTCCTGTCCTTGGCATCGGCAACCGGATCAAACCGATCGCCCAAAGCCTTCATTGACGCGATGGAGATCGAGCGGCCGAAGCCGGTTTTTTGCGGACATTTGCCCGCTCCTCCAGGTCTCGCCAGAAGCCAAGCACTGTCGCCACGATCGCTTCCGGCGCGTCCTCCTGCATAAGATGCTTCGCGTTCGGCACGACATGGAAGGAAGCACTCGAAATGCGGCGCGCGAGCTCGCGACCGTCATCGATGGGAATCCACTGGTCGTCCTCGCCCCACAGGATGGCAACGGGGCAACGAATCTCGCCGTAGCGCCACTCGACCTCTTGCGAGTATTTGTCATCCATCTGAGCGACCTGGCGCCAGAAAGCTTTTTGACCTTCGGCTCCCAGCCACGGCGCGAGGTAGAGCGCCATCTCTTCCTCGCGCAGCGCATTCGCTACGGCGGCGCCGATATAGGCGCGCAGGATTGCTTCATGAATGTAGTGCGGAAGGCCGGAAAAGACCGCCTCGTGTTTCTTGGCGGCCTGAACAAGTGGTGAGCCTTGCGGGCTGATTGCGACCGGATCGATCAGCACCAGCGACCGATAGTCGAGCCCATTGAGCAAATGACCGCGTAACGCTGTTGAGCCGCCGAAATCATGCGCGACGACATCGGGGGCACGCAGGCCCCAATGATCGTAAAGGGCCGCGAAAAGCTCGTTCTGAATGCCACGAGACACGTCGCTATCGGGTTTATCAGATCGACCATAGCCGAGCATGTCAAAGCAATAGATTCGCCTCTGTTGGCCGAGCAAAGGCGCAATTCTACGCCATGCCGACGATGAGAAAGGCGTGCCATGCAGCAATACCGCGGGTGAGCCCTCGCCCATCGCGCCCCAGGCGATCGAGTTCCCTTGAAAGGTGAAGCGTTCAGGAAGAGGCCAGTCCGCTGTCGCCATCAGTCTCTCCTCCGATCCTAGCGCAGCCAGAGACCTACCCAACGGCAACCCATGGATCAGGTTCCAATGGTCCGCCTTTCACCGGCTGGCCTGCTTGGCCCTCGGCGATCCGGCGCGCGCAGCCGCTGCAAGAATGCTCTCCATCAGGTCCTTTTCGCGCAGCGGTTTGCCGAGCAGCGGCACGTCGGGGGGCCGGTCGGCGATCGCGTCGGCGTCGGCATATCCGGTTATCATCACCGCCGGCCAATCGGACCGCAGATTGCGGGCGAACCGGATGACCTCGAGCCCCGAGACGAGCGGCATGGCAAAATCGGTGACGATGACATCGAAATCGTACGGCGCCCGCTCGATCATCGCCAGCGCTTCCGCACCGCCCCCGGCGCAGGTAACCGCAAAGCCATGTTGGCGAAGCGATTGCGCCGTCAGTTCCCGCAGTACATTGCTGTCGTCAATCAGCAGGACCGACGGATAGTCCTCGCCGGCATTCACGACGGTGTTGTCGGCATCGGACTTGTCGGCGATTTCCACCGGGCGCTCGATTGAACGCGGCAGCCAGAGCTGGACGGATGTTCCACTGCCGACGGTGCTCTCAATGCGGAGCGTGCCGCCCGATTGCTTGACGAAGCCATGCACCGTGCTCAGACCGAGGCCAGTGCCCTTGCCGACCGGTTTTGTGGTGAAGAACGGTTCGACGACCTTGGCGAGAATGTCGGCCGGTATGCCCGACCCCGTATCCTTGACGGTGACCACGACATAGTCGCCCGCCGAAATATCCTCGGCTGCACTGCCTAGCGTTCGATTTTGCGCCTCCACGATTATCGTGCCGCCGGACGGCATGGCATCGCGCGCGTTGAAAACCAGGTTCATCAGCGCCAGCTCCAGCTGGCCGGCATCGACATGCGCCGGCCACACCGTGTCGTCGACAAGCCAATCGAAACGGATCAGGCCGCCCAGAACCGGGGCCACCAACCCGTTCATGGTGCCGCCAAGCGCAGCGAGGCGCACGGCCTGCGGCCTCAGTGTCTGGCGGCGCGAGAACGCAAGCATGCGGTTGACGAGCTCGGCGCCTTGTTTTGCCGACCGGCGCGTCAGTTCCAGAACTTGCCTGGCCTGTCCATCGAACTCGGCGTGGCGCTCGAGCAATCCCAATCCGCTGAGAATTGCGGCAAGCAGATTGTTGAAATCATGCGCCAGGCCGCCGGTAAGCTTGCCAATCGCGTCGAGGCGCTGCGATTGCAGCAGCTGGTTCTCAAGCTCGCGCCGCTCGGTAACGTCCAGCAATGTGCCGAGGATCTCGGGCCTCTGGCCATCGGAACCGTTCGACAGGACGCCCTGGTCGAGGAAAATCCGGTAATTTCCGTCGGCGCATTGCCAGCGGAATTCGCAGGTGTAGGAGCCGATGGCCTTGGCTGCGAGCAGGGCTTGCCTCACTCTCGGCAGATCGTCGGGATGAACCCGGCTTAGGCCGAAGCCTGGATCGGAGGTCAGCCGTTCGGCAGGAAAGCCGGTCAAGCGTTCGACCCCTTCAGTCACAAAGCTGGCGCCGAACGGCGGCTCCGCCGCCCTTGCGTGGAAGCAGACCGGAAGAGAGCTCAAAATGGCATGCTGCCGCTCCTGGGCGCTACGCAGCGCCCGCTCGGCCTCGAGTTTTTCCTGCTGCGCCTGCAGTGCCTGGGCCAGCAGCCGTTGCTCGGCAGCCGCCTTTTGCTGGATTTCGAGCGTCTTCTCATGAAGTTCGACGAACACGGCTACCTTGGAACGCAGCATGGCCGGGTCGAAGGGCTTGAACACGTAATCCACCGCGCCGGCGTCATAGCCGCGCAGCATGTGGGCGTCTTCCTTGTTGATGGCGGTGAGAAAGATTATCGGCGTTCGCCTGGATTGCTCGCGCTGGCGAATCAATCCAGCGGTCTCGTAGCCGTCCAGCCGAGGCATCAGCACATCCAGCAGGATGACTGCGAAATCCTCTTTCAGCAGAGCGCGCAGCGCCTCTTCGCCCGACTGCACGCAGACGACTTCGCCGACAGGGGCCAGAACCTCGCCGATCGCCAGCAGATTGCGCTCGTCGTCATCCACGGCCAGGATGCGCGCCTTTGCCGGCCCTGTCGCCGGGGCCATAACCTCCAGCTTCCTCGCTCCGTTTCTCGACAGTTTCTGCATCGAGCGGCCGTCAGTTCACTGCCATGAGCGTCTTTTCCGGACGATGGACACGGGATCGCGAGCGGCCGATCCAGACACGCAGCAAGGCCAGCAGCAGGTCGAGGTCGACCGGCTTGGCGATATAGTCAGAGGCGCCGGCGTCGAGGCACTTCTGCCGGTCGCCCTTCATTGCCTTGGCGGTAACCGAGATCAACGGGATATGGGCGATTGCCGGCATGCCGCGGATCTGCCGCATCGTCTCGTAGCCGTCCATCTCCGGCATCATGATATCGATCAATGCGGCGTCGATATCCGGGCTCTGCTCCAGAAGCGCAATACCTTCCCTACCGCGCTCCGCGTGCAGCACCTGGATGTCATAGGTCTCAAGAACGCTGGTGAGCGAATAGATGTTGCGGATGTCGTCGTCGACGATGAGGACCTTTGCGCCGGCGAGGTCGAATTTATCCGGCTGTTCGGCTGCCGAACTGTCGTGGCCTCGCCCCGGGAGCGTTGCGGATATCAGGAGAGCCAGCTGCGCGAAATTCTCCGCCCGCGGAACGTCCGCCAATGCCGGATGCAAGGCGAGCGACTGTTGCAGCGCTTCCGGATGCGGCGCGAAGAACAACAGTCGCGACACGGACTGCCCGAACAGGACGGCAATCTCATCCAGCATCTGGGCGTTGTCCTTGGCCGAGCGGCCAAGGCCGAGCACAACGGCATCATAGCCGGCTATGCCGATGTCGTCGGCATTCGCCGCGACGCGGCCGATCGCGGTGACCGAGGTGACGCCGTCGCGGATCGCCTCGATCAACGAGAGACGGCGCTCGGGATCGGTATCGGCAATCAGAACGCGGCGCTGGACGCGGAGCTTTCTGGAGTGAATGTCCTGGAAGACCTTCATCAGTTCGTCCGCCGACACGGGCTTGGTTGAAATGGTGGATGCGCCCTTGCGGGCAAGCACCTCGATATCTTCGGCACCCGAGATGACATGGACGGGAATGTCCTTGGTTTTCGGGTCATGGCGAAGCAGATCGAACAACACCCAGCCGTCGATATCCGATAGTCCGAGATCCAGCGTGATCGCATCGGGAACCAGCTTGCGGGCCAAAGCCAGCGTGCCAGAGCCCGCGGTCGACAGGACGCCCTTCAGCCGGGCCGAACGCGCCAGGCCGAGCAGCAAACCGCCAAAGGTCGGGTCGTCCTCGACGATCAGCACGACCCTATCTTCCGGTGAGATCGTATCGCGGTCATCAAGCAATTCGGAGGATGGCGGGCTCGGCTGCGCCGTCGTCGCGACCACCTCCATCGCCGGCAGCAAGGCCGCTTGCGGGGCCAAGGCCATCCGAGGTCCGTCGAACGGGATGACCAGCGTGAACGTCGAACCCTTGCCCGGCGTGCTCTCGACCCGCAATTCGCCGCCGATCAGCCGGGCGATCTCCCGGCTGATCGAGAGCCCAAGCCCGGTGCCGCCATATTTGCGACTGGTGGTGCCGTCGGCCTGCTGGAAGGCCTCGAAAATCAGCTTCTGCTTGTCCTGCGGAATACCGATGCCCGTATCGGTGACCGCGATAGCGAGCGCTTCCATCGGTTGCACCGAGCCGTTGTGACGGCCAGTCTTTTCGGCCCGGAAATTCAAGCTGACTTCGCCCTCGGAGGTGAACTTGAACGCGTTCGACAAGAGGTTGAGCACAATCTGCTGCAAGCGCTTCTCGTCGGTGCGGACGGTCTCCGGAAGCTCGGGATCGACGTTGATGGCGAAGCCAAGCCCCTTGTCGGTCGCCAGCTGCCGGAAGGTTCGCTCCATATGCTGGCGAAGATGCACCACCGGCATGTCGTTGATATCGATCGAGACGGTACCCGATTCGATCTTCGACAGATCGAGGATATCGTTGATGAGGCTCAAAAGGTCGGTGCCGGCCGAGTTGATGGTGCGCGCGAACTCGACCTGCTTGTCGTTGAGATTGCCTTGCTGGTTGGTTGCGAGCAGGTTTGAAAGGATGAGCAGCGAGTTCAGCGGCGTACGCAGTTCGTGGCTCATATTGGCGAGGAATTCCGACTTGTATTTCGAGGTAAGCGCCAGCTGCTCGGCCTTCTCCTCCAGCGCACGGCGCGCCATCTCGATTTCGAGGTTCTTGTTCTCCACCTGCTTCTTTTCGTTCTCGAGCAGCTGCGCCTTTTCCTGCAGCTCCTCGTTGGTGGCGTGCAGCTCTTCCTGCTTTTTGGTCAGCTCGGTCTGACGCGCCTGCAGCTCCGAGGTCAGCAGCTGCGACTGCTTGAGCAGGCCTTCGGTGCGCATGGTGGCGGCGATGGTGTTGAGAACGATGCCGACGGATTCCATCAGCTGGTTGAGGAATGACTGGTGCGTGTCGCGGAATTCGCTGAACGAGGCGAGTTCGATGACGGCCTTCACCTCGTCCTCGAACAGAGCCGGAAGAATGATCACGTTGGCCGGCGCGGCATTGCCAAGGCCCGACGTGACGCGCAGGAAATTCGGCGGCACATTGTCCAGCATGATGGCGCGCTTGTCGGCGGCACTTTGCCCGACAAGGCCTTCGCGCAGATCGAGGCGTTGCTTGATCTCCGCCTTGCTTTCGGCGCCATAGGAGGCGGCGAGTTCCAGATAGAATTCATCCTCGTCGCGGTTGGTCACGTAGAACACGCCATATTGCGCATTCACCAGCGGCGCGAGTTCGGACATGATGAGACGCGAGACCGTTGCCAGGTCGCGCTCGCCCTGCAGCATGCGCGAGAACCGGGCGAGATTGGTCTTCAGCCAGTCCTGCTCGGCATTCTTCAGCGTCTGGTCCTTCAGATTGCGGATCATCTCGTTGATGTTGTCCTTCAGCGCCGCGACCTCGCCGGAGGCCTGGACGCTGATCGAGCGGGTCAAATCGCCCTTGGTCACCGCAGTCGACACTTCGGCGATGGCGCGCACCTGGGTGGTCAGGTTGGCCGCAAGCTGATTGACGTTGTCGGTCAGGTCGCGCCAAAGGCCGGCGGCGCCGGGCACGCGGGCCTGGCCGCCGAGCTTGCCTTCGATGCCCACCTCGCGGGCGACGTTGGTCACCTGATCGGCGAAGGTCGCCAACGTCTCGATCATGCCGTTGATGGTGTCGGCGAGCGAGGCGATCTCGCCCTTGGCATCGACCGTCAGCTTGCGCTTGAGATTGCCTTGCGCGACCGCGGTCACGACATCGGCGATGCCGCGCACCTGGTTGGTCAGGTTCGTCGCCATCAGGTTGACGTTGTCGGTCAGGTCCTTCCAGGTGCCGGCGACGCCCTCGACCCGTGCCTGGCCGCCGAGCTTGCCCTCGGTGCCGACCTCGCGGGCGACACGCGTCACTTCGCCGGCAAAGGAGTTCAGCTGGTCGACCATGGTGTTGATGGTCGATTTCAGCTCCAGGATCTCGCCCTTGACGTCGACGGTGATCTTCTTCGACAGGTCGCCGCGCGCCACTGCGGTGGTGACCTCGGCGATGTTGCGAACCTGGCCGGTCAGGTTCTCGGCCATCGAATTCACATTGTCGGTCAGATCTTTCCAGGTGCCGGCAACGCCGCGCACCTGCGCCTGGCCGCCGAGCTTGCCCTCGGTGCCGACCTCGCGCGCCACGCGCGTCACTTCCGAGGCAAAGGAATTCAGCTGGTCGACCATCGTATTGATGGTGTCCTTCAGCTCGAGGATCTCGCCGCGCACGTCGACCGTGATCTTCTTCGACAGATCGCCAAGCGCCACCGCAGTCGTCACCTCGGCGATGTTGCGCACCTGCCCGGTCAGGTTGGCGGCCATCGCATTGACGTTGTCGGTCAGGTCCTTCCAGGTGCCGGCAACGCCGCGCACCTGCGCCTGGCCGCCGAGCTTGCCGTCGGAACCGACTTCGCGCGCCACGCGCGTCACCTCGGAGGCGAAGGAATTCAGCTGGTCGACCATCGTGTTGATGACGTCCTTGATCTGCAGGATCTCGCCCAATGCATCGACCGTGATCTTCTGGGTGAGGTCGCCGGTCGCAATTGCCGTCGCCACCTTGGACACGTCGCGCAACTGCACGGTCAGATTGCCGGCCATGGCATTGACGTTGTCGGTCAAATCTTTCCAGGTGCCGCCGACACCCTCGACATGCGCCTGGCCGCCGAGCTTGCCTTCCGATCCCACTTCGCGCGCCACACGCGTCACTTCCGAGGCGAAGGAATTGAGCTGGTCGACCATCGTGTTGACGGTGTCCTTGAGCTCCAGGATTTCGCCCTTGACGTCGACGGTGATCTTCTTCGACAGGTCGCCGCGGGCCACGGCGGTCGTCACCTCGGCAATGTTGCGCACCTGGCCGGTCAGGTTGGCGGCCATCAGGTTGACGTTGTCGGTCAGATCCTTCCAGGTGCCGCCGACGCCCTTCACCTCGGCCTGGCCGCCGAGCTTGCCTTCGGTGCCGACCTCGCGCGCCACACGCGTCACTTCCGAGGCGAAGGAGTTCAATTGGTCGACCATCGTGTTGATGGTGTCCTTGAGCTCGAGGATTTCGCCTTGCACGGCGACGGTAATCTTCTTCGACAAGTCGCCCGAAGCAACCGCGGTCGTCACCTCGGCGATGTTGCGGACCTGGCCGGTCAGGTTCTCGGCCATCGAATTGACGTTGTCGGTCAAGTCCTTCCAGGTGCCGGCAACGCCGCGCACCTGCGCCTGGCCGCCGAGCTTGCCCTCGGTGCCGACTTCGCGGGCGACGCGCGTCACTTCGCCGGCAAATGAGTTCAGCTGGTCGACCATGGTGTTGATGGTTGATTTCAGCTCGAGGATCTCGCCCTTGACGTCGACCGTGATCTTCTTCGACAGGTCGCCAAGCGCCACAGCAGTGGTCACCTCGGCGATATTGCGCACCTGGCCGGTCAGGTTCTCTGCCATCAGGTTGACGTTGTCGGTCAGGTCCTTCCAGGTGCCGCCGACACCTTCGACGCGCGCCTGGCCGCCGAGCTTGCCTTCTGTACCGACCTCGCGCGCAACGCGCGTCACTTCCGAGGCGAAGGAATTGAGCTGGTCGACCATCGTGTTGATGGTGTTCTTGAGCTCGAGGATTTCGCCCTTCACATCGACGGTGATCTTCTTCGACAGGTCGCCGGAAGCGACGGCGGTCGTCACCTCGGCGATGTTGCGCACCTGCCCGGTCAGGTTCGTCGCCATGGCGTTGACGTTGTCGGTCAGGTCCTTCCAGGTCCCGGCCACACCTTTCACGCGGGCCTGGCCGCCGAGCTTGCCTTCGGTGCCGACCTCGCGCGCCACGCGCGTCACCTCCGAGGCGAAGGAGGCCAGTTGCCCGACCATGGTGTTGACGATCTTGCCGATGCGCAGGAATTCGCCGCGCAACTGCCGGCCGTCGATTTCGACCATCATCGTCTGCGACAGGTCGCCTTTGGCGACCGCGCCGATGACGCGCGCCACTTCGGCCGTCGGCTGAACCATGTCCTCGATCAGATCGTTGACGGAACGGACGCTCGATTCCCAACTGCCGGTAGCGTTGCGGACACGGCCGCGTTCGCCGATCCGGCCATCCTTGCCGACGACCTTGCTGAGGCGTTCGAACTCGCGCGTGACCTGATCGTTGAGTTCTACGATTTCGTTGAAGGTGTCGGCGATCTCGGAATCGAGGCCGGTGTAGACATTATCGATGCGAACGGAGAAATCACCGCTCCGAAAAGCCTTCAGCGCGTTCAGTATTTGACGGTGGTCCAATTGCCTTGTGGATGCAAGCACGCTCACAGCGCCCCTCCCAGCTCACGGATTTCTTGAATGTCTTGGTGAAACTGTCCCCTGCGGCCGACACAACTCCCCGCAAGCGCAATAACGCGGCATGCTCGATTTGGTTCCAGACGAAATTGCCGCTATGCGGCAGGAATTTCGCAGCCGCATTCACGAAACGACGAGCAACAAAGATCCATAATGGTTGTATCGATCACTATTTATGCCAAACGGAACATCTCGAAAAAACTCTCGTTGGGTATAGATCGCGATAGAGCGATGCAACTCGATGGAGACACTAAGATGATGAAAATTCTCTCTGCATTCCTACTTGCTATCGGCCTGGCCACATCTGCCATGGCACAATCGATGGGCTCCGGGACCGGTAGCGCCGATGGCAATACCGGCGTCAACACAGGCACTTCCGGCGGCAACATCGGGACCGGCAGCGCAACTACCCCGAACACGATCGATCCGAACGCAACGAACGCCACCACGCCGCAGACAAACGGTATGGAGGACCGCTGCAAGGATACGGCGGGCAGCGATACCGACAACAATACCCCCAGCGGCGCCATGACGTCGGATATGCAGAACTGCAACAAGTAACGGAGTTTTGCTCAGCGGTCATTTCAGCCCGCTGCCTGGTTCAGACCCGGCGCTCGCGGTTCAAACCACAGCCAGAAAAATGCACTGACCGGGCACGGGCTCACTACTTTTGGACCGGCGAGCCCAAGCCGGGCGGCCGACTACACTAGTCTCAGCTAGGTTCCGCGATAGGCGGCGGGCAGCCCGGGAGCGCAAAGAGTGGGGGAGTCATTTCCAAGCCAGTTATATGCGACGATGGCTTAGTCCAATTTAATGGACGATTTCGGTTAAGCGCTGCAACTGATAAAACAGTTAGGAAACAGTTGGCACCCTCGCTGAAAACAGCGGCGGAACAGTGTCCGATGCGCACTGAAAACAGTGAAGGAACAGCGACCCGGGCAAGGGAATTTCATGCCTGAAAACAGACCGGAAACAGACGGGACGCGACCCTGGATTCTGGCGCACTATATCCAGACTCCAATAGCGCGCGACGAATGGGATTCGCGACCAGTACGCGCGCCAGGGGGAGTTAGCTCAAAGAACCTGTATTAGGTGGCAGTTAGATAGTGTCTCAGTTTGAAATTTTGCCGCTCGCCGCTCGCCTGTCGCACCGCGCACGGCGCACGACCGGCCGAACCAAAGAAGAGGCGCGCTCCCTTGTTTCGCGCCGTATCCCCATCTAGCCTGCACTACTTTCAGTTGTGGGGATCGGGTATGAAACAGAATCAGGTTGGCACTCGGCGATCATTCGCAGGCAACGCATTGGCCATCGGGCTTTTGATGTCGAGCATATCTCTGGCAGGGTGCACTACAGTTTCGACTAGCGGCGCGGATGGATGGCTTACGAAGCGAACTGCTTACGGGGTTTCCGACGCAATGGCTAAGAAGGGCATGATGCCCGTAGCCGTCGACTGCCGGTTCGATAGAACAGATCCGGACAATGCGGCCTTTGGATCCAAGGTTACGTGGAAACCTGCCCCACCAAACTTCCTCTGGCAGTGGCATGTCGGCTATCCCGATTACGTTGCGACGAAGGAAGCTAGATCACGCGCAATGGGCCTCCATCGCGTGTTTTCGAAAAGGGTTCGTGATCAGGCAACGGGTCAAGTGGTTCAGTGTTCGATCTGGACGAATTGAAGCCGCTCGGCCTCGGCCCAAAAGGGAATCGATTCCGGCTTGGGGGTGACTACCGATAAACGCGATTATCGCTGGCGTCCGTCACAGCTGAAGAGGGAACCGATGGCAGAAGCTCAGCACATCACGAAGATCGTCGACGGCGTGGCAGCCTACGACTCGGAGAAAGCGAAATGAGCCACCAAGCTGCAATAATGCGAGCACTTCTCGTTGGCATCCCTTTCCTGATTCTTATGGCGTTTCTGCTTTGGATGGCAAACCGCTCAAGGATCGTCATGGCAAACGCCGCGAAAGAGATCGCCAAAGAAATTCGGGAAAATACGGCAGCGGTGAAGGCTCTTAGCGAGCGTATCGACAAAATGAAGCGTTAGTCCAAAAGACCGATTTTCATGTGGCGATACCGGGCGCCGTCGAGCCACCGCATCCAATTGGCCGGTATAATTAGCGGTATCCCGGTCGACCGCTGCAGCTGAAAACAGTTGGGGAACAGTAGCTTCGGACCTCAGTCTTGGCTCGGCTTACCAGACATGCGGTTGTCGATATCAGTCAACTTGGTCAAGATGCCTTCTTGCGCCTGCACCATCGCTTGCTGAACGTGGATGAGTTTGAACGTGAGCCAGATAGAAACCCAAAGGCTTGCTGCGAGATAAATCAGCATCGGCATCCAGGAGATGAAGATCCCGAGCAGCGAGTTTTCCGATTCCATATTGCCCCCACATACGATGTTGCCGCGATATCCTTGCCGCCGGGCGTGCATGAACGCAAGCTACTGGCGCCAAGATCGATATCTCGTCCACCGCTGTCAGGCATTGCTGCTTCGGACCTGAAAAATGTTTTGTGCGGTGCGCTGGCGGTGCCCCGGACCTTTCCAAGGCAAGGCCCCTGAGGGGGTGGAAACTAATTTTCTGAAAACGTGAAAGAACTTTTGGTGGAGCCAATCGGAATCGAACCGACGACCTCTTGAATGCCATTCAAGCGCTCTCCCAACTGAGCTATGGCCCCACTCCGGCAGTTCGCCGGCGCCGTTTCCGGCGAAGAGATCCGGCGCGGGTTGAGACCGCGTCGTTAGTGCAGGCGGCTTCTAACCCCGCCTTCAGTCAATATCAAGCCTTCAAGAACCGCTTTTTCTAGGCAGCGCCGCGAAAGCCGGCGAATGCGGTTCGCTCAGACTTCGTCGTCGTCTTCGCCGACGCCGATCATGTCGGCAACGTCGTCGTCTTCTTCCTCCTCGTCGGCAAGGAACGTGTCATCCTCGTCATCGCCAAGGTCAACGTCGTCCTCGTCATCGCCGAGATCGGGAAGCTCGTCGGCCTTCGCGTCCTCGTCCGCCTCTTCGAGAGAGACGACCTCGACGCCCTCTTCCTCTTCGGCGTCCACTTCCTTCTCGGCAACTTCCTCTTCCTCCTCGAGGGCGGCTATCTTGCCTTCCTCGAAATAGGAGCGCGGATAGCTCTTGCCCGTGTAAGGCGAGACGATCGGGTCCTTGTTCAAGTCATAGAATTTTCGACCCGTCTCCGGGTCGATGCGTTTGGTGCCAAGTTCGGGTTTTGCCACAGCAAGCCTCGTCGATGAAAGTTTGGTCCCCTTAACCAGAGTTTACGGCGCTGTCAAAGCGAAAAGCCGGCGTCCCAAAAAGCTTGAATTCGAAGGCCTTCGTACCAAGGGGATGACCATCTCGATCCGCCATGATAGGAGACCGCGCAAACCACAAGAAAATGGCCGGCCGCCGGCGTTTCCAGGAAAGAACCATGTCGCACACTGCCGCCCCGAAGCAGGCCACCGCCCGAAAATCATCTGGTCTTTCCGGCGCGGCACGGGTGCCGGGCGACAAGTCGATCTCGCACCGTTCCTTCATGTTTGGCGGGCTGGCCTCCGGCGAAACCCGCATCACCGGACTACTGGAAGGCGAGGACGTGATGCGTACGGGCGCTGCCATGAAGGCGATGGGCGCTCATATCGAGAAGCATGGCACTGAGTGGGTGATCCGCGGAACCGGCAATGGCGCGCTGCTGCAACCGGAGGGCCCGCTCGATTTCGGCAATGCCGGCACGGGCTCCCGCCTCACCATGGGCCTGGTCGGCACCTATGACATGGAAACCACCTTCATCGGCGACGCCTCGCTGTCCGGCCGGCCGATGGGCCGCGTGCTCGAACCGCTTCGCCAGATGGGCGTGCAGGTGCTGAAGGCGACACCCGGCGACCGCATGCCGATCACGCTGCGCGGGCCCAAGCACGCCGCGCCGATCACCTACCGCGTGCCGATGGCATCGGCGCAGGTCAAGTCGGCGGTGCTGCTGGCGGGGCTGAACACGCCGGGCATCACCACCGTCATCGAGCCGGTGATGACGCGCGACCACACCGAAAAGATGCTCAAGGGATTCGGCGCCAATCTGTCGGTCGAGACCGACGAGCGCGGCGTGCGCCACATTTTCATCGAAGGCCAGGGCAAGCTCACCGGCCAGACCATCGCGGTGCCTGGCGACCCCTCCTCGGCCGGCTTTCCGCTGGTGGCGGCGCTGATCGTGCCGGGCTCGGACATCACCATCGAAAACGTGCTGATGAACCCGACGCGCACGGGGCTTCTTTTGACGCTGCAAGAAATGGGCGCCCGGATCGACATTCTCGACCGCCGCAATGAAGGCGGCGAGGATGTTGCCGACCTGCGCGTGCGCTATTCCGAACTGAAAGGCGTCACCGTACCGCCCGAACGGGCGCCGACCATGATCGACGAATATCCGGTGCTTGCCGTGGCGGCCAGCTTCGCCGAGGGCGAAACGCTGATGCTTGGCCTGGAAGAGCTGCGCGTGAAGGAATCCGACCGGCTGTCGGCGGTGGCCGAAGGGCTGAAGCTCAACGGTGTGGACTGCAGCGAAGGCGAGGCCGCGCTTGTCGTGCGCGGAAAACCGGGCGGCAAGGGCCTCGGCCAGCATCCCAACGGACAGGGCACCATCGTCCAGACCCATCTCGACCACCGCATCGCCATGAGCTTCCTGGTGATGGGGCTGGCGACGGAAAAACCGGTAACCATCGACGACCAGGCGATGATCGCAACGAGCTTTCCGGAATTCATGGGGCTGATGAAGGGGCTGGGTGCGGAGATCGAGTGAGATACTTTTACGTTCATTGGAAACATCGCATACCGGGGGAGCCGTCCCATCTCTGGTATGAAGTTGCCGACGACAATTTCCAGAACCGGACTATCGAGTTCTATACCGATGGCTCCGTGGGTTTTGCCATTCGCGGCGCTGCCCTCGACGGGTCGGAGGATATCGAGATCGGGGGCACCAGAAATTCCGTAGAAGGCTTTCCCGATCTCACAGAGATCAATTCCGACAATCAGTTCGAGGCCTCGGAGGTCAACGCGGTTGACTTCGAGCGCCGATGGAGTGAGGCACTTGCATCGAGGTTTCGAATGACGACAGGCTTCACCATCGCCATCGACGGCCCTGCAGGCGCTGGAAAGGGCACCCTTGCCCGACGGCTCGCCGATCACTACCGGCTAAACCTGCTCGACACCGGCCTCACCTATCGCGCGGTGGCGCACTCGCTGCTCCGGCTCGGCCTGCCGCTCGACAATGTCTCGGCCGCTGAAACCGCGGCTCGTCAGGTCGATCTGGCAAAGCTCGACCGCGCCGTGCTTTCGGCACACGCCGTCGGAGAGGCTGCCTCGAAAGTGGCTGTCATCCCGTCGGTGCGGCGCATCCTGGTCGACAAGCAGCGCGACTTTGCAAAAACCCCGCCGGGCGCGGTGCTCGACGGCCGCGACATCGGCACTGTCGTCTGTCCCGATGCCGACGTAAAACTCTATGTCACGGCCAGTGCCGAGGTGCGGGCAAAGCGGCGGCTGGACGAAATCGAGAGCATCGGCGGCACTGCCAATTTCGATGAAATCCTTGCCGATATCGTGCGTCGCGACGAGCGCGACATGGGCCGCATGGACTCGCCCTTGAAACCGGCAGCCGATGCGCACTTGCTCGACACGTCGGAAATGGCTATAGAAGCCGCGTTTCTGGCAGCTCGGGCGATCATCGATGACGTCCTGGCCAAGAGAAACGAAGCCTGAGCCGGGTTTTCCTGCCGCCGCCGATTGCCGGCGACAAAAAGAATTCCCATATCGGGCATGGACCAGCCTGCCAGCATTCTTCATGCGCCGGAATTGCCGCCCAAAGGCGGCCAGGGCTTTTTGCCCGGAACGCCGGCAGGCCAACGCAACGCTAACCCACGGCGCCCGCCCCGCGACAGATTGCGGGGCATTCCAGGAGAAACTATGTCAGTTGCAAATCCCACTCGCGATGATTTCGCGAGCCTGCTCGAAGAATCATTTTCCGCCGGCCATTCCGGCGAAGGCCAGGTCGTCAAGGGCATCATCACCGCCATTGAGAAGGACATGGCCATCATCGACGTCGGCCTCAAGGTCGAAGGCCGCGTGCCGCTGAAGGAATTCGGCGTCAAGGGTAAGGACACGACGCTCAAGGTCGGCGACACGGTCGAGGTCTATGTCGAGCGTATCGAGAACGCGCTTGGCGAAGCCATGCTGTCGCGTGAAAAGGCCCGCCGCGAAGAGAGCTGGGTCCGTCTCGAAGAGAAGTTCACCAAGGGCGAACGCGTCGAAGGCGTCATCTTCAACCAGGTCAAGGGCGGGTTCACCGTCGACCTCGACGGTGCCGTGGCTTTCCTGCCGCGCAGCCAGGTCGATATCCGCCCGATCCGCGACGTCTCGCCGCTGATGCACAACCCGCAGCCCTTCGAGATCCTCAAGATGGATCGCCGCCGCGGCAACATCGTGGTGTCGCGCCGCACCGTACTCGAGGAAAGCCGCGCCGAACAGCGTTCGGAAATCGTGCAGAACCTCGAAGAAGGCCAGGTGGTCGAAGGCGTCGTCAAGAACATCACCGACTATGGTGCGTTCGTCGACCTCGGCGGCATCGACGGCCTGCTGCACGTCACCGACATGGCATGGCGCCGCGTCAACCATCCGACCGAAATCCTCAATATCGGCCAGACGGTCAAGGTGCAGATCATCCGCATCAACCAGGAAACCCACCGCATCTCGCTCGGCATGAAGCAGCTCGAGAGCGATCCGTGGTCCGAGATCGGCACCAAGTTCCCGATCGGCAAGAAGATCAAGGGTACCGTTACCAACATCACCGACTACGGCGCATTCGTCGAGCTGGAGCCGGGCATCGAAGGCCTCATCCACGTTTCGGAAATGTCGTGGACCAAGAAGAACGTGCATCCCGGCAAGATCCTGTCGACGACGCAGGAAGTCGACGTGGTGGTGCTCGAAGTCGATCCGGCCAAGCGCCGCATCTCGCTCGGCCTCAAGCAAACGCTGGAGAACCCGTGGGAGGCCTTCGCGCGCAGCCATCCGGTCGGCAGCCAGGTTGAGGGCGAGGTCAAGAACAAGACCGAGTTCGGCCTGTTCATCGGCCTCGAAGGCGATGTCGACGGCATGGTCCACCTTTCCGACCTCGACTGGACCCGTCCGGGCGAGCAGGTGATCGAGGAGTACAATCGCGGCGACATGGTCAAGGCGCAGGTGCTCGACGTCGACATCGACAAGGAGCGCATCTCGCTCGGCATCAAGCAGCTGGCCAAGGACACGGTCGGCGAAGCGGCGACGTCAGGCGAACTGCGCAAGAACGCAGTCGTCACCTGCGAGGTTATCGGCGTGAAGGATGGCGGTCTGGAAGTGCGGCTGGTCGACAGCGGCATCGAGACCTTCATCAAGCGCTCCGACCTCAGCCGTGACCGCGACGAGCAGCGCCCCGAGCGCTTCACTGTCGGCCAGAAGGTCGACGCCCGCGTCATCGCCTTCGACAAGAAGACCCGCAAGCTGCAGGTCTCGATCAAGGCGCTGGAAATCGCCGAAGAGAAGGAAGCGGTCGCCCAGTACGGTTCGACTGACTCCGGCGCTTCGCTGGGCGACATCCTGGGTGCCGCGCTGAAGAAGCAGGGCAGCTAAGCCAACACTGCGCCTCGCGCAGGTTGTAAACGAAACAAAAAGCCCCGCCGGAGCGATCCGGCGGGCCTTTTTTGCACCCGACCTGAATTTCAGGCCCTGCCGTAAAGCGGCACCAGCGTGCCGCTCATCGCCAGATTGGCCGGCGAAGCGAGGTAGGCAATGGCCTCCGCGGCTGCTTCCAAGCTGACCCATTTGCTGAAATCGGCGCCCGGCATGTCAGCCCGGGTGGCCGGCGTGTCTAGGGTCGAGGGCGCCACGGCGTTGACCAGTATGCCCTTGCCCTTCAGCTCTTCGGCCATCGCCACGGTCATCGCGGCGACCGCCGCCTTGGCGGCAGCGTAAGCCACCTTGCCGGAGCCGCGCCGCGGATCGAGCCCGGCTCGCGCGGTGACATTGACGATGCGGCCCGATACGGAAGATTCCAGCATCGAGCGTATCGCCGCGCGGCAGCACAGGAAGGTGGTGCGGGCGTTGGTGTCCATCATCTCGGCAAAGGAGGCGGGCTCGATCTTCTCGACCGGTGCGGCGGTGAAGCCGCCGGCCAGATGCACCGATGCCCACAAATCCGGAACGCTAGCATAGAAGGCATCGACCTTGGCAGGGTCGGCGAGGTCGACATTGTGCGCCAGCCTGACGCGGTCATGTGCCGGGAAGGGAAAATGGGCAGGCGCGGCAGCGTGGGCATTGGGCACATGGCAAATCGCGCCCTGCTCCAGCAGTTTCCCTACGACCGCGCCGCCAAGCGCCCCGGTGCCGCCGGTCACCACGATATGTCTGCCGTCCAGTGTTTCCGTCATATTCGACCGCTCCGTCGTTGCGCGCCGCCGATGCGGAAGGTCGCGCCTTTCGCGCAATCACTCAACCGAAATCTCGATGACGTAGGGTCGTCCAGCCGCCCGCGCGCGCCGTAGCGCGTCCGCCAAGCCGCCGGCGCCGGAAATCCGCTCGGCGGCAATGCCATAGGCTTCGGCCAATTTGCAGAAATCCGGCGGTGCCGGGGAGACGCCGACCGGCTCGACGCCGACATCGAGCATCGAGGTTTCGATCTCGCGGTAGCCGCGATTGTTCCAGACGGCGAAGATCACCGGCGCCGCCGCGTCGAGCGCGGCGCCCAGTTCCGGCAGGGTGAACTGGAAGCCGCCGTCGCCGGTGAGACAAACGACCGGCGCCTCAGGCCTGGCAAGGGCAGCACCGATCGCCGCCGGCGGGCCATAGCCGAGCGCGCCGAAGCCGGTAGCGGCGTTGAACCAGCCGCCCGGCCGGTCGTGATCGTAATAGAGGTTGGCGGCGTAGACCGGCTGGGTCGAATCGCCGACGATGATCGAGCCAGGCAGCGCATCACGGATCGTCTCGACGGCGCGCAATTGCGCCTGCATAGCTGGGCCAATCTCGGCAAAGGCCGCTTGCCGCGTCGCGGCCGCGAGAGCGGCGCCGTCGCCTGATTGCGCCTGGCCCATGCCGAGTTCGGCATGCAGCGCCTCGAGCGCTGCGCCACAATCGGCCTGGATCGAAATCCGGGCCGGCCGCCTGGTAAGTTGGTCGGCGCCGATGTCGATGCGGATCAGATTGGCGGGCAGGACAAAACCGCCGTCGCCATAGCCGTCATAATCGGTCGGACCGAATTCGGTACCGGCGGCGATGACCAGGTCGGCATCGGCCATCAGCGCACGCACCGCCTTCAGGCTGGGGCTGGCCGGCACGCCAAGCGGATGGCGATAGAGCAGGCCGCGCGCATTGGCGGTCTGGACGACCGGCGCTCCCAACCTCTCGGCCAGGCGCTGCAACGGCGCTTCGGCAGCTTTGGCGCCGCCGCCGGCCAGGATAAGCGGCCGGCGGGCGGCAGCGCAAAGCCTGGCTGCCTCAGCGATCACCGCGGCGCCCGGCTCGGGCGGGGCCGAATTCCGCAGCAGCGCCACGATGCCGGTGGCGGGCATGGTCATGACATCGGTCGGGATCTCGATATGCACTGGCCCCGGACGCGAGGATGAAAAAAGTGCAAAAGCGCGGGCGAGCACGCCGGGCAATTCGCCGGCCTCGGTGACACGGTGCGAAAACAGCGCCACCTTCTCCATCATGCCGCGCTGGTCCGGCAGTTCATGCAGATGGCCAAGGCCCTTGCCCAGCGTCGGCGTGGCGTTGACGCCCGAGATTACCAGCATCGGCACCGAATCGGCGCGCGCCTGGCCCATGGCGGTGATGGTGTTGGTCAGCCCCGGCCCGGTGATGACGAAGGCGACACCCGGCTTGCCGCTGGCGCGCGCATAGCCGTCAGCCATGAAGCCGGCGCCCTGCTCGTGGCGCGGCGTGACGTGACGGATCTTCGACCGCGCAAGCCCGCGGTAGAGCTCGACCGTGTGCACGCCGGGAATGCCGAAGACGGTGTCGACGCCGTGCGCTTCCAGCAAGGTGATGAGCGCTTCGCCGATCGTCGTCATTGTCTTAGCACCGGGCGCGTGAGGCAGGTTGGGCCGCCCTCGCAGGCAATGCACAGCGCATCGGCCTCGAATGTCGAGACCGTACAGCCGGCGGCCTGCATGGCAGCCGCCGTCTTCGGAAAACCGGCAACGGCGATAACCTGGCGCGGCGCGGTCGGCAGGACGTTCAGGCTGAGCCCGCTCGAGGCGAAGAATTCGTCGGCGTCGCCCTCGACCAGGCGAATGCCATGCGCACGCAGCATCTGGTGGAAGGCGACCGGCAGGAGCGGCCCATAGACCAGCGCCAGATCGTCGGCGAGCGGGCTGATCACCGACATCAGATGCAGGCAGGCGTCCTCGCCTTGCCAGAGCGGCAGGTCGAAGCCATAGACCTGGATGCCTTTGGGTGAAAGCAGGTTGGAGAGCTGCTGGATGCCGTGCTGATTGGTGCGTACGCCGCGGCCGACCGCCAGTGTGTTTGCATCCATCCACACGCAGTCGCCGCCCTCGACCTGGCCGGGAGTCTCGATACGGCCGAGGACAGGTATGCCCATGCGCCCATAAGCTGCCTCGTGCAGGCCGGGCTCGGGCCGGCGCAGCGCCTTGCCCATGGCAAGGATGACCGCGCCATGGTCGGTCATCAGCGAGGGATCGTGGGTAAAGACAGAATCGGCAAGCCCGTCATCGGCGTCGCTCAGCCATTCGATCTCGGCGCCTGAGCCGGAAATCAGCCCGGCCAGCGCTTCATGCTGGGCCGCCGCTTTTTGCGGATCGAAGCCGGGACCGTAGTGCCATTCCAGTGCTTCGGCCCGATGCATGGCGCTGGCGGCGGAGCGCATCAGCACGCGCTGCAGCGGCCCGGCCATCGACTGCGACCCGTATGCTTTGCCCACTAAATTCTCCTGAAACGCGCTCCCTCCTGCCAATAGCCACTCGGCAGGCCGTGATCAATGGTCCAAAAACTGCGGTTGACGGAGGCAAGCGGAACGGTCCATCTTGAGAATCGGAACGCTGTCCAGTGACGGGTAATGGGTAATAAATTCCAGCAAGGACTGCCTCGGCTGCTCCGCGGGGCACCGCGACGATGACAGCGCCGGCCACCGCCCTGAAGCATACGGTGCAGAACGGCGCCGCCGAAGCCATCCACGTCGAGAACCTGCACAAGAATTTCGGCAAGCTGCACGTATTGAAGGGCGTTTCGCTGTCGGCGCGCGATGGCGAGGTGATCGCCATCATCGGCGGCAGCGGCTCGGGCAAGTCGACGCTGCTGCGCTGCATCAATTGCCTGGAGAACCCGACCAGCGGCATCATCCGCGTCAATGGCGAAGAGATAAAGCTGAAGGCCGACAGCCACGGCCACACCGTGCCCGCCGACCGCAAGCAGATCGAACGCATCCGCTCCAAGCTCGGCATGGTCTTCCAGAACTTCAATCTTTGGAGCCACATGACGTTGATCGAGAACGTCATCGAGGTTCCCGTGCATGTGCTCGGCGTCAAGCGCGATGTAGCGATCGGCGAGGCGGAAAAGCTGCTCGCCCGCGTCGGCCTGGCCGAAAAACGCGACGTCTACCCCGCCTATCTGTCGGGCGGCCAACAGCAGCGCGCAGCGATAGCCAGGGCGCTGGCCATCAATCCGCGCGTCATGCTGTTCGATGAGCCGACCTCGGCGCTCGACCCGGAGTTGGTCGGCGAAGTGCTGAAGGTGATCGGCGGCCTGGCGCGCGAAGGCCGCACCATGGTGCTGGTCACGCATGAGATGAAGTTTGCCCGCGAGGTGGCGACGCATGTCGTCTATCTCCATAACGGGCTGGTCGAGGAAGAAGGGCCGCCGGAACAGATCTTCGGCGCACCAAAATCCGAAAGGCTGAAGCAGTTTCTGCGCAATGTTGGATGACTTGCGAGAAAAGCAGACGGGAACGTCAAAACCAAAAAACGGGAGAACTGAAAAATGAAACCTTTTCTCAAAACGGCGCTCGCGGCCACGCTGATCGCATTGTCGGGCGCATTTTCGGCAAGCGCCGAACAGATCAAGGTGGGTTTTTCGCCGGAAGCCTATCCGCCGTTTTACTCGCAGGATGCTTCCGGCAAGTGGGGTGGCTGGGAAGTCGACATCGTCAACGCCATTTGCGGCGAAGCCAAGCTGGATTGCGCATTGACGCCAGTCCCGTGGGACGGCCTCATCCCGGCGCTTAAAACCAAGAAGATCGATGCGATCATGAATTCGATGTCCATTACCGACGAGCGCAAGAAGGAAATCGACTTCTCCGACAAATACTATAACACGCCGACTGCGGTGATCGGCGCCAAGGATCAGAAATTCGATGCGACGCCAGAGGGGTTGAAAGCCAAGATAGTCGGCGTTCAGGCGTCTACGGTGCACGCCGCCTACGCCAAGAAGCACTTCACCGACGCTGCGGAAATCAAGGAATACCAGACGCAGGACGAGGCAAATCAGGATCTCGCCGCCGGCCGGATCGATGCCACTCAGGCCGATTCGATCGCGCTCGACGCGTTTTTGAAGTCGGACCAAGGCAAGGCGTGCTGCGACCTCAAGGGTTATGTCGCGCCGGACCTTGAAGTGCTCGGGCCGGGCGTCGGCGCCGGCATGCGCCAAGGCGACACCGAGCTCAAGGACAAGATCAATGCCGCCATCAAGGCCATTCGGGCCAATGGCAAATATGCCGAAATCACCAAGAAGTACTTCGATTTCGACATCTACGGCGAAGCGTCGCAGTCCAACTGACGGCAACGGCGTCAAGCCGGGCATGCCTAGCCGCCGTCGTCGCGGTGGGCATGTCGGCTTGACGCATCATTGGCGCCTCAACCCGCAAGTCCAGGGGACATAAGCTGAGCGACGTTCTCGCCACCATGTTCGGAGCCAGTTCGCTGGAATTGCTGTCCTTCGAACCGCCGAACGGCAGGGGTCTCAGCCTTCTGCATGGGCTGGCAAACTCCGTCGGAATTGCTTTCGGTTCCTTTGGGGTTGGTCTTTTGATCGGCGTCGGCGGCGCCTATGGCAAGCTCTATGGCGGGCCGGTGGTCCGTGACCTGCTGGAAGTTTACACCACAGTGGTCCGCGCCGTGCCCGAGCTGGTGCTGATCCTGCTGCTTTATTTCGCTGGTACCGACCTCATCAACCAGTTGCTTACCGCGCTCGGCTATGCCGCGATCGACATCAACGGGGTTGTCGCCGGCATAGGCGTGCTCGGGGTCGTGCAGGGCGCCTACTCCACCGAAGTCTTGCGCGGCGCAATCCGCGCCGTTCCGCAAGGCCAGATCGAAGCCGCGCGGGCCTATGGAATGCCTCCCGGCCTGCTTCTCAGGCGTATAACGCTGCCGGCGATGCTGCCCTTCGCCATTCCGGGGCTGGCAAATTTGTGGCTGATCGCCACCAAGGACACCGCGCTTCTCGCGATCGTCGGCGTCAATGAACTGACCCAAACCACACGGACGGCAGCCGGCGCGACGAAGGCTTATTTCACCTTCTTCATGGCGGCGGGCGCGCTTTATCTCGTTCTGACCCTCGTCTCCAACGTCGTCATCGGGCGGGTTGAGCGCTGGGCGCGACGCGGCATGCCGTCGATCGCGGGATCGCACTGATGGCGACCGAAACCCCGGTCATTGACGCCGTCGCACGGGCCTCGCTCTGGATGCAGCCACACCGCATAGCTCTGATCCTGATCGCGCTGGTTGTCGTACTGGCATCGATTTTCCTCATGCGCTGGGATTGGCTTCCCACCTATCTGCCGCTGGCTTTGCAAGGCATATGGCGGACCATCTGGCTGCTTGTGGTAACGTCGGCTCTGGGCATCGCGCTCGCCATCCCCCTCGGCCTGGCGCAGGTGATCGGCCCGCCGATCTTGAGCGTGCCGGCCAAGGTGTTCTGCACGATTGTTCGCGGCACGCCGCTGCTGCTCCAGCTCTGGCTGCTCTACTACGGACTGGGTTCGCTGTTTCCGCAATTTCCGTGGATACGCGAGTCGTTCCTCTGGCCCATTCTAAGGCAGGCATGGCCCTACGCCGTTCTTTCTCTGA